>DAOMZH010000337.1:0-10206 GCA_035437985.1 Polyangium sp. (in: bacteria) | reverse complement strand
CATCGACGCAGCCTTGAACAACGGATTTTGGATTGGGGTGGTCATGTGATCGCCTCAATCACGTATTGGCCTAGGCGCACGTGACGGTGACGGAATGGGTGTGTGCGCCGCCTGTTGTGGATGTCACCATTATCTGCTGGTTCTGGGCGAGCGTCATGAAGTCCGCGGCCGTGAGGGTCACGCTGTGGCTGTGCATCGATGACCCCGTGATATCGTAGGTCTTTTCCGCTCCGGCGGCGACGTTCGCTTGGTCGACGGTGGGGGCATAGCCGTGATTGGCGATCCGCTGTGAAAACCTGATGAACACGCTCGAATGCGGGCGGATGGTGTACCAAATCCTTGCGATTTTCCTGCGTCATGTTGACGCAGGTCCGACCGGCGAACGATCAGCAATACTCGGCACGTCGTTGATGAACAACTCGATCCCGATTTCCCCCGCATCACATCGGTCTACCTTTTGGTGGAATTTGGTGCTAGGTAGCCCGCCATGAAGACAACATCGATTTTCTCCTCGCACACGCTGGCGTGTGTCACCGTCGCCATTTGCTCGGTTGTCATTGGCGGTTGTCGCGCGGCGACACCTACTGCCGAAGACGCACACGGTCACCATGAGCACGGCGAGCACGGCGCGCATGAACATCCAGAGATGACGGGTTCGGTACGCGAAATGCACGATGTACTCGCTCCCTTGTGGCATGCGCCGAAGAGTCCCGAGCGCGAGGTCAAGACGTGCGAGGCCGTTCCGACATTCGTGCAACGTGCAGCCGCGATTGAAAAGAATCCTCCCGAGTCAGCGCATGCAAAAGAAGAGGCTTATCAAACAGGGGCGAAGGGTCTCATCAGTGCCGTGAGTAGCCTCGAGGCGGAGTGTGCAAAGCCTACAGGCGGACGTGCCGAATTCGACGCCAAGTTCCACGACGTCCATGAGGCGTTCCATAAAGTATTGGAGAGTTTGCGCTAGGGCAATGAGTCAGAAAGCGTCGGAAATTCGTTGAATGCAACTCGACGAACGGGCGCTTGAAGTTATCAGCCTGGTACGGGACCGGCCAAAATCTGAATGCGGTGGCTGGCGAAGGCAATCTTCGCGACACGGTGTTTCAATTGGTCGAACATACCGAGGCGCACGGGTCCACAAGAAAACTCGTGGAAGCAGCCTACGAGGAGAATCCGGGAAACGCAAAAGTCGCCGAAATCGCACGGAGGATGGGGATCGCCTGACCCGATCTCCCTTTTCCTTGACCCATCCCGCATTCCCCGAGGATACCTCACTCCTTCGCCATGGCGCGCAATTCCTCCTCGACGCGCGTTCGTACCATTTCCGCTGAAAGCTTTGCGATCCGTGCGAGCTGCGTCGATCGTCCAATGCGCTCCGCGACGAGATACCCCAGGTAATACCCGGAGCGGCTTGGCGGATCAGATGTCGACGAATTGCCAAGAAAAAATGTCGCATAGTCTTCTTCGGAGGTCGAGGTCATCTTTGCGAGGAATTGTTTTGCGAGTTGCGGGCGGCGCTGGTCGACACGCGCTGGCGTCGATTCGGGAAGGCCGAAGATCTGGAGGTCGGTCGCTTTCGGATTCATACGTCGCGCGACGTAGGTTGCGAGCCCTTCTCGCCATAGTGCGCTCCACAGAGGAGGTTGCGTGTCGCCCGAGCCGATTACGAAGTATTGGTCGTGGTAGAGATGAAAAAACTCGTGGTCGAAGAGTGGCTCGATCGCGGCTTTGTCTCCATAAATCGCGCAGACGACGTCCAGACCAAAAAGCAGGCTACGTTGTCCCTTGACAGACCTCACCGCGCCGTCAAAAGCGCCTATCGCATTGATGAAATAGATGTTGCCTCCAAATGCGAAATCGGGGAACTCGTTTCGGAATCGCGTTTCGATTGCCGGTATGGTAGCGGGTAACGATGCCGCAAGGGTATCGAGTTTGCCCATTCCCGGAGAAACCCATCCATACCAACGGGGATACCAGGTATCGAGGTCGGTCGTGGGGTCGAATTTCAAAACCTCTTTTGTATAGACCTCAGGGTATCGTTCGACGAGCATTTCCCGTAGGAGGCGGATTTGCGAGTTTTGCTCGAGTTTTGCCGCTGACGTCCACCACGCCCGATGAGCTGGCATCAGGTTGACGATATGCAATTGCTTCGTGGGGGGAGGCGCGGACGCACAGCCGACGAGCAGGAGAATGAGCGTTGCCGCTGCTGGTCCGAGATTCCAATTCTGCATCAGATGAGATCCTCCATGTATGTATGTGCGATACTGACATTTGCCGATTCGATGGATGTACTTCGGATCTGGCCCCGTTTTTATTTCTCGATGCCAGTCAGTATCGCATCGAGCGTCGTTACGCCGGCGTCAGGATATAGGTTCATGACGTGGGGCGTGACGCGAAGACATGGAGATGCCTGATTTTTGTGCTCTTGCTTGCCAGCGGAGATCGACGTTTCGGTCGGTGATTTTTCTCGACGGGCGGCGACACCAAAGCGTTAGCGTTGTGCAAAGCAATCGTGACACCATGGCGAACATATCCAAATGCGTCCGTACTTTTGCCCTCACGATTCCGATCGTTATGGCCACGCTCGCGGCTACACCTTCGGCCGACGTATTATGCGGGTTTTACGTCGCGGGGACCGCTCAAAAACTCTTCAACAACGCCACCATGGGGAAGCAGCGTACGAGCAGAATCCGGGAAACTCAAAACTCGCCACGACTCGAATTTGGGTGACCGGTCCCTCGAACGTGCAAAGTGCGCTGATCATCGGTGATAACGTCCGGCGACGAAGGTACGCGAAGTGGCGACCGTGGAGCAAGAAAACGTAGGCCACGACGGCTGCTTGGATATGTCATCAATCATCTTCGAGCCCTTCCGCACCACGGATCGCGGTCCCCCCAAAATTCTCTTTGTGGATGAGGGCGCCGTTGGTATGCTCGGGCGTACCGATTATGTCTCCGTACGAAAATGAGTTCTTCTTTGGTGCCAACAAAAGCCATCGGGCTTGGTCCGAGGGGACTGACGTTGGTCATATCGCTTGGAGCGGTGATGTCTCCGCCGACGACGTTACTTCTGGAGCCAAGATTTTCGAGCTCGTGCCGAATGCCCAGAAGGGATTTTTTCTGGCGATGCACGTCAAAAATCAAGGTGACTTTTCGCCTGAGGCGCGCAAAAGAATGACGACGGACCCACGTTCGAAGTGGGTTCGCGAGGCCATTGTCATTGGCGCCAGCTTTCACGTGCGGATTTTGCTCGGAATGGTCACAAGGGCGCTGCACGCCCTCAAGACAGGTAACGCGCCGACGACATTCCTTGCTTCCGAGGCCGAACTTCCGGCATACATTGCGCAGCTCAGAGAACGCTACCCAGATGCCGAACGAGGGAAAACGTAGGATGTCGTCATGAACCAAGTCTCCATTCGTGACGCACAGGAAAGCGATTTCGAGGCCATCGTGGAGCTCAACGATGCCGAAGTGCAGCAAACGAGCGCCATGGACATGGAGCGATTGCGGCACCTCGACGGCATTTCCTGTTATCACAAAGTTGCGTGCATTGACGGAACGGCCTGCGCCTTTTTATTGGCCATGCAGCAAGATTCGCCGTATACGAGCGAAAACTTCTTGTGGTTTGTCGCCAGGTATTCGGCTTTTGTTTATGTGGACCGAATCGTCGTCTCGGCGTCATTCGCGAGGCACAAACTCGGAACGATTCTGTACACGGATTTGTTCGGATATGCGCGGGCTCGTGACATTCCGCTGATTACGTGCGAATACAACATCGTTCCGGCCAATGAAGCGTCGCGCCGATTTCATGACAAGTTCGGCTTCGAAGAAGTCGGCACGCAATGGGTCGCGAATGGAACCAAACGGGTGTCGCTGCAGGTGGCGAAAGCGTCGTGCGAGGAGGATTGACGGCTCGACCTGGAGCGCCGAGCGTCGTCAAAGTCCCCTTGACTTCGCCCTAAAACTCTGCTCTTCTCGGCCATTCGAACCGCATTCGATTCACCCGAAATGCATCATATCAATCGAGGAGAGATCACGTGTCGAAGAATGAATCGACCTTACCGTTGCCGCCGGGCAACATGGGTTTGCCGCTCATTGGCGAGACCTTTGCGTTTTTGCGAGACATGGGCGGGTTTTCACTCCAACGTGCCCAAGGCGGAACCATTACCAAGACGAACCTATTTGGTCGCCCGACGATCGTGATGAGCGGTGCAGAGGCGATGCGTTTCGTGCTTAGCCACGAAGGCGCATATTTTCAAGGCGAATTTCCGCCGAGCACGGTGCGATTGCTCGGACAAGGCAGCATTTCGGTGGTGCAAGGGGCGACGCATCAAAATCGTCGCAAGGTGCTGCAACAGGTATTCGGGCACAAGCAACTGGCTACGGCGGTTCCAGAAATGGATCGAATTGCGCAAGAGCACCTCGCGAAGTGGGTGAAAGAAGGGACATTTGCGTTTTGTCCAAAAATGAATGAATACGCGTTTCACGTCGCGTGTGCGCTGATTCTTGGAGACGAATCGAAGGTTCAAGTTTGGAAGGATCATTTTCAATCTTGGACGAGTGGTCTCTTCTCAATGCCGATCAATCTTCCTTTCACGGCCTTCGGGCGGGCATATCGATCACGAAAGGCGCTGCTCGAGCTCATCGATTCCGCCATTGCCACACGCAAAAATCTCGATGACCCGACCGATGCCCTCGGCGTGTTGCTCACGGCGCGCGATGAAAATGGCGAGTCTTTGGCGCATGGGGAAATTGCCGACCAATTGCTCACGCTGCTTTTTGCGGGACACGAAACATCGGCCTCGGCGCTTGGTTCATTTGGCTTGCTCATGACGCGGCACCCCGATGTATTGGAGAAATTGCGCCAAGAGCAGAAAAACCTGGCTCATTCCGGGCCGTTTACGGTGGAGGTCATTCGGCAAATGCCCTACATGGATCAGGTCATGAAAGAGGTCTTGCGCTTCATTCCTCCGGTCGGTGGGGGATTTCGTAAAGTGATCGCCGATTGTGAATTTGGTGGATATCGCATTCCCAAGGATTGGCGTGTGCTTTACTCGATCGGCTCCACGCATTACAACGCGGCGCATTTTACCGACCCCGAGCGCTTCGATCCGGATAGGTTCAACCCGGAACGGGCGGAAGACAAGAAAACTCGTTTTTCCTGGATTCCTTTCGGCGGCGGGCCACGCATTTGTTTGGGCATGGAGTACGCGCGGCTGGAAATGGCCGTGCTCGGGGCGAGGCTCGTCCGGGAGTATGAATGGACAGCGTTACCTGGGCAGGATCTATCGATTGAAGTGTTACCCACGCCGCGACCCAAAAGCGGACTGCGGGTGGAATTCAAGGAACGCGCAAGGACGGGCTATTGAAATGGTCTGGTCGACGCACTCGGGTCAATAAAGTATCGGATCGCAGCCGCTGAGCACCGTCAACGTGGCCATGGGATCGACCTTCACGACCCCACACGCCGCCGTGCATAACGTCACGCGTCGCGATGCTTCGTCGAGGAGAAAACGATCCGCGGCACATTCGGTCTCGTCTTTCGCCCGAAGAAACACTTTTTCGGTGCCATCACCCGCTTTGTAACGCACGGCCACGGTCGTGAAATCGATTGTCTCGCCAGCCGGAGGCTCAGGGATGACCAATTCGCACGGCACGCTGGCTCCTTCAATGGCGGTTTTCGCGATTCGATCGAATACGCCCGCAAATAGCTCGGGCCGGCACAGGGGGAATCGGAAGCCCGCATTGCGGCGGGCGAGTTCCTCGAGGGGCGGGGCCGCGCTGTAGTTGCCTCCGCAGGTCACGCCCACGACGGGTTCCATTGGGAACCAAGGGTCTGTCGCGGTTGACTTCTCCGATATTCCAATGAATACGTGGTGGCTGAATTTCCGGGCATCCGTCGTGCCGAACAAGGTTGGGGACAAGCCGAGAATCACGTCGTCGAACATGCCCGAATACCCCGCAATCGAGCCGCCATCGCCGCTCGTCGCATCCGTGAATTGGACGAAGACTTTGAGCGCGTCGCTACGCACGGCCGGCGACCAGGAATTGAACGAATCGAGAACCGGCGTGAACATTGCGGAATTGCCAGATCCGAGCGCGACATTGTTGTAAATGACTTTGCCCATCAGTCCCGGCAGTGGCCATTGGCCGTGCCAAATGACCTGATAATCGATGCCGGCAGCATCGAGCGCATTCTTTACTTCGGTTTGCATTGCATTGGCGACGGCGTCGCGCGTATCGCCCATGGATGCGGATTCGTCGGGCAAGACGATGAAATCGATAGGTTTTTTGACGATGGTCGCTTTGCTCTCGACGCCTACGCACGACGCATCGCTGGGAGGCCCATCCGGGCCGGCGTCGCCGGGAATCCACAAGCCTCCAGAACCGCCGTCCGATGAACTTCCGGTCGATGCTCCGCCCGCGCCCGCGCCACCCGTGTCGCCCGAGCTGGACGTTCTGGCACCACCGGCGCCGCAAGCAATCGGCGCAATCGCGGGCACGACGAGCGCGGCGAGCAAGGCATAACGTCCGATTTCCAGCATGCTATTTTTCTCCATGGTTGTCTCCGCTAAAACCTACGAAGGAATGGTCGATCCTCGACGTGACCTAAATGCATACACGAAGAAGGCGACCAGGGTAGATGCTTTTTGATGGCGCATGGAACAAATCTCGAGCCTGGTCGAGGCTTTGAAATTTGCGCCCAAAGCAAGGGAGCCCGCATAGATTGGTTTATCAATGTATTGGGATCGTCGCTGATCCATGGATCAACAAAAACCCAACTTGCAGCCATCTGCGGTGGCGCCTTGGATCCATGGTCGGGTATGCTACCAGCTCCAGTTTGCCAAAAATTGCGGCAAATCTTGCATTAAACATCCTGCATCCACTGCGAGTTCCTGGCCCCTCGAGGTTGGCACGGGTCTTGTTATCGTAGAATCCATGGCATTGCCTCGTCTCCCTACACTTCTGTTCGTCGCCGCAATGGTCGTGGGTTGTTCGTCGGAACCCGCTAGTCCATCGGCAGCCGATTACATGCTGGATGATGGCACGCAGGTGTCGGTTCGTGCCGACGGTGGTTTCACGATTGCGGAAAACGACCGGACGTTGTTATCTCTCGCCGACGCCGCATCGATAACGGTCAGACGTTACGACGAAATCGTGAATTCGCTTTTCGCGACGTGGTCATTCGAGCGCGATGCAGAAGTTTCGGAGGCACTGACGAAATTCGAAGGAAGTTCGTCGGGTCCGAACGGGGTGACCATTCACGTGTCTGGGCCAAGCGCCAAGGCCGATATCATCACGTCGGTTCTCACGCCTGACGTCGCGACGCTCGTGCGCATTGAAGTCACGGGTTTTGCCGAGGCCAAATCGATTGCGGTGCCTCTTTCTTGCGATCCGGACGCCAGCTATTACGGATTTGGCGAGCAATACAACGGGACGAATCAGCGCGGGGAAGCTTTCTCGCTTTTCGTCAGCGAACAAGGCATTGGACGGGATGGTCCACCCAATACGGTTGGCACCAAAGGGAGTGCGCACACGACGTATTTGGCAATGCCGTATTTCTTGGACGCCCGAGGGTTCGGGGCTTTGGTGCGCACGTCTTATCGTACGCTCGTGGACTTGTGCGCGACCGATTCGCGCATTGCGTGGATTGAAGTGGAGAGTGGGGATCCGGTCGAGATCGTGGTTTTTCATGGACCAACACCGAAAGACGTCATTCGTCAGCTCGGTGATGAAGTGGGGCGGCCCAAAGCGCCTCCTGCATGGGCGTATTCGCCGTGGATCAGCGCGCAAGGCGGTCGTGATGCGGTGCTCGCGCGCGTGGCGATGCTCGAACAGAATGGCATTCAAGCCGGCGCGATTTGGTCGCAAGATTGGACGGGCAAACGCATGAACGTGGGCGGGGGTTATGGAGTGCAATATCGCTGGGTCGCTGATGAAACGTTGTATCCCGACCTCGCTGGAATGATCACCGATTTGCACACGAAAGGCTACAAATTCCTGGCTTATGCCAATCCGTTCGTCATGCCCAACCTCGATCATTGGGCGACGATGTCCGCGGGAAACATGCTCATTCAGAAAAACGGGCAGCCGTATCTCCATGCTTCGCCCGCGGGAGACTCATCGCATCCTGATCCGACCAATCCCGCGGCAACCGAATACGTCCGCGGCCAATTGGCGGATATGGTGACGAATTTGGGCATAGACGGCTGGATGGCCGATTTTGCCGAATGGGTGCCGCTCGACGCCGAATACCAAGACGGCTCGGACCCCCGCGTTATGCACAATCGTTATCCAACGGAATGGCACCGAATGTCGCGGGAAGCCATGGACAAGGTGCGTCCGGATGGCGATTGGGCAGTATTTAGTCGATCAGGATGGACCGGGGAGCAAGCTGTGGCGCAAATTGTTTGGGCTGGCGATCAAGAAGCTACGTGGACGAAGGAAGATGGTTTGCCCACAGTCGTGCCGGCATTGCTGAATTTGGGGCTGAGTGGTTTTCCTTTCGTGACCCACGACATTGCGGGATTCAGCGGCGGACCGAGCACCAAAGAATTGTACATGCGCTGGACCGAGCTGGGAGCATTCACGCCGATCATGCGTACGCACGACGGAAATATGAAAGAAACGAATTGGTCGTGGGACAAGGACCTGGAGACCATCGAGCACTTCAAACGTTTCACGAAAATCCATGCGGCATTGGCTGCGGATTTCATGGCCCTTGCGACCGACGCGAGTCAAACAGGTGCGCCGATACTGCGGCACTTGATGCTTGAATTCCCCGACGACCCGGAAGCTCGGAACGTGAGTGATCAATTCCTCATTGGAGACAAACTCTTGGTGGCGCCGGTGTTGGAGCAAGGCGCGAGCACGCGAAGTGTATATTTGCCGAAAGGCACGTGGTTTGATGTATGGACGGGACAATCTCATGCTGGTGGCGCCCGCGTGATGGTCGATGCGCCGATGGGCAAACCTCCAGTGTTTTCGCGCGACATCGACCGCATGGATCTACGCGCGTTGTGAGGCGATCACGGCGTAATCGAAGGGAATGATTTCGAGGCTCAAATGCGAATGTTTCAATGGTTGTCGATGACCTCCGTGGCGATATGCCTCTTGTTCGGCATATCCTCGCGAGCGGAGGCGCAAGGCACGAAGCTTTTGATCGAAACGCCATACGGAGCCGATGACGAGGCCCGGACACGACGAGATCCGCGCTGGGACCTTTATGGGTTTGCCCGCGCAAGGCTCGTGGGATTGGAGGATTTTTCGCTCGACACCCAAGGCACACGACTCGGACGTGACGGCTGGCTGGAATCGCGATTGCTCGTCGGGGGAAGTTATTCATTCACGCCGCGTTTCGAGGTCACGGTCGAACTGGATGCGCTCAATGGGCAAGCGGCCGGAGGTTTTACCAATATCGGGATGGTGCGCGGCGAAGACACGTTCCAAATACGCCGCGACCGTCCATCTGGTGGGGGCGTCATCACGCCGCGCAAAGCCTTTTTGCGTTACGATTTGCCCATTGGTCGATTGCTTGTCGGACAACAAGCGTTTGGCTGGGGCCTCGGGCTCCTGGCCAATGACGGGAGCACCGAAATGGATTTCGGTGATGCGTACCAAGGCAGCTTGGTCGAGCGTGCGGCCATTTTCGTCACGCCGTTCGTCCGAAAAAACCAGGTGCCTGAATGGTTGCGGGGACTCGGATTTTTTGCGGCGCTCGACGTTCCCTTCCGCGACGATAACGCGTCACTCTTGGCCGGTGATTTTGCCTGGTCCGCATTGATGGGCGCGCAGCTGCGCTCGAGGCGCGTCGAAGCTGGCGTATTCGAGGCATTTCGCAGCCAAACGGATCGTGAGGATCCGAATCATCCTGCCCGCCGCCCCCTCGTTCGAGTCTCGATTACGGACGCTTATGTAAGAGCTTTTCTTACGGATCGTTTTGCGAGCCAAACGTTACGCTTGGAGGCCGAAGCGGCGGTCATTGCCGGACAATCGACGCGACCCTATTTCGAGCAAACGGCAGCGGACGGTGCCTCGGTGCAAAGTTTCGGAGGCGTTGCGCGATTACGTTTCGACGATCGCCCCCGGCGTCTCACGGCAAAGCTGGAAGTCGGCTATGCGAGTGGCGACAATGATGCGCGCGATCGAGTTTATCGGCAATTCACGTTCAATACCGATTACAACGTCGGCCTGATTCTTTTTGATCAAGTCT
>DAOMZH010000336.1:0-10209 GCA_035437985.1 Polyangium sp. (in: bacteria) | reverse complement strand
GGCCTTTACCTTATCCAGCATATCATCATAACTGCTGAAAGTCGGGCAGTTGTTCTTATACAACTCCTTTGCACGTGACATGCGGCCGGGATTATTATCGTGGAGACCCACAAATTCAACGACGTCTTTAAAATTATCAATGAGGTTGGTTCCCCAGAAGCCCGAGCCACGATGGCGGAAAAGCTGATACTCGATGGGATGAAAGTTATCGGGCCCCATCACGTGGAGCAATATCTCGCTGGGAAGGTCACGTTTGGGAAACGCGCCCCAATGCTGCAGCAAGAGCCGCCCATCACGGCACGTCGCATCCGTAAATGCTGGCAGAATGGATGGTTTTTCCGCATCGAAAAAAACTGCACCTCGATGACTTTCCGCTGGGACGAACACATCATCGTATTTCCATGAAAGCGGATTGACACAAATACGTGACGCCATTGGAAAAATTGTCCCTGAATCATCGCGATTCTTGAATTCGGAACGGTTTTCACGATACTGCGGACCACGCACATTAAACGCGACGACGCAGCCCCACCGGTCTTCCGCATCGCATATCGGCACGTCCGGACCCAGCGTCTGTCGCGTCACGGGACCGCCAATCAAGTATCCCGCCACGAAAAAACGCGCAGCCGGCTTTCCCCAAATTTTTTCCCGCAAAAGCCGCTCGGCCAGCACCGTTCCTTGGCTATGAGACGCCACGACAAACGGCCGCTCGGATCCTCGCCGCCGTAGAAAATCGTCAAATGCCGCCGAAACATCTGCGAACGCTACCTCGATTGCGCGATTTCCGGCTTCGTTTGGCGCAGCAAACGCTTTGCCATTGGCCTGCCGGTACCTCGGAGCATACACCGAGCAACATGCATTAAATGCGCTGGCTTGAATGAGCGTGCCCCCCCGAGCGGTTGCTTTGACCACCTCGGGATCGTTTGGCGGAGCATTCCAACGTTTTTGCACGGCGGTGGTCGGGTGGAGGTAAAACACGTCGGCGAGAGCTTTTTCGGGCTTGGTCGAAGGAAGTTCGGCCAGAAAAACATCGGCATCGTCCTCCATACCGGGAAGAGCGGCCCATGCAGTATCCTGAGCATAATCGATGACGGGTGGCGTTTGCGTCGCATCAAACGGGCCTGGGTCCAAGGCCACGAATATCCAGCGATCAATGGTCGCAATGGTTATGACCACCGACGTTATGACAAGGCCAGCCACTCCCGCCAGAATCTTCGCCCGCTTTCGAGCCATGGTTTGCACCTCGTCGCCCCGAACCATTCGTCACGAACATTATTCCCCCAACCATTCACGGGCGTACGCGAGGGTCATCGAATGGATGGTGACGTCTTCCAAATAGCTCCGACGCACGGCTTCGTCAGGAATCGTCGCCGCACAGGTCAGCAACTCGTCGCG
Organism: Polyangium sp. (in: bacteria); assembly: GCA_035437985.1. Lineage (GTDB taxonomy): Bacteria > Myxococcota_A > Polyangia > Polyangiales > Polyangiaceae > Polyangium. Next base: position 8,814 of record DAOMZH010000336.1, on the reverse strand, counting down.
AGCGTTCCGAATCGCTTCGCGGGCTTCATCCATTCGCCCGGCCGCGTGCAGGGCCAAGCAATACCGCCATTGCAGATGATCCTTTCCGTAATTGTATCGCGGCCCGGCCCGCCCAGCTTCCAGCGATTCCACCGCATTCGCGAGCGCTTCTTCCGCACGTCCTCGACGCCGACAAACCTCCGAACGGATCGTCAACAGCCGTGCTCGCAAAAATGGAAGAAATGCATTTTCAAGTCCCAGTTCGTCCAATACAGCATCGGCTTGATCGAGTCGGTCCGTGAGCGCGAAAATGCCTGCGGTCAAGAGACGAGCGCACCAAAGCATTACGAAATCACTTGCGGCCAGCGCGTCGCCGGCCAGTTTTGCGGTCATTTCGAGTGCTTGGTCGAAGCGCAACTGCTCGACCACGAGACGACATTTGTAGTACGCGGCGTACATATACGCGAGATTCCCGGCTCCTGGAGTGGCCAGGACGTCATCGAGGAGCGATTCAGCTTCCGAGCGCAAACCGAGTTGCATATAGGACAAACCCAAGTGGGCCTTGGCGATGGCCAAGTATTCACGGGCGCCGGCGGCTGCATAACGATCGGCTGCAGCCATGCTGTGTTGTCGCGCCAGCCACAGGTCATTCCTGATTTCTCGGGCTGCGAACATGAGCGCGAATTCAGTCCATGCGGCGGTCAAGAGGTCGTCGTGTCGATATTTCTCAGCGATTTCGACCATTCTTCGCAAATATGGCTCGGAACTGGCGTTTTGACCCGAGACGATGAACATGATGAAAACCGAATACAATGCTTGCTCGATCAGGGCTGCAAGCTCCGGCGTTGGTTCGAGCTCCAAAAGCTCCGGAAAAAGATTGCCAAAGACGTCGTATTTGCCCAGGAAAATCGCGCTCGCCACCGCATATCCCAGCGCCCGCGCGCGACTCGAACCACTCACTGTGGAATCTGCCAAAACCGACGCGGCACTTTCGTACGCTTTGGCATACTGCGCGGTCAGTATGTACCCAATCGACAACATCCCAAGAAGCGCGGCTCTCCAATCCCCGTCGACCCCAAGCGCCAAACCCTTTTCCGCTCGCGCCAATGCAGCCGGAAAATCCGCGCCGCGCAGGGCTTGTTCCGCCGCCCGCGCATAATGACAGGCCCCCTTGCGCGGAGTCGTTCCCCGCTCGAAATGCTCGGCAAGGACCATAGGATCCGGCTCGCCCACACTGCATAACCATTCGGCGGCGAGTTCGTGTCCCAATGCGCGGTCCCGATCGGTAAGCATGGCATAAGCACCTTCCCGCAATAGCGAATGGCGAAAGCCGTATTCAGTTTCGCCCGAAAAACGACTCGTCGCGTGCCGCATGATCAATTCGCGCGCGCACATTTCTTTGATATACGCATTTCCGTCGGTCGAAACTTCATCGCGCAATAGAGTAAAAACGCCCCGTTCCCAAAACGTATCTCCAAAAATACTCGCCGCCCGAAGAATTCGCCGCGCTTCTGGTTCGAGGGTCGCAATCCGCGCTTCGACCATGCCCAGCACGGTTTGCGGAAGCTCGTCACCTCGGCCCTCCGCAACTGCCCGGATGAGTTCTTCGAGGTAAAACGCGTTTCCGCCCGATCGCTCGAAAAGCGCGAGTGTCGTCTGCTGCGGCGTATCCATACCGAGCATGCTTTTGATGAGCGTCTCCGATCCGCGACGCGTCAGTCCGCCAAGACTCATCGAATGCACTCCGCGGGCCGCCCATAATTGCGGGAAAACCTGATGCACCTCGGGACGTGCAAATGCTACGATGATGAATGGTTTGTCCGCCAAATCTCCAAGCGCCGCGTCGATGAGTTTCACCGAAGGGCCATCTCCCCAATGCACATCTTCGAGGATGAACACGACGATTTGCGTCGCCATTACGGCCCGCACGAAATCCAGGTAGGCGGATTGAATTTGCGCCGCCATGATTGCCGGATTCTGTCGCGCTGCGCGCATACGAGGGTCGTTTTCATCCGCGACCGGAACCCCGATCAATTCGCCGAGAAACTCCATGACTCGGACGGCCTCGTCCGGATCAACGTAGGGAACGACGACGTCTCGCAGTTTTCTCCGGGCCTCTTCCAATGGTTTGTCTTGGATTATACCCAGCGAGCTGCGGAATGCCGATCCTAGCAAGACGAATGCCGATCCGGCACTCGTCGAATCAGCTCGACCGACCGAAATGGCTACACGCGGATGTGTCGCCTGCAATCGGTTCATGAATTCGTAACGTAATCGCGACTTTCCCGTCCCCGCCTCCCCCGTGACCAAAATGACCCGCCCGCGGCGCTCTTCAATGGCATCTTCGACAATCTCTAGCAAATGTCGGAGTTCTCGATCCCGACCCACGAAGGGACTTGGCTTTCCCAGGAGGGTGCGCACGTCGGTGCCGAGATTGTTCTCGCGCCAGAGAAAAATGCGCCCCGACTCCTTGCTTACGTTGAATCGACCTTCCAATAGGGCATGCGTGGTGTCATCAATACACACTCCCCCCACCGTAAATCCCTCGGTATTCATGCGTTCGAGGAGGGAAACTGTACTTTCAAATACTTCTCCGACCGGCAATCGTCCGGTATTTTCGCCCCGTCCAGTGAGCAAAAGAATGGCTGCACTGGGCAGCAAAACACGGAATCTCAAGGCACAACGCGCGGCAATGGCTGCTTGATCCGTTGCGGGTCCGGTTCCCACCAGCAACGCAATGAAAATACCTGGAGAAAGCTCTTCAACAGTGGCCCCATAAGGTCGTGCCGCACGACGAATCGCCGCCAATAACCCTTGTTCTTGGCTTTCATCCCGCTCCAATGGTCGTTCCGCCGTCGCTTCGGGCACAATCGTCACCACGGACACGAGCCGTTTTTCGGTATGTGTCAAAGCGTGGGCGACTGGCGCCCGGACCATGGCCGGTGACCGCGCGAGTGAACCCAAACGCTCCAGCATATTGGACAATGCCGATCCATCGACCGGCCGCCCCTCTGGATCCTTAGACAACATCCGCGTAATCAATTCATCGAACTCCTCGGACACTTCCGGGCGCAATTCGCCGACACGTGGAGGATCCTCCATGAGGAGTTTGGCCAGACGCGCCAATACATGGGTTCCTTGAAAAGCAGCTCGTCCAGTCAAACATTCGTAAAGCACACAGCCTAGGGAAAACACATCCACCCGCGCGTCGAAACGTTTCCGCGGCCCCCTGGCTTGCTCCGGCGCCATATATCCGGGCGTCCCCATCAAAGTCCCCGTCAAAGTCAATAACGTATTCGACGATTCTTGACGAGCGATGCCAAAATCAATCAGCTTGACACGCCCAATTTGTCCATCGATCAAAAACAAGTTTCCTGGTTTTACGTCGCGATGCACAATTCCACGTGTATGCGCAGCTCCCAAACCACTTGCAACTCGACGACCCAGATCCAGCGTTTCGTCAATGGTCAATGGCCCTCGCAATAGCCGCGCAGCCAAAGTCTCCCCCTCGAGCCATTCCATGACCAAATACGGATCACCCGAAATCATCTTCCCATGCGCCACATATCGCACGACATGGACGTGTTCGATCTCGCCAAGCACCCGCGCTTCCTGCGAAAATCGACGAATGGCGTCCGCGTCGTGCTCCCGGAGCAGCTTGACCGCAACCATGTTTTGCATTGCCCGATCGCGGGCACGGAAAACCGCACCCATGCCGCCTCGGGCTGCTTTCTCCAGCAGCTCGAAACGTCCGTCAATCAAAACCGGCTCGGACATGGGCGAAGATTGCCCACAATCGCGGCCTTGTTTCAAGTCTTTTGTTGCAATATCAATGCAGGTTCATGCCCCGAGCTGCGTACTCGTCGTTGCACGTCGGGTGTCAAACGGTGAATTCTATTTCAATGGCGGAATTTCGCGACCTGGAAACGTAATCCCTTTGGGCCCGTACCACGGAATCACTTCGAGCGTGAAGCGACCAGCTTTCACGGCTGGATCGTTGGACGCCATTACTCGGGCCTCTTCGATCGTCTCCACATCGAACAACAAGATGCCCGCGAGCGCATTGGGCGGCGTTCCTTCGACCTCGAACGGTCCCGCCAAAATGAGCTTTCCGGTCGCTCCCATCGCCCGAATATGCGCCATATGGCCTTCACCGATTTGCTTCACTTCCGGCGTTTGCTCCGCCGTCCAATTGGGACCACGCCGCAAAAAACCCATGAAGTAGTTTTTCATCTCGAACTTGCCAGCCGGCGGGATCACCGACGGCGGACAAGGCACAGATGCCGGCGCCGGAGCGGCGCTCGAGCCACAAGCCATTAGAGTCATCGTGGATAAAGCCACTAGGAAAGTTCGGCCCATCGCCATTCGAGATTGATTCGCTTCCCTGCTCATTTGGCGCTCGCTCGTGCCTTTCGTCGCGTTCTAAAGAAGGCCAAACCCAATCCCCAAGGTATTGCCATGTAAAACGAGTCGCTCGTCGCCGACGAACCCTGGGCATAAGCGCAGCTCGCTTCGGGAGGGTTTTCCACGGGAGGCAGGTCTCCGCCACTCGAACTCGAACTCGACGACGAGCCCATTTCGACGGGGGGAATCACATAGGGCTGCGGGTCGTCGACGACATACAATCCCCCATGAATGAACAACACGGGACGCGTTCGTAGTGACGTACCCGTAGGCATGGCCTGAATCTCGGCTGCGGGTACTTTTTGAACTTGCCCCAAATCAAATCGCCATTCGGCAACATCGGCCTGGGTAATATGGCGTTTTACCCCGTGATCGTCCCAATAAACCTCGGGCGTGCCGTCGTCGGCTTGCACCAAGTGGGGACGCTCGGGCATATCCGTTCCTTCGGGCAGAGCGTCGGCATCCGTGGCCGTCAGCGGCAATAGATCCCAAAACGTCGAAAAATGCCAGGCATCGAGCGTAGGGACGTCATCGATTCTGCGCCGCACACCCGTCTGCGCCGCCGGCGCGCATTGCAACGTCCGCGGACTATTGCCCAATACGGGATTACCCTCTCCAGCGTTGTCAATGCCATAGGCATACACGTCGTGCGGCATTCCGTCGTGCAAGGAATACGGCGATTTCACGTAATAGCCGTGGGCGCATGAACCAATGGCCGTGCATAAATCATCGCGATGCACGTCCGCTCGCGTCCCAATGGCCGGGGCCCCAGGTGTGCCCGCAGGACCATTGAAGTATACATGCACATCGATGGCCGAATCTGGAATGTCTTGATCTTGCGACCAACCCGCAATCACGTCGCATCCGGCATTGTCGAGATACCCAATGGGCTGGACCGCATGGGCCGAACTGGAAAAACCCATTCCGGCCAAAACCACAAAAACGGTGCTCCAGTTCTTCATACCAAGATATCGCTAAAGGCTTCCGATGTTTCGCCGCCATTCCAACCGAAACTCGGCGTCTCGAGACCAATACCTCGAAGCATCGTCACGTGCGCTTTGCTGATGTTTCCTCCCGGATCGCGCACATGCACATTGGGGCGAATTCTCCCGCCACCTCCGCCCGCCAGCACGACCGGCATTTCCGACACGCTGTGCTGATACCCCTCGCCATATTCGGACAACCCGAAAATGACCGAACGCTCGAGGAGCGATGTGCCCGTCGGTTCCACAACCGCCGCAAACTTTCCAAGGAACGTCGCGAACGCCTGCATTTGATACAGGATGCCCGCACGCGCCTGATCCCACGACCCCGCATGCACGGTCGCGTGAAAGTCGTTCGGCACGCCCAGGTTCGAAAATACGTGCGTCGTCGCTGGCGATGAGAGCATGAACGAAAACACGCGGGTCAAGTTGCACGCCAAAGCCGCTGTCAACAGTCCACCCATCAGATCCGTCTTCGTTATCAGATCTTCATTCGGCGCCGGTTTCGCCGGAGGCACGCACGCATCGCCTGAACGATCGAGACGATTTTTCACCTGGTTCAGGTGATCCAAATGCGCCTCGATGCGCTGTTTGTCCGCAGCACCGACCCGCGCCGACAAACTCTTCGCATCTTCCATGACGGCATCGAGCAAAAGCGCTCGGCGCTTCAACGCACTCGTATCCGTTTGAACTCCAAACAAAAGATCATAGAACTGTCCTGGATCCTGAAGCGTGAAGTTGATGTCATCCGGGCCGTTGTACGAGATCCCGTTCCAGTGCCCATACTCGTGAAAACGCGCGGTGCTCACTCCAAGCACGAGCGAACGAAAACGCGGTGATTCAAGGCCGTAAAAGGCAGGATGCTTCGCAACGTATTGATCCAGCGTCGGACGCAATGCCGTGAGTGTGTGCGTCGGATGATTGAACCCTTCGGGACGAATTCGATCACCTGTCATCGACACCATGAAGCCACGCATGTGCCCATCGTCTTGTCCCGGTGGATCGGGTGGCACGAGCGTATGCGGCGTCAGACCGGTGATCACACTCGGTTGGTGGGGTGCAAGAGGTCCAAGCAGATCACTCGGGATATAGTTTTTCCCGGTCGTCGATGGCGTCCAAATGTCTGGATGTCCCGCTTGTGTCGGGCCATGACCATCGTGCCAGGGCAAACCTCCACCCCAGAAGAAAATCCCAAAAATCGGGCCGCCCACAGCAGCATCCGCGTGCCGCGATCCAAGCATTGCTTCGAGCGTCGGGACTGCCAACGCCACGCTGCTACCAAGAGCCGCACCACGCAAAAACGTGCGCCGAGAAAGCTTAGGGCGAACCATCACGGAGTCTCCTTCGTACCAACGAAACGGAACGCGTCGTGCGTGACGAGTTCGAGAAGCAACGAACGAAAATCAAACGACGCGGCGACAAAACGATCCGACAACGTGTCGAGTGCCAGCGCCTCTCCTGTCGTTTCGAGTCGCCCCTGCGCATGACGATAAAGCTGCTTGACCATGCAGCGACCCACGCGCTCATCCGTCTCGAGCACCGTCGCGAGACCACGCGCATCCGTAAGCGGTTGGCCATCGAGGCTGCCCGATGAATCAATCGGCAACGAGCCTTCTTGCAGCGTGCGATAGGCCCCCGACGAGTCGAAGTGCTCGAACAAGAATCCGGGTGGATCAATGAACGAATGACACGACGCGCATGACGGGTTTGTCCGGTGCAATTCCATTCGCTCCCGTACGGTTTTCGGCGGCTCGCCCATGGGCACTGGATCGAGAGACGTGTCCACCCCCGGAGGTGGCGCAGGAACGTCGAGACAAAGCACTCGCTCACGTACGTACTTGCCGCGCGCCGTGGGTGACGTGTACGACTCGTGCGCGTTCATCGTGAGAAACGCGCCAGACGTGAGCACACCAGCGCGTGGACCATCGGCCGGGAGTTCCACTTTGACAAACTCCGTTTTCGACGCGCCGGGAGCGTCGATTCCATACAGCGCCGCGAGGTCACTGTTCACATAGGTCATGCGCGTGCTGAAGATGCTGCGGGCATCAGCTTGCTGTTCGAAGACGAGATCCTCGACGAGCATCTCGATTTCGGTGCGCATCGCATCGGTTATGCCTGGAGCGAACAAGGGATATGTCGCTGAATTACGCGTGATGCCTTCGAGTCTCCCGAGGTCGAGGTACTGCCGGAAAAACGCCTGCACTGCGCGGTGGGAACGCGGATCATCGAGCAACTGCTCCGCGGCTTTCGTGATGCCCTCTGGCGTATCGAGATCACCACGTTCGGCAGCATCGAGAAGAGCGTCATTGGGCCCTTGGTTCCACAAGAGAAACGACAGGCGCGAAGCTATTTCGTAACCCGTGAGCTGACGACGTGCCCCTGTTGCTTCGTCTGCAGTTCCAAGATCGACGCGATACAAAAAATGCGGCGACTGAAGCAATCCCGACACAGCCAAACGTAGACCTTCCCATGCATCGGGATCAGCCAGCGTTTTCGAAACATTCACCCATCGCGCGACTTCCACTTCCGTGAGCGGACGGCGCAGCACACGTCGTCCAAAACTACGCACGAAAGATTCGACGCATGCGTCACCTGGCGCTGCGGGTTCGCACCCGACAAACGCCGCGCGACGAGCTGGATCGGCAAACGCATAATGCGAAAGCCCATCTGCCGACTCCTCATAAAGCTGCACACCAAGCTCTGACAACGTCGTCGTCGAAGCGCCGATGTTGTAGAAAAGGTACGGCTTCGTATCACCTTCGAGCGGTCCCGAAGGAGCCGCTGCGCCGAAGAGTTCCACGAGCGAGTTGCGATATTGCTCAGCCGTCAAACGCGGAAGTGCAGCGGGCGGCAAGACGAGTGTCCTTTCGCTCGGGCCTTCTCCTGCATCGCCAAGAATGCCGTAACACCCCAACGTCGAAATCGCTGCCGCACCGAGTGCTGTCGCAAGAATGCGCACACTCGTGCCGTCTCGCTTTGGATTCCTTGTTTTCTTCGACATGACGCGCGGAGCTTATCAGGGCGCATGTGCCGTGGGAAGCGGCGCATGTTTCACCAGCGATGAGCTCGACAAACCTCGGTTTCGAAGACCAGACCTCCTTGCAAATTAACTCCAAAAGATCGTGCCTTCATGCGGTCGAACTGCGAGCTCGCGGATCCTCGAAGCGTTCCACGACGAACTTGTACACGAGGCTCGAACGAACTGACATTGGCGCCATTCGTTGGCGCTGACAAACCTTCGCGGCCTCTTCGATCGCTGCAAGCAATTGCGACATGCCCACGCCGCGCTCTTTCGCCACCATCACGAGCTCACTGGCCAACGTTGGCGTTTGCGTGAGGTCGACCGTCATCGCATGCTGCGACAAACCTTCCAGCACTTGCCTTACGTCTGGGCATGGATTCGTTTTGGCGACAGTAGGTTTCATGGCGCTTGGTCTTGCCGGCGGCG
>DAOMZH010000335.1:0-10231 GCA_035437985.1 Polyangium sp. (in: bacteria) | reverse complement strand
TACCCGCGTGTCACGCATATGCCTCCGATACAGAGCTCACCGGGAATTCCTATTGGATTGAGGTCTCCGTACCTGCCGACGACATAAACCCGATAACCTGGGAGCGGACGGCCAATTCGAACCGACTTGGTCTCCCGGTAGCGAGCGACAGGCCACGCCGTCGCCTCGACGGTCGCCTCGGTCGGGCCATAATCGTTCCACAACTCGGCGCGGCACTCCTTGGTAAATCGCACCGCCAGCGCTGAATCCAGCGCTTCGCCCCCCACAGTCACCACGCGCAGACTCTCCGCGTGCACGAAGTCGGGTTCTTCGAGCAAATAAGCAAGCAATGCGGGCGGGAAATCCGCATAGGTCACGCAACAACGTCGGATCAACGACGCAAGTGCAGCGGGGGCAGATCCTGCATCCACGGGCGCCATGACAACGCATCCACCCGCAAGGAGTGGGCCCAGGAGTTCGAGCACCGAGACATCGAAGGCCAGCGAGGCTCGATGCAGGACCTTGCATGGGGCAGCATAGCGGTGCTGTTGAGCGAGGAGTCCCCTCAACAGCGATACGACACTGTGGTGCTCGACCACGACGCCCTTGGGTCGCCCGGTCGAGCCCGAAGTGTAGATGACATACAACGCGTTACCGGCCGTTACGCCGCTGTCCGGGCTCGTTGTGGGTAGATCCTTCCAAGGTGTGCCTGTCGCATCCAAACACACGACGGTCGCATCGAATGTGGGCATTCGCGCTTCGAGGTACGATTGCGTGACGAGGATCGAGATGCCTGCATCTGCGAGCATGTAGCACAGCCTTTCAGCTGGATACGATGGATCGAGCGGCACATACGCGGCACCTGCCTTGAGAATGCCCAGGAGCCCGACGAGCATGTCGACCGAGCGCTCGACGCACAACCCGACGCGCATTTCCGGCCCCACGCCAAGGTTGCGCAGGTGATGGGCGAGGCGATTCGCCTGCGTATCGAGAGCCGAATACGTCAAGCGCGTGTGTCCGGTTTCGACCGCTATCGCACCTGGAGTCTTCGCAACCTGGTCCTCGAAAAACTGGTGGACGCATTTGTCCTGTGGATACTCGGCGGCTGTATCGTTCCATTCGACCAAAATCTTCTGCTGCTCTGCTTGCGGTATGATTGGGAGCTGCGCAATCGGCGTGGTCGGATTGCGTACGACTTGGCCCAGCAGAAGCTCGAGCCGCTCCCCGAGCCGCTCGAGATCCTGAGGCGTGAAGAGTGTCGCGCTGCCGTCGAAAAGGAGTCGAACGCTGCCTTTTGCGCGTTGATCCTCGATGTAGATCGTCAATCCGCGTGGCAAATAACCCGTGAATATCGATTGAAATGTCGCCGGTGTTTTGCCGAAAGGCGTCTCGGACGCGCCGCTCATGTACGAAACGGCCACATCAAATGGCTGAGCTCGCTCCGTCTGCACGAGGGTTGTGTTGCGACGCAGGACGCTCATCGGTAGACGCCGGTGGGGGGCGCCACGCTCCGCCTCGGTTTGGAGCGCTCGCAGCAGGTCGAGGAACGTCAATTCGGTGCCAAAACGATACCAAGGAGCAATTGTGTTGGTGAACAATCCGATGGTCTGCCTGAACGCAGAGGTCAGTCGATTCGCCGAGGACAAACCAATGGCAAGATCATCTCGCTGTCCGATGCGAACGAAGTAGCAATACAGGGTTCCCAGAAAGATCTGGTTCAGCGTCGTCCGATGTTCTGTAGCGAAGTCGCGCAATGGATCGCAGGTCTCGCGTTTCAAGTTCCGTTGGGATTGGTGGCTCCTGGCAGCTTCCTCGGGTGCCATATCGTGGCGGTTCTGGAAAAGCGGCTCGGGGAGTGTTGTATATACGGCTTGCCAATAAGCGATGTCTCGCTGACACCGTTCCGAAGCCATGTACGCCTGGTCGTCCCGCACGAAATCGAGATACGAAGGCCAGCAATCAGTTGGCAAGGGGAGTCCGTCACAAAGCGCGTTGTATGTGGCCGCTACACGCTCGACGATGAGCGTTGCAGCCCAGCCGTCCGTGATCAAATGGTGGTACTTAGCGAGCCAATAGGATCGCTCTTCACCGACTTTCAGGAGCGCGAAGGTGAACAGCTCGTGGTCATGAAGCTGAAATGGCCTGGCGGTCTCGCGGCGCATCCATTCCTGCGCCTGCTCTTCGGCGTCTTCGTGTTCCGAAAAATCGTGGTATTCGATGCTGAGCGGTAGATGGTCGAGGATTCGCTGCGTCGGCAGTTCATCGCCTGCAACGAGCACGATACGCAAGGCATCGTTTCGAGCTACGACGTGCTCTAGCGCTTGCTCGAACAGGACACGATCGATGGTGCCTTCGAGCTGAACAGCTTTCGCGACGTTATAAAGCGGTACGTCCGGGTGCAGTAGCTGATCGAACCAGATCTCTTGCTGCGAGGTCGTTAGCGGATAGGTTTCGAAGAACGCCATGCTTTGGGCCCTGCTTACTCCGCTCCCTCGGCGTTTGGAAGACTTTTCGACCGTCGTCGGAAAAAAGCCAAGGTGCCAAGCACTTCAGCGGTCGGCTGCGCGAGGGCCCAGTAATCGCGAGTCTGCGCGAATCCCACAGCTTACCGCAACAACGTCTGCGGCAAGACCCAATGAATCCAAGAAAGAGCCCGAGCATTCTCCTCATCTCCTAGCTCCTAGCCGGGTTTCACAGCGGTTTGCGTGATTACCGTGGAGATACTCACAAGCCACGGTCGGCCGATGGCGGGTCGTCGTTTCCAGCGAGTCTTCAACCTGGGTCATGACCACGCAATGGCCCATGCAAGAGTATTTTGTATGACCTGGCGACCGCCTGGCGGAGGGGTGGCGGGGAGTCGATTCCGCCAACGTGGGAAGCTCCTAACATATTGAAATAATTACGCTTCGATTTTGGCACGGAATTCGCTATGGCCAGTTGTAAACCCCTTCCCGGAACGAACAGGAACGGTCATGTCATACCCTCGAACTATTTTCCCCGGAAAAACCTATTTGTTGACTCGGCGAACCGTGCTTCGACATTTCTTGCTTCTCCCCGACGAACCAACGAAGGAGCTTATCGAGTATTCGTTGGCGGTAGCGGCACGTCTTTACAAAATGGACGTGCATGCATTTGGCGCCATGTCGACACATATTCATCTGGTGCTGACCGATCGTGATGGGTTGCTGCCGTTATTCATGGCCTATTTTCATCGATTGGTGGCCATGGGAACGAAGATTCTCCGTAGCTGGGAGGGCTCGATTTGGGATTCCGGGCAAACGAGCGTCGTGGAATTGTTGACACGAGATGCGATTGTCGAGAAAATCGCGTACGTACTGGCAAACCCGGTTGCGGCGGGAGCAGTGTTTGTCCCGGAGGAGTGGCCCGGCGCGAAAACGCGCGTTGAGGACATCGGACAAACGGTGCTTGAAACAACGCGTCCGAAGGTGTATTTCGACGCGACAAAGTGGCCCGAGGCGATGGCTTTGCCTATCGAGTTGCCACCAATGATTGGAGCAGCAGAAGCAGAATCGTTTCGAAACGAGGTGCAAAAGGCATTGGAGCATGAAGTCGAATTGGCTCGGAAAACCATTGCACCAGAAAACGTCCTGGGGCCCAATCGCGCAAAAACCATTTCGCCGGAAACACGAGCAAAAACACCAGAACCTACGCGCAAGCGCAATCCGACATTCGCCGTTGGTCGCGGTCATCGCGATATCGCTGCTGCCGCTGCGCGCGCCGTGACTGCGTTTCGCTCGGCGTATCGAGCAGCGCTCGAGCGGTGGTGCGCGAGCGACCGCCATGTGGAGTTTCCCCCGGGAACATGGTGGATGCGAGTGTTCCATGCCGTAAACATCGCAGGTAGTATTTGATTGACGGACTTTGAAGACAGTTTATGTCACGCGGAGTGAATCGACCTTCCGCGAATGCAGACGTGTGTCCCGCAATGGGCATATTTTCAGGAATATGTAAGTAGTTATACGTCAAAATTGGGGCGTGGGCGACGCGCTTGTTGTGACACGTTGCGGGATGTAATTCAGGATGGATTTCAAAGCGCCACGTTGGGTCGGGGGCAAGAAGTGGGTGTACCAGAGACGTGGTGGTCACTGAATCGACAATGTGCGCGGGCCTATAAGCACACCTTGTGCCGAATGAAATCCGCTATGTTTTACGGGGTCTTTGTGCATTTCCGTCAGGCAGACAACCTGGCGACCGCCAACGTGGTTGGGGGGGTTCGCGTGGTCCTGTGGTCGAAGCGCTCGGTCACAACCTGCTGCACGACATGAAGGCTCGACTCACCAGCGAGCGCATTCCGCCGCGCTACCTCGCGTACCAATCGTCGGATCATTGTGCGACGCTCTTTGTGACCTCGCCGATCACCATCGTGATGCCTGAACTCGTCCCCGACTTTAATGGCCTGGACGATGCCATCCGCGCCCTCGCACCGCCAATCGCGAGCCAACCGCCAGCTTCCATCGTGCGCACCGACGGCTTGTCCCTTCACCGCGCGACCGCCGCTTCCGCCGCGGGTTGGCGCCTCTGGGTCCGCATCGTCGAGACCGATCGGGAAGTCCAACTCGATACGTCGATCATCGTGTGTTACGGGACCGTGTTTCGGCTGGGCGGAGAGGCTCCGGGGTAAGGGCAATTCCTTTTGGAGGAAGGCCCTCCTTCTATGAACCAAACTCACACGCGCGAATGAACGTCCCAATCGAACCGGTTGCCTAAGCGGTTACATGAACCAGCCGGTTTTACTGGGACGCTCATTTGCACACGCGAATAGCATGCCCACAGCGGAGCACTTGTTTGTCGCGGTGTCAAGGGTTTTCGGTTGTTCCGGCGCAACCTTCGGAACGAAATATGGCCCGAGCGTCGCTGTTTTTGATGTGATCGCCTGCTTGGTAGGTGTTCACGTGCCGCTCCGCATTGCACCGCGTCGGTCGGACTCACTCGGTATATTCGAGTTCGTTCGCTCGCTCTTCAATGGTTTTTCCGACGATGTATTGGCTTTGGCAGGCGATTCCTAGAGAGATCCGAACTAGGTGCAAGTTGCATTACCTGGCGACCGCCAACGTGGTTGGGAGATTTCCGTCGAGCGGTGGTCGGAAACCGGCCAACCCATGGTCGACTTGTCTCCTTGAACGTCCGCGTTGACGAGCGCTACCATGGCGGCCTGTGCTGGAAATGATGGGGCCTGCAGTTGTCTATGTTGACGATCAGGCCACGGAGCGGACCAGCGAGAGGGGTATAGCCATGAAATCTCTTTTTATTGCCAAAGCCAGAAGCCTATTCGCTTTTCCACGGCGTTTGCTCGTGCCGGGACTCGTATCGATTCTTGCCCTTGGAGTTGTCGGATGCGCCGAAGAAGTGGGCGCACCTGCAGATACGACGGCCGCCGTGAAATCCACGCAATGGGGCGATAACGTCGCAATTACCTTCACCGACGGCAACTTTCGTTTCATCTCGGATGGCTTGCCCAATCACGCCCTGGAAGCGGAATACATCATGCCGGACGACTTGTCCCCCTGCGTCCCTCATCCGACCGCCGCATGCTCGCACATTGAACCTGTGGCAACCGCGGTTCAAGCCAATACCGTCGATTACGAAATTCCGGTATCGCCACAGAAAGTGACGGAGACCATCTCCATACCGTTCGGCCCGATGGGGATAATGATTTCGGGCGTTCCCGTCTACAATCCTTTCGAGGGCGACGGGAAAACCGTCGCCATGAATGCAAACTTCACAATGATGAATCAAACGGGAAAAGAAGTCGCCTTCATGGATATGTGCCATGGGCATCCATCACCGCATCCCGCGGAGCAATATCATTATCACGGATTGCCGCCTTGCGTGACGTCACAAGTCGACGACGTGGACGGGCCATCGCATATCATTGGGTATGCATTTGACGGTTTCCCAGTTTACGGCGATCGAGACATCAATGGTGCACCGATCAAGCCCGAGACCCTGGATGAATGCAATGGGATCGAAAGTCCGACGCCCGAGTTTCCCGAGGGTATTTACCATTATGTGATGCTCGACGTGCATACCGAGCAATCCACGATCCGTTGTTTGCACGGAAAAATCGCCAATCCGCTGCCACTGCCTTAACCCTCGTCCGCGGGAAAATCTTTCAAGCGCGCGTGGATTTGCTCCAAAACAGCGCGCGTTCGTGAATCCGCATGAGTCGGATTCGGGCTCGACGCGCGAAAAACGAGCTCGGTTCCGATTTGATTTTCGAGCACGGGCACCAATCGATCCGCTTCTGCTTCGTCAATCAGCGGTGATTTCGGAGCCAAAACGATTCCGCCGCCTCGTGACGCGAGGGTTTGCAACAAGAAAAAGTCCGGAGAGACGTACCAGGGAGACACTTTCACTGTGCCTCCGTTGACCAGGGGCCATTCATCGACTGGTTGTCGGGGGCGTTTCCACCCGAGAATATCGTGATGGGCAAGGTCCGAGATTCGTGAGGGTCTGCCGCGCGTCTCGAGATATGCGGGCGACGCGAGCGCGCGCAGTTGTTGGCGCACGATGATGCGCGAGAACCACGTGCCTTTTTCGGGGATACGTCCGTCGTGGAGCATCAATTCGCAAGGTTCGTGAAGGTGGGCGAGCGGATCCTCGGCAGGGCGCACGATGATTTTGGGTGTGGGTACGGCGGCGTGTGTGGCGAGCAGGATCCGTACATGCGTCGTAACTGGCAAACCGATTGGCTCGATGACGCGGATGATGCCGGTTGCAGTGTTGGCAGCGGCGCGAGC
Organism: Polyangium sp. (in: bacteria); assembly: GCA_035437985.1. Lineage (GTDB taxonomy): Bacteria > Myxococcota_A > Polyangia > Polyangiales > Polyangiaceae > Polyangium. The sequence goes on along the minus strand of DAOMZH010000335.1, from coordinate 3,491 downwards.
ATCGGCGAGGAGCGTTTGGGCGCTTTCCAGGACAAACCGCCCCTGTTGAGCCACGATACTCCCAGAAGCGGTCAGTTGCACGCCGGTGGCATTGCGGTGGAGCAGCGGCACGCCGACTTCAGCTTCTAGCAAATCCAGGCGTCTACGGAGCAACGAGCGAGAAACGTTGAGCGCGCGTGCTGCGCCTTGGATGGATCCACTGTCCACAATCTGCAAAAGTACGCGGAGATTTTCGTGGTCCATGGTTTTTGCGACGATACGGCGAGAGGGCATTTCATGGCAAGCGATTCTTTCTCGAATTCCCAACGGATGATGCACCCGCGCCGTCCCGTGTATCCTGCGCTGACAAGGACGGACAAACATGCACCTTCGGCCGATGCATTTTTGCGGGTTTTACGTTGCGGGATCCGACAAGCTGATTTCGGAAAAGGGTAGCGACGGGTTATCACCTTGGGATCCGCTGTAGCCGCAGTGAACTTGGCCTCGTAAAGCTGCGGATTCGTGGAATCGAGAAAAAGTCGACCAAGCCCCTTGTCGCCGTTGCGCGCACAGGATAAGCACGCAGTGCGCACGGCTATTCCAATTCAGCGTCTTCGAGGACCGCATGGCTTCGTCAAGCACCGATATTTTTCTCTCCAAACCCGAACAAGAACGCCTCCGCACGTTGTTGGAAAAAACCGGGACGGTGAGCGACTACCTCGCCAAAGCTGCCGAGTATATTTCCAAGGGCCAAGGTTTGGCGGAGGCGATCAACAAAGCCGCACCTTGGTTGAAGGATATTGCCGAATCGGCAAGTGAGGCGTTCCCGATCGTCAAATTCATCGCCAGCCTCGGCGAAAAATGGTTGCCGCGAGCGACGCATCCCGCGGACGTTGGCGCAGTCGCGTGCACGCTCGTGTATCAAAAACTGGCCGACAAAGCGATTCGTAATGTGTGCACATCGGCCCTCCAGTATCCACTTGCCCTCAAAATTGACGACCAAGTGGTGGATGGGATCAAAGCGTTGCCCCCAGCTGAAGCAGCGGACCTCAGCACATTTTCCTGGGATACGGCATTGCAACACGGGTTCATCCGCAATGCGGACGGCATCCTCGATCAATTGATGCTCGCGTGCGAGTTCGACGAAAAACAACGCCGACGCGTTTTCGATGAGATTCACGACCAGTTCGTTCCGGAATTGAAGGCGCTCCTGACCCACGAAAAAACGGCGGCGAAGTTCGCCTCGTTCAAAGCATTTGTCGAAAGCGGCACCGAGGAACGACAAACCCTGGTCGCCTTGCGACTGCATGCAAAATACCAGATCGCCCAATACGAATCGGAGCCGCTGTTCAAAAGCGAGCCATACGCGCTGAAAGACATCTACGTCGAAACGGAATGCGGTAAACTGACCTGGACAGAAACCCGCCCAACCGGCGACAATGCGCGGCCGGATCGCGACACGTCAATTCGCCCGGCCTGCGATCCATTTTCGGAAAACCACGGCGGCCGTCACGATTTGCTGAGCACCGTGATGGCGTATATCAAGGATGAGAAGTTCCGCGAGGCCATCGTGGTGCAAGGCACTGCGGGTGCTGGCAAATCGTCGTTCACTTTGCGTTTGTGCGCCCAATTGTGGGAGGAAGGTTTCCATCCTCTGCGCATTCGCTTCAAACGACTGCAGCTTGGCGCTTCGTTGCTCGAAGCCCTGAATGATGCGCTGGAATTGAGCGACGATGACGAAGCGACGGAATTACCCATTGCCCGGCCCAAAGACATGCTGCGTGATGGTCATGTCTTCGATACGCCGTGGGGCGGCAATGCGGGTTTGTCGCGGTATGTCCTGATCTTGGATGGCTGGGACGAACTGGATCTGACCGACAACAAAAGCTTCCGCGACAAGGTCAGCGAGGTGTTGCGCGAAGTTCGACAACGGTTTCTCAATGCGCAAAAAACGCCGCGGATACGCGTGATCGTCACGGGTCGCCCGTCATCCGAGGTGAGTGAGAGTCGATTTCTCTATGCGGAAACGCCGATATTGACGTTGCGACCCCTTCGCCCCGAGCAAGTGCAAAATTTCATCAGCCGGCTGAAAGATGCGCTCGCCACGAAACCCGTGCACGTGGAACAAACGGAAGAATGGAAGGTCGCAGATCCAGAAGCATTTACCGATCTCGTGCGACGATATCAAGAATTCTTCGCTGAATCGCTGCCCGAATATGATCAGGAGGGCAACATGGTCCGGCCCGGACAACCCCCATCTTCCGGCAGTTTCGAGGTCGTGGGGTTACCGCTCCTGGCTTATTTGACCGTGCGGGTTTTGTCCGAAATGGCCGCCAAAGAGGTGGACGCTAAAAAACGCCAAGACTTGTTCGAGCAGATGGGACATGATCCTACGGCGTTGTATCGCTGTTTGACGGATTTGACGTGTGGAAAGGCGGGGAAAGCAGCCCAAGATCTACGTGATTCGGTGGGAGATCTCGAGCGACAGGCGCGGGAAAAAGGAATGAAGTTGCGCGAGAAGCTGCAATTCACCGCGGCGGCGATGACCATCGGCGGCAAAGAGTATATTTCTTATGGTGAATGGGCGTGGCGCGTCAATGTCCTCAGCAAGGAATCCATTACCACCGAACAGGGTAAAGGCGAAGATCATCCGCTCGCGAAATTGATGATCAGTTATTACTTCAAAGGCGGCCACCGCGACCAAAGCTGCGAATTTGCGCACAAATCTTTTCGGGAATATTTGTTTGCCGAAGCCATCGTCGAAACGTTGAAAAGTCATGCCCGGGACAAGCCTCGGCGCAGGAATCCAGAGCGCCCCGAATGGCGGGATTTTTCACGAGACGAGGACCTCTTCGAGTTTTCGCGTTCGCTGGCCGAATTGTTGTCTCCGCAATGGCTGACGACGGAGGTCTATGGGCATCTCTTCTCCTTGTTGCGGTGGGAAATCAATCGCGGTGAACCGGGAGAACTGAGCTTTGCTGCGGGAATCAAGGTCCAAGAATTGACGATCGAGAAATGGCAGCAGGTAGCCAATGGATTGGCGGAGGTGTGGTCATGGTGGGTCGACGGGGCGCATTTGCGGCCGCAAATGCTAAAAGATCGTGCAAAAATGGAGCCCAAGCCCCCGTACGTTCATGACCTCGCTTTGTGGGCAGCTGGGGAAAACCCGACGGACAAAACGCCCCTCGAAAGCGCAACGACACTGGATGCCCATTTCGGCGATGCGTTATGCCAGGTGACGGCGATGGTGCATTACTTGGTGGCCGAACGACAGAAACGAAATGGCATTGAGGTTCCGCCGTTTGCGCCTGGAGGTACGGTGAATCCGACTGAAACTGGCGCGACGTTCAAACGGGTCATCGCCCGCATTGCGGGTGCGTCCGGGCGTCCGGGGGGTGATTTTCCAATCAACGGTTTCCTGGCCAGGGCAAACCTCAAAGACGCAAACCTCTGGGGCGCAAACCTCTGGGGCGCAGACCTCAGTGGCGCAAACCTCAGTGGCGCAGACCTCA
>DAOMZH010000334.1:0-10264 GCA_035437985.1 Polyangium sp. (in: bacteria) | reverse complement strand
CGCCATAGGTATTGACGAGGGCGAGGGGATTAAATGAACCGTTCATGCGTTGCCGCTCCGAAAATAGATTCGTGACGGGTTCGATGCTGAGAATGGCCACGAAGGCTGTGGCAACGCAAGACGTGATGATTTGTGATTGAACTGGTTTGCGAACGGGTTTTTCGGCGAACCAATACGCGAGTTTTTTGGGTAAGATTCGCTGCAGGGCGTCGTCGTCGAAACAGGCAATTGCTGGAACGATGGTCAACCAGTTCAGGAACGACAAATTGCCGCTGAGGATGAGCGTGAATTGAAACGCGACGAAAAGGCATCCGGCAATGAGGCGAGCTTTGCGAGGCCAAAACGCAAAAATCGGGGCGATGAGCTCTACGAGATGATTAAACGCGACGCCGACCTTGTGGGCGCCAACCGGCAATTCATTGAAAAAAATGCTCAGTGGACTGGGAATCGGCTGAGTTTCGTAATGATAAACCAGGCACGTCAAGTCGCGCCAGCACGGATCGCCGCGCAGCTTGATGAGCCCCGCACCAAGCATGATGCGCACGATGAGCCACCGAAAAAGGATCATCGTCATAGCCGGCGGAGCACTGGCAAAGGGCCGAAATTCGCGAATGGGGCATAAAAATATCGACAAAAAGCCCGTTTCGAGCAGTTGAATTTCCCAACCATAACCGTAAAAAATCTGCCCGACTCGGGAAAGCGACAAATACAAGAGCCAAAGCGTGAATTGCACGACGGCATTCGTCACGCCTCCAACGACCGCAAGCGACAGCGCCATACCCAAGGCGGACATGCCGAGGAGCACCGCGTCGCTCGCGCCAAACCACATCAGAAGTGTGGGCAGTCGGCGAAATGCATCGATTCTCGAGCCGAATTTCGTAGTGTCAAATTCCAAAAACGTGTCGGCAGGAAGTAAACCATTCGTTCCGAGCCGTCGGCGCATTTGTTGAAATGCAACCAGAAACGCAATGAAGTAGACGAGTCCCAAAAGGCGCAACAACACGAAACGCGTCAATGTATATGGCCGCTGCTTCTCAAGCAAACGGCGCAGGGGGTTGTCACGTATTCGGGCTACATCCGCATCCACGGGAAGTGCGCTCCATCTGTCGCTATCGACGCGTGTATCACGTTTCTCTGGCGCTTTTCAACACGGAAGTTTTACGCTTTTAATTCTTCGAGGCTCGAACGCAGATCCGCGAGCGCCATGTCGATGCGGTCGCGATGGGTTCGAAAAGACAAAATGCATATGCGAATGAGAAAACGACCTTTGGTTGTCGTGCCCGTGAGCAAGACGCGCTGCTTTTGATTGACGAGCGACATCCATCGGCGATTGCGCGCGTCTTCGTCGTCGCTCGAAAGATCCGGAAAACGGCAGCGAAAAGCCAGCAGCGACAGCGTAGGCTCGGCAATGATTTCGACTCCAGGGAGGGCCCGCAATTCATCGGCAACGTAACGGGCCAGGTCCAGTTTTTCGTCGAGTGCGTCACGAAAAACGTTTGACCCGTGCATCATGAAGGGGAGCCATACGCGCAGGCCACGGAAATCCCGCGATAGCTCCGGTCCGAGCTCGCAAAAATCCACCAAGCGTTCGTCGTCCTGCATCGGAGGCATGTAGGCGGCTGGGATTGCGTGGGCTCGACGTAATGCTTCCCGGTCGCGAACGATCAAACACCCCGTTCCATAAGGTAAAAAAAGTCCCTTGTGAGGATCGAGCGTCACGGAATCAGCGCGATGAATTCCGGCGAGCACTTGTTTTCCGCGTTCGGTCAAGGCGAAAAAACCACCATATGCCGCATCCACGTGAAGCCAACATTGCTCCGATTGACTCACATTGGCAATTTCTTCGAGGTCGTCGACGGCTCCCGTATTCGTCGTTCCGGCACTCGCGACGATGAGAAATGGTGTTTTTCCTGTTTTTCGGTCCTCGGCAATGGCGCGACGTAACGCTTCCGGTTGCATGCGAAAACGATCGTCCGTCGAGATGCTCCGCACGTGTTCGGGCAAAATGCCCGCCAGCAAAGCGGCTTTGAGGACCGAATGGTGCGCTTCTGTAGATGTATAAACGGTGCCGGCGAGAAAATCGGGGGGCAACTTTTCGCGACGTGCGGTGATCGTGGCGACGAGATTAGCCAGCGAGCCGCCAGTCAACAACAATCCACCTGCAGAAGGGGGCATTCCCAACATGCGGGCAAACCATTGAATGACATTTTCCTCGATTTGTACGATACCCGGACCGGCGATCCAAACTCCAATGTAACGATTCGTGGCATCGGCAATGAGGTCTGCGATCGCCGTATGAAAAATGCCTCCACCCGGAATATACGCCAAATACCCCGGGGACGCAGTATTGAGGCTTGCGGGAATGACCTGTCGAAATAGCAGGCGGAATAGTTTTTCAAACGGAACGCCGGTTTCCGGCATGGAGTGCGTGAGCGCGCGGGCCAGTTTGCGCCCGCCTTTCGTGGCGTGCATGGGTTGTGTCGGCAGCGTCTCGATATGCTCGACCACATATTCGGTCGCTCGTTGCAGCATCTCGCGCATCAAATCTTTGGACAATTCGAGCGGAAATGGGGAAGGCGGCAGCGGACGCGGTTTATTTCGACCCACGAGGGCATCCTTTCATGTTGGCAACGGCATCACGAGCGTCGACAGCAGAACCAAAAACTACGCTTCATGTCAACACCCATGTATGCACGGACTTTAGCGTGGCGCTGACAACGACTGTTTAATGCGAAACGTATCGTTTCGACTTTCCAGCAGACCACATTTGCTTGTATACTCTGCGAGACGCATTAAAGCGGCACGAGGAATTCCATGCACCATCACCTTTTTGGCTTTTTATTGGGCATCGGCGGCTGCATTCTGTTTACGAGTGCGTGTACTCCCACGGAACGTAACTATGGCAGTGGCGGTTTGGGCGGCGGTGGTGGAAACGGCATTGGCGGAGAAATGAGCAGCTCGACCAGCTCGACCAGCTCGAGCAGTTCGAGCACGGGCGGGAGCGCTGGTGCAGGTGGGGCGATGTGTCCGCCAGATACCGCTGATTGCAATCAAGATGGTGCTTGCGAGACAAACCTTTTGGGCGACGTGGAGCATTGCGGCTCTTGTAATGCTCCCTGTATGGCGCCAGTCGGGAGCGTGAGCAAGTGCGTGGGGGGCAAGTGCGAATATACATGCGACGTTGGTACATTCGACTGTGACCAAAATCCAATGACCGCTTGCCAAGACGTCATGTCCGATAACAAGAATTGTGGCGCTTGCGGGCACGATTGTTTGGGCGGAATGTGCATGCAAGGTGAATGTCAACCGGTCCTTGCATTCGACACGCAACCCGTGACCGGCAATGTTCCGGTCTCTTTGGTCGTCTATGGCACGGACCTTTATTGGGGAACAACCGGAGGGGACGTGGCAAAAGTTTCGCTCGATGGCTCGATGTTTTTCATGCTGGGAAATGTCAGTGGTCCGGTTTATGGTTTGGCAGTGACCAACGACGGGGCTTTTGCAACCAATGGCACTCGTGTCTCGGCGTTTGGCCTGACCGGAGGGCTCAAATGGGATTCAGCGGGTGATCAGGGAGTAAATTCGGTTGCCGTTGGTCCTGCTGCGGTCGTGTGGACGGCCACGATGGCGGGTCGCCTTCGAAGAGCGGATCCCACAGGCAGCAATCAACAATCGTTGAGCGGGATGGAACAGGGACCATCGACTATTCTCCTCGAATCAGGCATTGCCCGGTGGGTCAATACATACACGGGAGAAATTCGTGAATCCGTAGGACTCAGTATGGGCAACATATCGACCATTTATTCGACTCCACCTGAGGCTCGATTTCTGGTTCACGAAGGCACGGCATATTATTGGGTATCGAGCGATTCGCTGTATCGGGGTATGGGGGGAATGGCACCGGAGCCTCTGTTCCCGGTCGGTGCGGATAGCCGCGGGCTTGTTGCGGATCCCAAAAATTTATATTGGACGGTTGGAAATACCGGGGAAGTTTGGCGAGCATCGAGAACTTCGCCGTACAATCCCATCCCCGTAGCCAAGAGCCAAGCCGAACCACATGCAATCGCGGTCGCGCCCGACGCAATTTATTGGGCCAACCGAGGTGACGGGAAGATTATGCGGTTGGCGAGATAAACTAATTAGCTTCGCGGGAGAATTACGCGAAATTTGGAACCTTTGCCGACCTGACTCTCGACTTTGATTTCGCCTCCATGGCCTTCGACGATTCGTTGGGCAATGGCCAATCCGAGCCCTGTGCTGCGCTCGCCAGCCGTTGCTTGGACACTGGTCGTCGAAAAGGGCCGAAAGAGAAGTTGTAATTCATCCGCGGGAATTCCCGGACCTTCATCTTCGACACCGAATTCGACGGTATCGGGCGTCGCTCGCACGCACACTTTGATTGCCGTTCTCGCGGCCGAAAACTTGAGGGCATTGCTCGTGAGATTGCTCAGCACTTGCTCCATTTTCGGGGCATCGGCGTTGATGATGATCTGTTCGCGAGGAATCTCGACCCCAATGGTTATTTGTTTTCTCTCCGCGAGAAGGCCAATGAGTTCTACATGACTCCTAATCAATTGTCCGACGTCTACGGCTACACGATGAATGTTCAACTTTCCAGATTCAATCGTCGAAATGTCGAGTAACTTTTCGACGAGATCCAAAACGAATTCGCTCGATTTCACGATTGCGTCGAGAAATGCGAGGTGCTCGGTTCCTAGTTGCGGTCCAATGTCCGCGCGCAAAAATTTGGCAAAACCCAGAATGATACCGAGCGGATTACGAATATCGTGCGCCGCCATGCCCAACATGTGGTTCTTCTGCTGGTCGATCTTTTCGAGTCGATCGTTTTTCTGGCGTAACTCATCGGCCATCAATTTGAGTTTGGCACGAAAACGATGACGTTCGAGCGTGTGAGCCAAGGTTTGTCCCAGGATTTTCGCATCCAATGGCCCCTTCACCAAATAGTCATCTGCACCCTCCAAAATTGCGGCGGCGGCCATGCTTCGATCATCGTTGCTCGTGATGACCACCGTCGGTAGGTCACATGTCGCCAGTATGGTATGCAGAGTGTCCAATCCCGAACTGTCCGGCAAATTCAAATCGAGGAGCACGACATCGAATGCACCCTTGGACAACTCCTCTCGCGCACCGGCCAGCGTGCCCGTAACCGTCACGGAAACATCAAGGAAAGCAAGGATCTTGCGTAATGCGAAAACATAGGTCGAACTGTCCTCGACGAGAAGGACGCGCTTGACAGGCATTTCCCGCGGTGAAGCACTTGCATCGATCATGAGCCAAAGCCGAGCATAGCGAGCTTCGACTATCATTTCCAGTATTGAACTCAGAGAAATCGTGCCCACGGTCCAAGACCCAAGGTGGTTTCTTTCACCAAACTCGGAGGGTCACCGTTGCAAATGAATTCAAGGACCAACCACCCCGAGATCCATGATGAATACATGCGCAATTTCATGGATGTACGCCTCCATATTGCGAGTCATTTCGCGAATCATTTTTCCGCCAGGCCCAAAAGTCGCTGGCCAAATGTATTTGGAGAAATCCTATTTGCCGGCTGTCATTTTTCCGCCGTTTGGCGAATCGTGTTGTTCCTGTTACGCATTTCGTGACTTGAAGAAGGTGTGCCGGTTCAGTTACAATGCGCCCCGTCCAACGGCATGAATTCTGGTCGCGTCACATCATGAAAAAATCTCCCTCGAAGCGTCATCCGGTCGGCGCCGAAGTCGTGTATGGTTTACGCGCGGGTTTGGCAGTATTCGAGCGTCACCCCAGTAAAATCATCCGCATTGCCTTTCATCGAGAAACTCGGCGACACCTGACAAACCTCGAACGTTGGGCTTCTGCCCACCGAATTCCGTACGTCGAAGTATCCGATGACGAACTCAATGGTATTTCCGGGGCCAAGAACCATGAAGGTTTATGCTTGGAAACCGAGCCTCGATCTTGGGCGACTCCTCAGGAATTCGCCGATATGCTCGTGCGGACGAAAGGAACGGCCATTGCGCTGGAAAGAATTCGCAATCCCTACAACATCGGGGCAATTCTGAGAAGTGCAGCTTTTTTCGGCCTCGACGCCGCCTTATTGGGAGCTCCCGCGCCTCATCCGGGCTTGCCCGCAGACGCTGTGCGCGTTGCCGAAGGCGGCGCCGAACAACTCGAATTTGCACGCACGACAGATCTTCCCGATACGTTGGGGCGCTTGCGGGCCAAAGGTATTACCGTCATCGGCGCCGAGAGCGAAGCTCCTGCAAATGCAATTGGTTTTTCTTATCGGAGGCCCGTGGTCGTCGTTTTGGGTCACGAGCGTGATGGTTTGTCGGAGCGAGCCAAAGCGCAATGCGATGCGCTCGTAGCCATTCCGGGATTGAGTTCCGTTCGTTCTTTGAATGTCTCCGTTGCCGCAAGCGTATTATTGGCTGAAGTCGTGCGTGACCGGCTGATGCAGGGACTTGGACGGCAATCGGTACCGAAAAAATAAAAATCAGCGTCGGACATCTTTTCTCGGGGCTCCCTTCACGCTATCGTGCCGAAACATGGGCCGGAAACTCGCGCTCCCCGTTCTTCTTCCCGGACCTCCTGCGCCTTCGGTCGACCGCATCCGCAAGCAGCTCGGCGGTCGCGCATCGACTGAGCCAGGTACTGGAAATATCGTGACTTTTTTGACCGACGGCGGGGTTCATCAAACCGGCGTCGTGGTCTTCATTCGCGGCGATGAACTCGATGTGTACGTCAGTGACAACCTCGTCCGACGAATTCGTCGTTCCGCTGCGAAATCTACCGATGCCGCCGTGGAGCCATCATTTCGTCGTATCGCGGAAAGCGCCCGCGTGTTCGAGGGGCTCGTCGAGGGGCAGCAGGTTCGTTTCATGACGCAGGAACACATGCACGAGGGCGTGCTCGTCGAAAAATGCCGCTTTGGGGCGCTCGTCGAACGCGGTGATGGTAAAATCATCGGCCTAGGTTTTCAACGTGTATGGCCGGCATCCAGCAAGATCGATCTCTCGGCGTGAACATCGAGGAAATACATGACCATTGAATTGGAAGGTTTTACCCGAACGCCCTTTACCTGCAATGGCGAAACGCGCGACGTTTATCGTCGAGGCGAAGGGCCGGCGGTCGTGATTGCCACGGAAGTACCAGGACTGACTCCTCCAGTCATTCGTTTCGCTGAACGCGTCGCATCCGAGGGTTTTACCGTATTCATGCCCCAGCTCTTCGGTACGCCGGGGGCTCCGCTGCGTTTTTCCACAGCCATCGGTATATTGGGGAAAGCCTGCATTTCTCGCGAGTTTTCGGTGCTTGCCGCCAATGAATCGAGCCCCATCGTGGATTGGTTACGCGGCCTTTGTCGGCATGCGCATGAAGCAGTCGGTGGAAAAGGCGTGGGTGCCATCGGTATGTGTCTCACGGGGAATTTCGCCTTGACGCTCATGGTCGATCCCTACGTTGTGGCGCCCATTCTGTGCCAACCGTCGTTGCCCTTCGTCATTGGCAAAAAACGCAAGGCTGCATTGCACATTTCGGACGCCAATCTCGCCATCGTCAAAGAACGATGTGCTCAGGGAGCTAAAGTCTTGGGACTTCGTTTCACACACGACTTCATGTGCCCGCCGGAGCGATTCGAATCTTTGCGCAAAGCACTCGGCGATGGTTTCGAAGGAATTGAAATCGATTCTGGTCCGGGAAATGCCTGGGGCATCAAGCGATCCGCCCATTCTCCAGTCACCAACGACCTCATCGACGAATCTGGACATCCCACGCAAAAAGCGCTCGAACGCGTTCTTGCGTTTCTGCGGGAAAAACTTCGTGATTGAGCAGCCACCCGTCCTCGAACAAGAAACCTTGCTCGAGAATCATCGCGGTCGCATCGTTACCGAAGGTCCATTTGTTTTGGTGTGTGATTGCCCGGGTGGCATATTCGACCCGTTTGTCTATTTGGTTTCTGCCATTGCCGCCGTTCTTTCCCTCGTCATTTGCGTCATCGTCGTCTTGCGCGCTGCCCCGCTGGCGATGCTCATCGTGGCGATTATCTGGACAATCGGCATCATTGCGGCCAATTATGTCGTCCGGCGCGAGGGACTCAAGCACGGGACGATTCGTTTGGACCTCGAACGAGAAGTCATCGTTCAGCAGACGCGAGGCACGACCCGCACATTTCCTCTTTCGGCAATAAAATTGATTTCTTCGCCCGTCATCGACGGCCTCGAAGCCCAAGAAAATGAACGGGGATTCGAACACCGGTGGCTCCTCGTCGAATTGTCGGATGGTCAGCAATTGCGACTTGGCCAAGGCCCAATGCATGAATTACGCCCCACGCTTGCTTTTTTGCGAAAAGCGGGGGTTCCAGGCATGAAGTGATGTTGCAGGAGCTTTCGGAGACTATTCCGACGATTGCTCATGCGTTTGTCCCCATTCTCGGCCGTACTGACGTGTCCCGTGCAAATTTCACGTCATCGGATGCAATGCATTCAGCCAACCACGCAAATCATCAGGCAGTGGAGCCTCCCAACATAATGCTTCACCCGTGCGCGGATGGGCAAATCCCAATTTTTCTGCGTGTAAGGCCAGCCGCGGCGGTCGCAGCTCCGTCGTTTTTCCGTATTTACGATCCCCAAGCACCGAATGCCCCACGTGCTGCGCATGTAATCGAATTTGATGCGTGCGCCCCGTTTCCAAGCGAACCGCCATCAGCGTCGCTTCCTCCTCGTAACGCTCCCGAACCTCGAAGTGGGACACCGCGTGTTTGTCCGCGACGGGATGATCCACGGTTCGTTTGTCCCACGAAACTCGGCCCTGCACCAACGTGACGTATTGCCGCTCGAAATCATGCTCGCGGATGCGTTCCGCAAGTACCCGATTCGCCGCTTCGTTCCGCGCGAAAACAATGAGTCCGCTGGTATCGAGGTCCAAGCGATGGACAAGGAAGAGCGTTTGGTGTGACGAACGTTTCAAGAGGTCGAACAAATTGCCGCGATCACTTTCGGGCGTAGGCGCCGTGAGTAGTCCAGCGGGTTTGTCCACGATCAAAAAATCTTCGTCTTCGTGCACGATCCGGTACGCCGGTAGAGCTGCTTCGTCACGTGTTCGTGCCGCCGCCCCGACCTCTTTCGTCGCCCGCTCCAGAGCTCCGCCGATGTTCGCGACGATGGTTTGTCCTGGCCGAGGCGACTTGCCCGCGATCTTCACGCGTGCGCCGTCGATGAACACCCCTCCAAGGTCGATGAGCACCCGCGCCTTACGACGGCTGAGTCCATCGATGTTCGCCGCTAGCACTTGATCCAGACGCAAGCCCGCATCTTCGGGACGCACCACGAAGCGCACACGCTGATGAGCCAATTCCGTCATGCAAGACTGCTTCTACCGCTCGCTGCGCCGCCCGCAAATCACGTTGCTCCCGCTGCATCCGGAAAATGACTCAATCCCACGATGTTTCCATCAGGATCGCGAACATAAAGCGTGTAGGGGCTCTCGCGAAAAACCTTCACCCCCGCTCGCTCGAATCGTTGTCTCCAGCTCTCGCGTTCGTCAGGACGAATCCCAAGTGCGAGGCAGTGAAATCCTGGGGAGCCGTCGTCACGTCGCGGCTCTTGGTGCTCTGCGCGTTCGATGGCCAAGAAGGCACCTGCGCCAAGAGCACACCAAATCGAGCGCCATTTTTCGTCGGCGTCGTTCCAGCGGCGGATTTCGCGAAGACCGAGCAGATCGACATAAAAGTGTCTGGCACCTTCGAGGTCTGCCACGACGACGGCGACGTGATGCACGTGCGGGGCAGGGGTGATTTCCGGAGCATTCATGCGTGGGCCGTGAAAACGTAGCCGGTCGGATTGGAATAGGTCGAGGGCTCGTGAGCATGCTTGACGTGCGGCCGGTGAACCGGCAAAAATCGCCGCCATGCGTGAAGAAGACATGGCCGTTCTGAAGTCGCTCGTGAGTGTCGCTTGGGCTGACGGCAAGTTCGAAGATACGGAAAAAGAAATGGTCGCGGCGCTCATCGACGCGTTTGGTGCTTCCGAGGAAGAGGCCAAAGAAGTCCACGAGTATGCGGCCGAAAAACGCAGCCTCGACGACATGCCCATTCTCGACCTCAATGCCGGCGAGCGGCGCGCGCTTTTGCAACACGCCGTGCTCCTCACCTACGTCGATGGGTCGCAACACGAAGCCGAAAAGTCGTTCATCGGCGACATGTGCAAGAGGCTCGAGATCCCCGACGACGAAGCCAAAGAGCTCGTCGACGGCGCGGAAGCACGGG
>DAOMZH010000333.1:0-10297 GCA_035437985.1 Polyangium sp. (in: bacteria) | reverse complement strand
TCCACTGGAAACGACTTGATCCGGACCCGCATTGGCAATGGGCAGATTGTTCATGCACACGCCATCGTCAGCAATTTGCGCCGAGAATGGTTTATTCGTGAGTCCCGTGAAAGCAATGTCGTCAATGTACCAGCCTCCCGATCCGACCGCGGCATCCGTACCAATGCGGAAACGCAGTTTGATGGTTTTGTTGGCCAGCGAAATTCCGAAATTAATCGTTTGGGCGACCATGGTCCCATTCGCGAAGCCGGTTGTGGCATTGACATACCCTTGACGACCACCCAGAGGATTGCCTCCAGTATTGTCAATCGTCCCGCCATAGCCGGGATTGACACCCGCCAACGTATTCACGTCGGCCCAGGTCATTCCTCCATCTTCGCTGTATTCGATGACCGCGCCATCCCAGTTCGTCCCTTGCGAACGCTCGAATTGATAACGATGCTGGAACGTCATCGAGAAAGCGCCCGCTCCCACCATGAGATCCGGCGACTCATAACGATGATCGCTGAGACCTGCAATGTCTTGGCCCCAGATCATTTCATTCGCTCCGGTGGCAACGGGACGAATGATGCTCCAAAGCTGCGTCGCTCCGCCCGAAGCCAGCGAGGCCGTCCAGGTTTTCGTCAAACCCTCGAAGGTTTCCGTCGTTGCAGCATTCATCGTATTCGGCTCGGCCGAATCGAAATGGGCTTCAGCCGCAGTATCGATGTTTTGGGTCATGACACAAGCGTCGGCCGAGTTGATCGTGATGGCGAGCGGAATCAGCGAGGTCATCGTCACGGTATTTGCCAATTTCACATCGACGTAGGCGACTCCATTGGCAAATACGGCGGTCGTCGGGATCGTGGCCATGTTTCCATTCGGGAACGTGACATTCGGATCGGTCGACGAGACGGACACGGTCGCGCCAGCCAAATCGGCCCAGCCGGTATTCTGCACGGTAATCGCAACTTTGCCGGTTTCCCCGGAATCGAGGACGCCGTCAGCGTCGCAGGAAGGCGGCGCGTCGGTGAGCATTGCCGAGACAAACGTCGCTTCGGGGCTCGCCGTGAAGCTTTCGACGACTCCATCGAGCGTCGTCGAATTCCGCGCGGGGGATTGCGCGCATTTACCCGCGCCGCGTTTGGCAAAGCCGGCCGCCAAGTCTTGGAAATCGCTATAATCACCCGACACTCTCCCAGCGGCCACTGCGGCCGCCAAAATGGTATCGCGCTGTTCCGTGAAGGTCATGCTAGGCGGAGCCATTTTCAAACCACTGACGACGTAATCAGCCATTTTTCGTTTGGCCTGGTCGAACGTATGTCTCGCTCCCGCACCCAGCGTATCGTCGAGCATATTCGAATAGGCTTCCCAGAGCATCATGCACCAGATTTCTCCGGCGTTGTGGACTTCGGAGTTGGTTCCGAAATCGAGCACGCCAGCTGGAATCATGGCTGAATTACCAATATGGATGAAGGTCAAGCCATTCTTCGTCATGTCTTTGGAATAAGGCACACGACGAATACCATAATACGCGCTGTCCCCAAACGTCGCGGATGCGTAGATGCCCGTCGCAAATACGCCGCTGAATGACGCGCCCGTATTGTCGTCCGGATGCACGATTTGCATGAGCGCTTGGAAATCGCCCCACCCCTCACTCATTGCGCCACCTTGCTGGCTCGTGCCAGGATTCGACAAACGCATGTGGAGGTAATGACCCCATTCGTGACCGACGATGCCGCCGTCGATCGTCCCATCACGTTGCAATGCGGGGCTTCGGACCATCGTCCCGGAAATCATGCCCATTTGGATTTGCTGCTTCAGGGTATTGCCGTCGGCTTGCGAAATACCCAAAGCACCAATGGTGATCGTATTGTCAGTGCCGCCCATGGGATTCGGCGGCAAACCTGGCGACGTGTTGTTCGCAATGATTGCGCCGATGCCTCCCGCGTTTTGGATGTTCTTTACCTTCACCGTGAAATTGCACCCACCACGATCGGCAATCACGATTTTGCCTCCATAGGTTCCAATTCCACCCGTCAAGGCTTGACACCCGTCGGTAAACGTGCCGGTATTGCCACCCGTCGAGTCGGCCATTGAATTATCGGTAGCCACTACCATTTGCCCCGGACCGATATTGAACGTTTGTGGTCCGAACCCGGCCACGGCCACCGAATAAGCCCTATTTCCGGGCATCACCGTCAACGACGCATTGGCAACGCCGCTGAACACGTACATCTGCATGATTGGCGAGCTGCCATCGGCAGGTGTTTGCATATTTGCGTTGTCGGTGCCGCTGAAGTCTTGCCCCTCGGCCAAAATGGGATCATTGCCCGCACCACCACGCCCGAAATTGTTGGTCTGCGCATTACCCGCCGCCTCGTCGAATCCCGAGTCGTACCAATAATCATGGTAGTAGTTGTTGTTGTAAAAGAGCTGCGTTATCGACGCCTGCTGCTGCGCCTGGCTCACCGACGGACTCACGGCGGTATCGTATGTCCGGTCAAACGTGCCCATGGCAGTCGTCGTCGCGCGGAAGTCTTGTCCGCCAAACCCATCCGGCGAATTGAGGTCCGCATAGGCATTGACGTTGTTGCCGAGCGTTTGGGTCGCATTGGCGGCAAGCCAAGGGTCGAACGAATTCATCGGATTCTTGTTGAATCCGTCGACGGTCACGAGCGTTGGCGCGATAAACGCGGGTGCCGAACCATCCGGAATGCCCGTTGGATGCGGCGTAAAATCCCCCGCACGAACAGCAGGTGTCACAGCATGACTCGAAAGAGGACGGAATTCCTTTTGTGGCGCGTCGAAATACACATCATATCCTGGCAAATGCGGCCCACTGGCCAATGCCGACGCCCCGGTGAACATTGTCACGAACATGGAAGCTAGACGTACTGAGCGTTTCATGATTCCTCCGGATCACTCTCGTCGCCGATCGTCGAAGTGGTCAATCGTCATTGCAACATTTTTTAAACCACCACTTCCAACACCCGAATCGAAAGCGACTCTGGGGCGGTTTTCTCCCATCGCGTAGCGAAGGGGAAGCGCTCCTTGCGCCTATGGATCAATAGGAAGCGCGACGGGCCTCACGCTGCTCCAAGAAATGCTTCACCATTGGTTTGGGGTCGCTTGATGAGCCCCGTACTTCCTGGGGTACATTCGTAAATCGACAGCGATTCCAACTCGAGATGCAATCACGAAGAATATTCTGAAGGCTCGAAATCCAATCGTGTCCCGTACTCGAAGGTTTATTCGCTCTTACCCACGATCCTGGACGAAACTTCGGCGATCGGACATATTTCGTCAGCTTAATAGGCCGGACATTCAATGTCCGGGCATAACCGAAAAAAACATGACGGGTGCAATGAATGTGTTATACTTACGTCCAACATCGCGAACGAAACAAGTCCGGCGCTCTGCCGAAATTCCAGGAGGAATCCAATGGACCGAATTTCCCTCACCTATTTCGTAGATTTCGTCCTCGCCACCGGAACTCCCAAACTGCGCGGCGTGCGCGATTACAAAGAACGCAAGGATGATTTGTGTTCGGACTTTTATCGTCCGATCAGACAGGCGATCATTAGCATGCATCGCGATGGTTTGTCCACTTCGACACTCGATTCTGTTTGTCACAACGAAACCGATGAAACACGCAGAAACCATTATCCGCGCGTCGTCGCCGGGTATCGCGCATTCCTCGCCGAAGGTCCGAAGAATTTTTTCGAGCCGCCCCGGACGGGTTTGTCCCTCGGACCGCTCGAAGTGGATGTCAATCCAGAACTCGGACTCGTCATTGGTGGCAAAAAGCACCTGGTCAAGCTGTATTTCCGAAATGACCCGCTGATGCCCCGACGCACCGCCTTGGTTTTGGCCTTGCTTTCACGTGGCATTTGCGAGGCGCATCCCGAGTTTGTTCCGGCAATCCTCGACGTTCGCTCGGCCAAACTTCACACGTCGGCAATGACGAGTCCCCGCATCGATCTGCTTTTGCGTGGTGAAGCGGCATCTTTTGCCGCCATTTACGCCGCGGTCTGAGACTTTTTTTCTCCTTGCCCCTTCCGTCTTTTCGCGCCAAGCTCGGCGCGTCATGTCACGATTCAACGGACAAACCGTCTTCATCACTGGCGCTTCCGCTGGAATTGGCGCTGCACTTGCCCGGCGATTTGCCGAGGAAGGCGCTGATGTCGCCTTGCTCGCCCGGCGCAAAGAGGCCCTCGAAAACACCGCTTCCGCTGTACGCGCTCTGGGACGACGAGCCATTCCCATCACGTGCGACGTCACGCGCAATGGCGACCTCGAACACGCTGCGGAAATCGTGCGCGGCGAAACCGGGCGCATTGATGTGGTCGTCGCCAATGCCGGAATCGGAATCAACGGCGCATTCGCCAAATTGGCGCTGGATGATTTTCGCCGTCAATTCGAGACGAATGTTTTCGGTGTTCTCCGTACGGTTCAAGCCACGCTGCCCGACCTCGAAAAGTCACGCGGTCGACTGGGAATCGTGGGCAGCGTTTCTCAATATGCGATCTTGCCGGGTACCATCAACTATGCAATGAGCAAGGCGGCCGTTGGGGCACTGGCGGAGGGGCTCAACATCGAAATGGCTGGCAAAGGCATCTCCACGACGCTCATTTTGCCCGGATTCATCGAATCGGAAATCCGCCTCATCGACAACCAAGGAAACTTACGCGAGGGGGCCAAAGATCCTGCCCCGCAATTGTTCGTCATGCCGACGGATGTCGCGGCAAAACAAATCGTTCGCGACATGTACCGTCGCAAGCGCGAATGTGTACTCACGAATCACGGTAAACTCGGCGTATTCGTCGGAAGACACGCCCCCCGCACCATGGCTTCGATTCTGCGTCTCGCCAATCGCTTTTCGCCGCTGAAGACCCCCTAAGCCCCCCACACTGCTCGCGCCTTTTCTCCCGCATTCTTCTCCACGACGTCGCCGTGAGCCATCACGAGTTTGTCAAAATCCCACGACAGCACCTTGCGCACGGCACCTTCGAATGCGGTATTGTCCTCTTTCATCATGGACCAGACGCGACTTTTCGCCAGCTTTCCGCGAGCTCCGGTAAACGTCAAGAGCACCTTCGTCGTGAAATTGGCCGGATGAACGATATTGAAAAAAAGGTCGCTCACGATGAGGGTCCGGGTGGGTTTGTGGAAAAAAACCACTTCGGACATTTTCGGGGCGCCTTGCACCACCAGTTGCTCGATTTCGTCCGCCCAAATGTTCGGTGCCGCATCCGTCAAGACCTCGTCAACCCGCAAGCTCGGCACTTTCTCGGCTAATCCCGGTGGCCCAAATGTTCGCGCTTTGGGATATCGCTCCGCACACGGACCGAAAAACAAATGATGCATGCGATTCGGGGCAACGATACAGGCCACTTCGCCTAAATCATCGATGGACTTCGCCAAGTTTTCGTCGAGTCGAATCGGCGAATGGACGAGCACCTTGCCCGTCGCGAGACGCACGACCGTCATGCGCGTGTTCATACGTACGCCACCGGGCATTTTCATTTCCGACTCGGCACCAAAAATACCCTCGGCGACTTGCACCCATTTCGACATATCAAGTACCTCGTTGTTCTACTCATTCGTTGACGACGGCCATGAACATATCGGTAATATGATCGTGCCCGGCGGGGTTCGGATGAATGCACGTCAAATCGAACCAGCGCGGCGTTCCCGGACCTCGGTAACACGGCGCTTGGGGATTGTCATTCTCGAACCCGTGCCCACAGAACTCCTCGAGCAAGAAGATCATGTCTCCATTGAATTCTTTGGCGATCCCCATGTATTGCTCGTTGATCCACACGACGATTTCTTTGAGTTCCTGGGGAGCTGGGACGGGTTTGTCGAAACCGGCGAGCCCAGACACGTCGCATGTTTGTACGTTGGCCGTGCCGTCGGTGAATTCATAATTATTGGCGAAAACCACGTAAACACCCTTGGAGAAGCGCCCTGGGGTGTACAGCCACGCCATTGCATCGCGCATGTACTGCACGAACGTTTGCGCCTGATTCCACAAGTCCATTTGCGGCGCTCCATTCGAAGCATCTTTGGTGAGGGCTGCGATATCGTTGCCCCCCATCGTCATGATCACGAGCGTCTTTTTATCGAATTTGTCTGCTCCAAAGCAATTGGGAATTTGCGCGCCACCCATCAGGAAGTCGTCCGTACGCGCGCCCCATTTGGAACAACTCGCAAATGCCCCGGATTCCTCGACCAAGGTGACGCCATCAATGAAGTTTACGCTTTTCCAAAGCTGATTCGGGGCCGTAATCCCGAATTTTTGCGCGAGTTTGTCCGCGAGTTGCGTGCGATAATAATCCCCTGAAAGGGTCGGCGGCGTGCCGACGGTCACGGAATCACCCAGAAATACTACGCGCTCCACTCCGGTGATGTCTTGGTGATTGGTACCCAAACAATGCGACCCGATAATGGGATTGAATTGATCGTAGTTTGGCCCGACTGTACCACCATTGACGAAAACGCCGTCATAACATTGCGTCGCGGTTAGCGGTCCCCCACCGCCCGCTCCGCCAGATCCGGATGACGAATTGCTTGATGACGAACTGCTTGATGACGAGCTATTCGACGACGAACTGGTCGAGCTGCTCGATGAGCTGGCATTCGAGACCATTCCGCCTGCGCCACCTGTTCCGCCTGCACCTGTGACGTCTCCGCCCGCACCTGCGACGCCTCCACCAGCGCCGTTCCCAGCCGCGCCCTCACCTCCCGCACCGGTCGTAACATTCGCGCCCGTGGTCGCCGTCGTCTCGCTGTCCCCCGAACATCCCGCGGCGACGATTGCCGCCGCCAAGAGCACCGCACTCGTAGAAAAAATCGTCGTCGTTTTCATGGTAATCTCGCATGTTATCAGGATTAGGCTGGTTTTCCGAGATATTTTGTGAGCCGTCGTCAATCGACTTCATACACGTCGGGAAAAAAATTCTCGCTTCGCAAAAATGGCGTGCTGCAGCGCATTTTGTGGTAAAGCTCGCGCCATGATTGTTGCGGTTCCCTCTGCCGATACGACGACGTCCGCGGGCGGTATCGTTCGCCACGCTCGTCGTCCAGCCAATTGGATTGCCCCGGGCCCTCAGCCCAAAACGCCTGAGCAGCCGGAGGTTTGGCCCGTTGCTGGCGAAGATTTGTGTTATTTGGCGGGTGATTTTCGCATTCTGCAACGCGTGGATGGGCACCGTTGGTCCGCGGACGATCTCGTTACGGGTTGGTATGCCGCAGAAACCGTCATTGCCAATCCGCCAAAGCGCATTATCGATTTGGGATGCGGCATTGGCACGGTGCTGCTATTTCTGGCCTGGCGTTATCCGGATGCCCGAGTAACCGGGGTCGAAGCGCAGGAGGTCAGTGCATCCATGGCGCGAAGGTCGCTCGCTTGGAATGGTGTAGACGATCGATGTGCCGTGCATTTGGGTGATTTGCGCGACGAGAACTGGGTTAATACGTTTGGCTTGGTTGATCTCGTTACGGGAACGCCGCCTTATTTGCCAATTGGTACGGGCGTGGAGTCAGCGCGCGTGCAATGCGGGCCTTGTCGATTCGAATGGCGGGGCGGTGTCGAAGATTATGCAATTTCCGCAGCGCGATTATTGGCTCCTGAAGCGCGTTTCGTGGCCTGTTGTGCCTCCCGTCAGCGTCCTCGGGTCTTCGATGGGGCAAAACGCGCCGAGCTCGTGGTCGAGCGTTGGCTCGACGTGATTCCTCGTGAAGGCAAAGACCCACTTTTTTCGGTTTATGTCATGCGCAAGCCCTCGAGCAACGCGAGCATGGACGTACAAGACGAACCTCCTTTGGTCTTGCGCGGCAAGGACGGCCGATTCACGAATGCCTTCAATGAAATTCGGCGGGTCATGGGAATGCCCGTGGTCACGTCGGCGTCGCAATGAGTTTCCTCGACGACAAATACCAATTGAACCGGGCCGAGCCAACAATTCGCTCACCAGTGTTTAAATGATCATTGACGAAGCCCTCCTGGTTTTCGTATGCTCTCCCAATCCATGCTAGACCAAATGCGCATATTCGCGAGCTTTCTTGGAGTAACGCTCATCATCGCCGGATGCTCGGGGGAAGCACAAAATGGGAGCACCAGTTCCTCATCGAGCGGCGGTGGCGGAGGCGAAGGCGGAAATGCCTCCGGGGGTCAAGGTGGAATCGGAGGCCAAGGCGGAGCTGCTGGCCAGGGAGGCGGCGGGGGACCGCAATGCATGCCTTGTGGTTCGGACGCGAGTTGCAATGCGCAGGGGGAATGCGTTTGCAATCCGGGATTCACGGGTGACGGTCAATTGTGCCTCGATATCGACGAATGCTCGGAACAAACCGATAATTGTCATGCCACGGCCGCGTGCACGAATACTCCGGGCTCATTCATGTGTGCGTGTCCGCCAGGAACCGTTGGCGATCCATTCACGGGTTGTGAAGAGCGCTGGGTCGAAGTCACGGCGTCGCTGTACCATACGTGTGCACGGCGCATGGATAATGCAGTATTCTGTTTCGGCAATGGCGGTAGCGGGCGACTCGGTAATGGGCTGAGCACACATCAAAACAAGCCGGTGCGGGCAGGTGCGGCGAGCAATTGGCAAAAACTCTCCGCAGGCGGCAGCCATACGTGCGGCATCAAAGATTCGGGCAATTTGTGGTGCTGGGGATCGAATGGTTTCGGGCAATTGGGGCTCGGAAATACCACGTCGCAAGCATTACCGATGTACACGAGCTTGGATCGGAAATTCACGAGCCTCGCGACGGGGGACAACCATTCTTGTGCCGTCGAAGATGACGGGACATTATCGTGTTTCGGACGCAACAATGCCGGACAAATCGGCATTGGAAATACGGATACGAAACTCGACTTGACGAAAGTCAGTGTCGATCCAATGGCCATGACCCCGGATGCGGATTGGAAAGAAGTCTTTGCCGCTCGGGATACGACGTGCGCCTCGAAAACCGACGGGAAACTTTATTGTTGGGGACAAAATAGCAGCCTGCAGGTATCAAAAACCGGTGGCTCATTCGTCACGACTCCTTATCTCGTGGAAACTGCCGCTGGAGCTGCCGATACTGATTGGGCGACAGCGTCGGTTGGTTTTACCGCGTGCGGCGTCAAGCAGGACGGCCGCATGTTTTGCTGGGGACGCGGCAATGAGGGACAATTGGGAACGGGGCCACTCGCGGCTTCGAGCGCTGCGCCTTTGGAAGTGGGAATGGGCAAGGTTTGGAAAAACGTACGCATCAATGGTTTTCATATCTGTGCGCTGGATGCGCAAAATGCACTCTTTTGCTGGGGACGCGGCAATTCCGGACAAATGGGCACGACTGCTCCGGGATGGGTCCTCACGCCGCTCGAGGTTTTCCCGGGCATGACATTCAAAGATTTTGCGACAGGAAATGTGCATACCTCGGCGTTGACCGCGGACGGGAAAATCATTTCCCTTGGTTCACGGGTATTCGGGCAATTAGGCGATGGGCTCACGAGTTTGTGGACGACGCCGGATTTGATTGGTACGGATACGACATGGACACGGGTCGTCGGATACGGGGAATCGGGTTGTGCCATGAATCAAGCGGGAGAGCTACATTGTTTTGGAAACAATGAGAGCGGACAGTTGGGGTTAGGTGACGATATTTCCCGAGCGACACCCGTCAAGGCGTCTTTACCGACGACAATTCAACAGGCGGCGCTGGGACGACAACACACGTGTGTGCTGACGACTGCGGGAAAAATCATGTGTGCGGGCCGCAATGCTTCCGGACAACTCGGGCTTGGAACCACAATGCCGCAAAAATCATTCGTCGAAATTCCAACAGCGGGCAAACCATATGATGGCCTGATCTGGAAAGCTCTCGCGGCTGGCGAAGAACACAATTGCGCCATTTCGACGACAGGACGGCTTTTTTGCTGGGGTCGCAATTCCGAAGGGCAAGTGGGCCTTACCAATCCGGCCACGGGAAATCTCATCGAAATCGTGTTAATGACGGGACAAACACCACCCACGGATTGGGTCAGTGTTGCAGCCGGACAATTTCACACGTGCGCGGCACGCGCGGACGGAACATTGCATTGCTGGGGCCGAAATGTCGAAGGGCAGCTCGGTAATGGAATGCCAGCTTCCGGAAAAATCCCGCCGCTCGTCGTTGGAACGGGTTACAAGGGGCCCATTGCTGCCGGCGTAAATCATACCTGTGCCATTTTGCAAAGTGGCGCTCTGCAATGTTGGGGAAGAAACTCCAATGGCCAAATCGGCGACAACACGACGGTCGACAATGCGGTGCCCATCACGATTGA
>DAOMZH010000332.1:8113-10328 GCA_035437985.1 Polyangium sp. (in: bacteria) | reverse complement strand
GGCCACGAAGGTTCATCGGACGCTTATAACTGGCGCGCCGCAGAGGTCGAACATATGTACAAGATTCAACCATTCTCGTGTTGTTTGCTGATTGTCGCGACATTGTGGGGTTGCCAATCGGTCGAAGCTTCCCGTTGTCCGCCCGAGCCACTCGCCACACAACGCAATACGACTCTTGCGGCCGCACCAAACTCATCGTCGCCTTCGGACGCAGGCAAAGAACGAGCAAGTTTCATTCGCGCCCATTATCGAAAAATCGAAGCGCGAATTCCCATGCGGGACGGGATCAAGTTATTCACCTCCCTCTATGTGCCCACAGACGCAAGCGCTAGCCACACCTATCCCTTTTTGATGCTCCGCACGCCCTATGCCCTCAAACCCTACGGCACCGATCAATATCCCGACCGCCTAGCCAGCGAATCCCTCGAAAAAGAAGGTTTTATTTTTGTTCGTCAAGACGTACGCGGACGTAATGCCTCCGAGGGCGAATTCATCAATATGCGCCCGCACAACGAAAACAAGGGCCCTAAGGATATCGACGAAAGTACGGATACCTATGACACGATCGAATGGCTAACGAAGCATATTCCCGAAGGTAATGGCCGAGCGGGGTTGTACGGCACATCTTATCCTGGGTTTTACGCGTCGGCTGGCGCCATCGATTCGCATCCGGCGCTGAAGGCAACGTCACCGCAGGCTCCGATTGGTGATTGGTTCATTGGGGATGATATGCATCGCAATGGAGCATTCAGCTTGCAGCTTGCCTTTACCTTCTTTGCCGGTTTCGACGAGCCTCGTCCCAAGCCCGTGTATGGACGCGATTGGAAACCGTTCGACATGAAAACGACGGATGCCTACGAATTTTTCCTGCATTGCGGAGCGCTTGCGGACGCCGAGAAAGAACAGTTCGCTGGGGAGCGTCCGTATTGGCGAGAAATTGTGCAGCATCCCAATTACGACGAGGTTTGGAAGAGCAAAAACATTTTGCCACATCTCAAAAACATAAATGCCGCAACGCTCGTCGTTGGCGGTTGGTTCGATGCGGAAGACCTTCATGGGCCATTGCAAACGTACAAGTCCATCGAGAAACTAAACCCCAAAACGCAAAACAGTTTGGTCATGGGCCCATGGCGGCACGGTGGCTGGCACAGAACCAAAGGCGACAAACTCGGCGACATGACCTTCGGATTCGAAACGTCCCGCGAATTTCAAGAGTTGGAGCTGTCCTTCTTCAAACATCATCTAAAGGACGGACGCGCTCCGAACATTGCCGAAGCCTTTATTTTCGAGACCGGTGCCAATCGATTCCGGCAGTTCGATGCTTGGCCTCCAAAAGCGGTCAAACCCGCCAAACTATTTTTGCAAGCCGAGGGAAAACTGACCTTCGACGCCCCTGGAGAAAGCGCTGCGGCAAGCGACGAATTCACGAGTGACCCAGCCAAACCCGTTCCTTATACGCAACACATGGACGAGCATTACACAGCAGAATACATGACCGAGGATCAGCGTTTTGCGGCAACGCGTCCCGACGTTCTGGTTTATCGCGGCCCGGTGCTCGAAAGCGATGTCACGCTGGCTGGCCCATTGACGGCCGACCTATGGGTGAGCACGACCGGTACCGATGCCGATTGGATTGTAAAACTCATCGATGAACAGCCCGGAAAAGTCAAGAACGAAGATACCGACGAAATCGATTCCCACAGCGCAGCGCAATTGCTCGTGCGGGGCGAGCCAATGCGTGGCCGATTTCGCGAGAGCTTCGAATCACCGAAGGCATTCGTGCCCAATGAACCAACGCGGGTCAAATTCGCCATCAACGACGTGTTTCACACCTTCAAACGCGGGCACCGCATCGTCATTCACGTTCAATCTTCGTGGTTTCCCATCATCGACCGCAACCCGCAAACGTTTGTCGCGAATATTTTCGAGGCTAAACCGAGCGATTACGTAAAAGCTACGCACCACGTGCATTGGAGCAAAGACATGCCGAGTGGCCTCGAGATTTGGGTACTACCGAATATCGACCAATGAGCATTGACCGCGCAAAACTTCACCGCTCGAAAATGTCGTAACGCTCCGACAACGCTTGCATGAAACCGCTGTCAGCGTATTGGCTTTCGGTGAGCACGACGAGTTCTTCCAAATATCGATCAAAGCCTCCCGGGCTGAAAATCGTGAGCAATTTGGCTCCGTCGGGGCTCGTTACTTCATGCCA
>DAOMZH010000332.1:0-8013 GCA_035437985.1 Polyangium sp. (in: bacteria) | reverse complement strand
CCGGGCTGAAAATCGTGAGCAATTTGGCTCCGTCGGGGCTCGTTACTTCATGCCAGTCGTAACTTTTTCCCTGCCCAGGAAGAACGATTTGCTGCCGCATACGTGCACCTCGACCAATGACGGTATCGGCCGCGCCACGTCAACGTCAATGAAATGTGGTGGCGAAAGATCAGCTACATGCGTCGGCGTGCACGGGCTTGCGCGTGGACAAACCAGCGTCGCGAATGAGCGCCGTGTCCTCGTTCTCTTCCGGATTGGGTGTCGTGAGAAGTTTGTCTCCGTAGAAAATCGAGTTTGCCCCCACGTACAAACACATCATCTGCGCTTCACGAGTCAACTCGGTCCGTCCCGCAGACAAACGCACGCGACTCTTCGGCATCACGATGCGCGCCGTAGCGATCATCCGGACAAACTCGAGCGGATTTACTGGCGGAAAGTGCTCGAACGGTGTGCCTGGAGCCCGCACGAGCGCGTTGATCGGCACGCTCTCCGGATGCGGATCCAAGCGCGCGAGTTCCACGAGCATGGCGCAACGATCCCGCACGCTCTCACCCATGCCGATGATGCCTCCCGAGCACACGGTGATGCCCGCTTTACGCACGTTGCGGAGCGTGACGAGACGTTCGTCGTAGGTGCGGGTCGTGATGATGGAACGGTAGTGTTCGCGCGAAGTATCGAGGTTGTGGTTGTAGGCGTCGAGGCCCGCTTCTTTGAGTTTGCCGGCTTGTTCTTCGTTGAGCATGCCGAGCGTGACACATGCTTCGAGCCCCAACGATTTGACGCCACGAACCATCGAAAGAACACGCTCGAACGCGGGACCATCTTTGACTTCGCGCCAAGCGGCTCCCATGCAAAAACGCGTCGAGCCGGATTCTTTTGCGCGCTGAGCCGCGGCGAGAACACCGTCGACGTCGAGCATTTTTTCCGGCGTGACGTTTGTCTCGTAGTGCGATGATTGCGGGCAGTATTTGCAGTCTTCAGGGCACGCACCCGTCTTCACGCTGAGCAGCGTACACAGCTCTACTTCGCCATCGACGTGGTGCGCGCGATGCACGACGCGCGCTCGATCCATGAGCGAAAGAAAGGGCAAATCGTGAATCGCGACGATTTCGTCGACGGTCCAATCACGGCGAATCGCAAACGCCTCGGTCATGGGCCGTCGATGTACTCGACTCCGGGCGCGAGGCAAAGTCGAAGTGCAGACGACGTGCGAAGTCGACAGTTTTTCATCGACCAAACGCATCCGAACATTGGTCAGGCACTGTTTTCGCAAGTTGAACGGCATCATCCCGAACGCCACTCAGGAGTCATCATGTCCCTCGAAAATTATCGTCGCCCGAGGCTCGTCGTGTTGCAGCCGCATGCGAGTGCTCGAGAAGCTGCGTGCGCCATGGCCGACAATCACATTGGTGCGGTGCTCGTTGCCGACGATCATGCGCTCGTCGGTATCGTGACCGATCGCGACATCGCGCTGGACGTCGTTGCTGCGCAACTCGATCCCGCGACGACGTCGATACGCGATGTGATGAGCGACGAGCTTGCTGGCGTCGATATCAATGACGATGTTCGCGAAGTGCTGGAAACGATGCGTCGACATGCGTGTCGGCGCGTGCCAGTTCTCGATGCAGGACGGGTCGTGGGAATCGTCACGCTTGACGATTTGCTCCTCGAAAAAGCGGTCAGCGTTGACGAGGCACGGGCGATCATCTTGGCGCAACTCGAAGTTGCGGCACGCTTCAAAGCGGAGGGACAAACCCACCCATCGACGCCGGCTCGACCTCCCGAAGATCGACGTTCACGGGCTCGGAAACGACACGACGCACGGGCAGAAAATACACATCGGCGGCTGCTTGGAGCTGTCGAACGGAGGGCGGGTTTGGAATCGCCCGAGGCTGCGGAGCATGCGCTAAAAATTGTCCTATCAAACGTTTGTCGGCGGCTCATGCCGAACGAAGCGGAGCACTTGGTGGCCCAACTGCCGTCGAAGCTCGGGCTCATGCTCGACTGTCCGTACGAGGGTCCGGATCGAACGATCACGGCCGATACGATTCAGGTGGACCTGCGACAAACCCTGCATCTCACTTCGGACGAGGCGGCTGATGTTCTGTATGCGGTTTGCGACGTCATTGCCGAATCGGTTTCGGTTGGCGAAATCGAAAGCGTGCGGGCCGAATTGCCCAATGCAATGAAAGACTTGTTTCCGGCAATGGCATTTCGCCGAGCAAGTTGAGCGTCAGCTATTCATTTTCAAGACCGACCGAAAATGGACTTTCGAGTTCATCATTTTCTCGAAAGCTCGTTCCGCTTCGCCCACCAAATCGTCGGTGTTGGGTTGCTCGATTGGAATGCAACGAGTGGCGTCCGAACGAATCCGCCCCCATGAATTGTCGCGGAGCAATACTCGAGGCTTTTCACCCACTGGATCATGGAGTATGGTCAACTGCGATGCGGTCCACGGCTCGACATTTCTCATTTTCGCTCATCGACTTCACTTTTGCATCCTGTTTCGCGATCTGCGGCTGCGCACGCAACAACGACACAGCGCCAAACGACGCCGGCGTTGATGCCGCAATCCCAGCATTGCCCACAGCAACCGCCGAAGCAGAGCCTCCGCGACCTCCCATGCCAGCGCAAAAAGCGGATCCGGGGGACATGTCGGTTCCTCCCTCGGAACCATTACGAAAAATCGTCAGCAAAGTCGAAGACGAACCGAGATTGGCTCGACAACGCGACGCGATTCTTGGGTTTTACAAGGACGAGATTCCTTGGCCCCTCGAAGCGCAATTCGAGGCTCTTCCAGGGAGCCGACAATCCATTTTGGTGCAAGGTAAAAAAGAAGCCGGGCGGCCGTTGGTCATGGCTATCGATGCCAACGGAACGCGGGCGTGGACCAAAGACATGGCCCTGGCGGGAATCGTTCCGGGCGTGCGGGACGTGTCGCTCGTGCGGGGAACGGAATCGGCCGTGGGTATTGCATTTTGCGATTCGACTGGTCAACGAGCTGCATTGCGCATGTGGAATGAAGATGGGAGCATCAATGCGGATTTCGAGGTGATGGAGGTGCCGCATTGTGAGCAAATCTCGGCCATTTTCATTCCCGGAGTTGGGCACGTGATTGGTTCGACCGGAGAAACCACGGCGCGGCTCGGGATGATTGCAGCGAACGGAATGCGCGTGTGGGATTCGACCGGGGTGCCATTGCCCTGGACAGCAATGACTCGAACGGCACTGACCATTGCCGTCGACTCGGACAATTCGTTTGTCGTCGTCGGTGTCGATATCGCCGAGAAAGAAAAACGGCGCCCCAACGACGGAGTAATTCTCGCAATGCGTTACGATTTCCAGGGGCGTGCACTTTGGCCGTCACCAGCAAAGCTGGGGCCGCGCGTGGGTCGAACGACGGAGCGCATTCGAGTGCGTCCTGCTGCACCCGGAAAACTCGATGTGGAAATCAATGAAAAAACCGACGACCATGTCGAATTGACGTCCGACGGAGTCATCTTGGCCGTGAAGTGATTTGCGCCCGGAAAACTAAGCTTGACGACTCATTCGGGCAATGTAGTCGGCCGCGACATCCCGCTCGATCCCCAATCCCTCGGCCATGTCGGCAATCATTTCCCGTTCCGACGTGCGTAATACCTCGTCAGCCATGGTCATGTCGATCGCCATGAGGAGCGCTGCGTGACGGGCGCCATCGTTCTCCAACCGATCTCGCACGCTGGTGATGCGTTGCTCGCGCCCGTCGCGTTCAACATCGGCTACGACCCGCGAAATTGCGCTCTCGAGTGCGTCGCTGGTGAGCCGGTCACCCGTCAATTTGAATACTTTGTGTACAAATAATTGGCGCTCATCGGCGCTGAAATCCCCGTCGGCGCTCGCGGCGAGATATAACAATTCGACGAGAGCTTCGAGTTGCGGACCTTGGAGTGTTCCCGTGATTTCCGTCATGCGCGGGGGCATACACGCATCACGGGCGCGTGACAAGAGCAGAAGTGCACCACGTGGATCTCGACCTGAATGGCAAACGACGGGCGGTCGCGAATATCCGTCAGAAGGATTCAGGTGCACCCAAGGAAACGAATTGGTCGGGTCTTGTGGCATTGACGATTTCCGTTTCGAGCCAACCGACGGTGCGGTTGGTCGGAGCAATACGGACTTCGTCCATACCCCCGACATAAAAATTGCCGTTGATGCTGCCCGTGCCGATATAGAGCGGAGCCTGGGCTTCAGCAAGGGCGCTCAATATTGCTTTGGATTGCGTTTCGACTCCGTCGACATACAAGCGCATCATCCCGAGACTTTTGACGACTGCGACGTGATGCCACGTGCCCGTCGACATGGCGCCCGTCAGTTGAATTGAAGTGGTTCCTCCATAAAGGAAGTCTGTTGTGGCATTGGCCGTGGCAATGCGCCATCCAGACCCAGGGCCCGAGCTGAGATAATGATCGAGAGCATGCGAATCAGCCCCGGCCGACGCAAGCCACAAGGAAATGGTGAAATCCTTGTCCGCGAGATTGAAGTCCGGTGAATTGGGTACTTCTGCGAAAGATCCCCCAGGGAAATTGACCCCATTGGCAATCACGCCGGGCGTTGTGGCTGGGTCCGGTCCGGCAGGCGCCACGATCACTCCGTTATGCCCTAAACCTGTGGAATCGTTAAAATTGTTGTACAAATGGTACACCGCTGCAAAATCTACCCAAGCCAGGTCGTTGTTTTGCTGTGGCCCAACGAAAGAATTGCCGTAATACACATAAATAGTTTTACCGGTCATCGGAATTTGGGGAACGCGAATCCACGCAACGAAATTGGCCATTCCGGGTTCGACTTTGTAGTATTCGAATTCATGCGGCAATATCGTGGTGCCGTCGGAGTCCGTAAATACGAGGTCGTCCCCGTCGAGTTGGGCGTCCGTGCCAAACACCGAATCTTGGGCCACGGGGAGCATCAACATGTAATCGGCAACCGGCGTCGATATCGGTGCTACAGTTATCGCCCGACGATGCGACCATCCAGGCAATGGCGATCCTGCTCCCCCGCCTGCGCCTCCAGTCCCCGAACTGCTGCTGCTGCTCGAACTACTCGAGCTCATAGCTCCGGAACTGCTACTATTGCTAGCACTACTGCTGCTAGACCCTTCGCCTCCATTACCTCCAGCACCGGAACTCGAGCTGCCCGTGGATTCGGTCGTCGAGAGATTGAGACACGCGCTCGCGGCCACGAGAGGCAAGGTCATGACTACAATGAGAAAAAGGCGATTCATGCGTCGGCTCCAGGAGGGTCATCCACGTGAGATGTAATCGGGCGGTCGTGACACAATGACATGGCGACGCAGGCTCCGTCAATGCTTTTGACCGCAACCAGGCGTCACGAATTCAACGAGGTTCGCGCCTCCCTTGCGTCCTGCGCCAGGCAATTGCACCGATAAAGTCCGCGTAACGGAAATCGTCATCTCTTTACGGGACATCTCGAATTGCGGCCATTCTTGTGACCCGTCAGCAAAAATGAGCAATGGGCGTTTCGGAACGCAGACAAACCATCTTGCGTTTTCATCCAAGTTCATGAGAACATGCAGAAATTATGAAAAGCCCTCCCTCCTACGTACATGGCGCCAGCGCGATTCCCCTCCTCGGGGAAACCATTGGGGAAAACCTGCAGCGAACGGCAACGCGCCACGGCTCGCGCGAAGCTCTGGTCGTGCGCTCGCAGAACGTGCGCATGACGTATGCCGAGCTTTGGGACGCGACGACAAACCTCGCTCGGGGTCTCATGGCCCTCGGCGTGGAACGAGGGGATCGCGTAGGCATCTGGTCACCGAATCGTTTCGAATGGGTTGTGCTGCAATACGCCACGGCACGCATTGGCGCGATCCTCGTCAATCTCAACCCGGCCTACAAGACCGCAGAAATCGAATATGCCTTGCGCCAATCTGGCATTTCCGTACTTTTTGCTGCGCGACAATTCCGCACCTCGAGTTACTTCGACATGATCGCCGAAGTTCGTCCGCGGCTTACGGATTTGCGGCAGGCCTTGTTCCTCGAAGATGACTGGAAAGCGACCATCGAGGCGGGCAGCAGCATCAGCCCGGAAAAACTCGAGGCTCGGGAAGCTTTGAATCAATTCGATGATGCGATCAATATCCAATATACTTCAGGAACTACCGGCTTTCCGAAGGGCGCGACGCTTTCTCACCACAACGTATTGAACAATGGTTTTTTCGTCGGAGAAGCGTGTGCATACACGCCCGAAGATCGCGTTTGCATTCCCGTTCCATTTTATCATTGCTTCGGCATGGTCCTCGGTAATCTCGCCTGTACGACACACGGCGCGACCATGGTCATTCCTGGCGAGGCATTTGATCCCTTGCTGGTCCTCGAAGCAGTCCAGCATGAACGGTGCACGTCTCTTTATGGTGTGCCGACGATGTTCATCGCGGAACTCGATCATCCGCGTTTTTCCGAATTCGACCTGTCGACCTTGCGCACGGGAATCATGGCTGGCTCGCCGTGTCCCGTCGAAGTGATGCGCAAAGTCGTATCCCTCATGAACATGCGCGAAGTCACCATTTGTTATGGCATGACCGAAACGTCCCCCGTGTCGACGCAAAGCGGGAAAAATGATCCCGAAGACAAACGCGTGGGAACGGTTGGTCGCGTACACCCGCATGTCGAAGTCAAAATCATCGATCCCGCAACGGGCGCGATTGTTCCACGAGGTCAAGCGGGAGAGCTCAATACGCGCGGCTATAGCGTGATGCTCGGATATTGGAATGACGAAAAATCCACTCAGAACGCCATTGATGCTGCGGGCTGGATGCATACCGGTGATTTGGCGACGATGGACGAAGACGGATACGTCAATATCGTCGGACGGATCAAAGATATGATCATTCGCGGCGGCGAAAATGTTTATCCGCGCGAGATCGAAGAATATTTGCATCGGCACCCCAAGGTGAGCGAGGCGCAAGTGATTGGCGTACCGAGCGTGAAATACGGTGAAGAAATCATGGCTTGGGTACGATCCAAACCGGGCGAGACCTTGACGGGCGACGAACTCGGCGAATTTTGTAAAGGTCAAATTGCGACGTACAAGATTCCGCGTTATTGGAAAATCGTGTCGGAATTCCCAATGACCGTGACGGGCAAAGTTCAAAAATTCCGTATGCGCGAGACCGCAGTGCAAGAACTGGGACTCGAAGCAGCTGCTCGCGTGAAGACGGCGTGATTGGCCAACACGAGAGGAAAAACCCATGAAAATTCTGGGCATTTGTGGTAGTTTGCAAGCAGTTTCGACAAACCTCGAGCTGCTCCATCATGCCGCTCGCTTCATGCCCGAAGGCGTGACCTTGTGCCTTTACGACGGCTTGCGTGACCTGCCGCATTTCAATCTGGACCTCGAAAAGATCGAAGTTCCTCCAGCGGTAGCCCAATTACGTGAAGAAATCGCCTCGAGCGCAGCATTGTTGATTGCGTGCCCCGAATATGGATACAGTCTCCCCGGCAGCCTGAAAAATGCCATCGATTGGCTCATTGGTTCGGGAGAACTCGAATGCAAAATCATTGGCGTGACCGCGTCGACAACTTCACCGGAACGCGGACGCATGGGCCTCGAAGCATTGTGCACGACTCTCCGCGCGGTAAAAGCACGCATGGTTGGCGGTGCGCCCATAACCCGCGGTCCAACGTTCGAAACGGAACTACAAACGTTCGTCACGGCACTCATGGCCGAAATTCAACTGGAAATCGTCGATTGAGCGAGCGATCGAGGTTGCCCTGGTACAGCACCTCGCTCGCGACGTTTTGACGGTTAGATTCGGGTGAGAACTCGTTCGACAAACCACATGTACGTGAGAACCTCGGACAGGACGTGACGCGTACTACGTAAAACCAACGCGAGGTAAAACGAAATTCCTGGCACTCCGCCCCCGTTCAGTGGTACGTCTCGGTCAGCTCACGCGGTCAAAAAGCGAACGTGAGTATGGAGTCCACTATGAGGCACATGGAAAACTTGCTCGTG
>DAOMZH010000331.1:0-10332 GCA_035437985.1 Polyangium sp. (in: bacteria) | reverse complement strand
CATCCCTTGCGTCGACTTCGCGCCGCCTTTGGCGCCCATCCTCTGCACCCGGACTTCTCACGCACGTCTCCCGATTACGCTCCGCTGCGCAAACGCAAAGCCGTCAGCGAATCGCCACCGACGCTTCAGGACCTCGCTCCACGCCCCTCCGTTGCACTTGCGCTGCGTGCATTTTTCGCGAGCGCTGACCAACGCGCTCGCGTCACAACGTCTCAACCACTCGACGACGATCCTGTTCTTGCCCTTTCGCCACCGGAGAAATCAAAAAGCCATGTTCGTTGATCGCCCAGTCGGAATTGACCTTGGAACGACAAACTCCGAAATTGCCATGCTCGACCCGTCTGAGCGCGATCTGCACATTTTTGCAGATCGATTCGGCCGACGAACTGTGCCCTCCGCAGTCGCGTGGGATCCCAAAGCCGAAGCGTTCGTCGTGGGACATCCGGCTCGGCAACGACGTGGAAAAACTCCGGGACCCATCGAATCGATCAAGCGGCGCATGGGACAAACCGTCACCGTCGAAGTGGGGCCGCATGCTCTTTCGCCCGCGGAAATCAGCTCGAAGATCCTCGACGAGTTGCGTGTGCGCATGCGCGAGCATCTCAACAAGCAGGCTTCATCCGGGTTCGAGGCGCGTGTCGATCGTGCTGTGATCACCGTGCCCGCTTATTTCGATGCTCCACAGGTCGAAGCAACACGCGCGGCCGGAGAACTCGCGGGCCTCGAAGTGATTGGCATCCTGCAAGAACCCACTGCCGCGGCCATCTATCACACTTGGAAAAACCGTCTCGGAGACGGAAACTTTCTCGTTTACGACCTTGGTGGAGGCACGTTCGACGTCTCGGTCTTGCGATGTTTGGGCGGCGAATACCAAGTGCTCGCCATCGACGGCGACAACTATCTCGGCGGTGATGACTTCGATCGTCGCTTCGCTGAACGACTTCGGCAGATGCTCGTCGAGCGCGGCTACTCGCTCGATCTCGATGTTCGAAACAACGAAGACGATCGCGCCAAGTTCGGACGCATCGTGCACCTGGCTCAAGAGATCAAGGAGTCTCTCTCGACGTCTGAGGTCATGAACGTCTCGAAACAAGAGTTCATGAAAGACAAGAACGACGACAGCGTGTCGTTCGAAGCAGAGATCGGCCGAGCTGAATACGAAAAAGCAATCGCCGATCTCGTCGAGACGACGATCGTATGTTGTGAGCGGGCGTTGGCGCGAAGCGCGGAAACGTCGTCCGTTGATCTGTCGCAGATTGATCACGTCGTGCTCGTGGGAGGTTCGACGCGTGTCCCGCTCGTCGTTCGTCGGGTGGTCGATGCCATTTGCAAAAAGAGTCGCGCGGAAAAACCGCTGCAAGACGAAGTCGATACTTGCGTGGCCCTCGGCGCCGCGATTCACGCCGCGCAGCTAGGTGGGTTGCGAGTTGGTGACGAGCAAAAGAAGGTGGCGGTTTCGTTTACGACGCCCCTTGTCAGTCAATCCGCGAAGGTTCGTCTTGGAGTACGGTTTGACGCAGTACCGGCGAGCGCCGTGGAAGCGATCGTTTACCGCGGGATGTCGTCGCAGGATGGAGCCGACGAAGTGACTCGGGTTGCTGTTCCAGAATCGAACGAATCCGTCGTGCGAGTTGAAATTCCACTCGGTGAGGATCCCGAGCAAGGGATGCGTTTGAGTGTGCGTTCGGCAGAGCGCGAGGTGCTCGCGGAGTTGCCGTTTGCTGTGTACCGAGGCGATGTTCGTCCGCGGGCGAGTGCGCTCAGTCGGCCGTCTGTCGTGGCGAAAGACATTGCCATCGAGGTCATTCGTGCCGGGCGTCGTGAGCGTCGGGTGCTCATCTCGCGTGGAGCAGGTTTGCCCGCGGAGGTGAAGCATCGTTTCTTCACTGCGGATCAGAGCGGAGCGGTCGTGCTTCGGCTTTTGCAAAATCGCATGCCGATCAAGACGCTGTTGCTGCAAGTGCCGAAAGAGTTGCCCATTGGTACGCCGGTGGATCTGACGCTGCGTTGCGATGACGCGATGCGAATGGAGGCTCGAGCTGTCGTGGCGGGACAAGAGTTGTGGGCGCAAGTCGAGCCGCCTGCGCCGCCTCGATTCGATCCAGCTGGTGCGGTCGAAGCATTGCTCGAAGACGCGGAGCAGACCGGGAAAAACCTGTGGGGAATGAATGCGCAGGGGTATCGAGGCGAAGCGGACATGTTGATCGCGGGCATTCGTGAGGTTGTCATGACCGACCCCGACAAGATGCAGGCGCTTTGCGAGAGGTTGCGCAACCTCGTGGATATTTATCGAGGTGACTCGAGCGAAACATTGCAGCCTCCGATGGCCCGTTTCGAGTCGGAACTCAGCGCGTTGCGCCTCGTCGTGTATCGCGCGAGCGGCACGCTGCATGGAATGAATCGTGATGCTTGGGAAAAACGCATCGCTGACATCGAGGCGCGAGCATCGGCTGCTTATGAAGCCAACGACGCGGTCATGTGGCGTCGCGTTTACAACGAGGTGCAGGCTCTGTACGAAACCGCCATTCAGGAAGAGTTCTCCGCAATGCGTCTCGACGATCCGTCGTATCTCGACCGGCGCATTCGCAACGAACGACTGTACGCCCAGAGTGTCGAACGCAAGTTGGCCGATTTCGTTCCGTCATCATCGGATGTTGGTCCGATGCAATTGGCTGAACGAGACAAACTCATGGCGCAGCTGCAAGAGAAGGCTGTCGATGCTTTGCGCAACCTGTCGGCGGACACGAAAGACACGGCGGCGCTGCGCCGTAAGCTGGAAGCGGTGCGAGCGGAGACGTCACGCATCGACACGGCTCTCGAACGTTTGCCCTCGCTCGGGTTGGTAACCGAGCGTGGCGGCGCGTAGCAGAGGGGCCACGCGCGCATGACGCTCATCGATGAACTTGGTTTGTCTGCCGCAGAGCAGCTCGAACGCACAGTGGGGCCGTTTATCGCGCTGCCCACGTTCAAGCGTCTATTGCCGCAGATTCTCCAAGGTCCGTTGTGCGCGCGAGCAGCACTCGGTGCGTTGAGGTGCGCGGTCAAACTCGGAAACGAAAAGGAAATCGAAGAGCTTTGCGAGCGCTACACGTTGATCATGAACGGTGGCGAACACGTCGCCGAAGTCATCGTCATGTGCAAGGCGCTCGTGCGCGAAGGGCGCCGTTCCGTTGCAGTCAGCCTCGCCCGCGCCGAAGCTGAGCGCAATGGTCGTTCCCGCGCGTATTACCTACTTGGTCGATGCCTCGAGACGCTTGGTGATTCCAAACGTGCGTTCGAGGCATTCGGACATGCCGCGACCTTGGCTGACAAAGAAGGCAACGCGGCGGATGTCGCTCTTGCGGCACGGGCCAAGCGTGTCGAGCGAATGCTTGGAGAGCAAAACAATGCCTCCTTGGCGTTCACTGATGCAGCGGCAGTAGATCCTGCGAATGCACCGCCGGAACAGAAGCTCGTCATCGCTCTTGGCCGCATGCGATCACCGAGCAAGTTCACCCGCGCGTCGGGTTTGTCGTTGCTCGAAGAACTGGCTCGCGACCCGCATACGTCGGTGGGTCGCCACGCGATTCGAATGGCCGTCGAACATGCGGATGTGTTGGGTGATGCGTTGACCGCCATCGAAGCTGATCGCATCGGAGCAGCGATTCGCCATGTACCCGATGAGGCGGCGCGTAATGCTGCGCTCGCGCGGCTCTTGGCTCTCGTGAAGATCGCGACGGCCAAAGGTGATGCGCGTGGCGATGCGATCACGGCGGCTGGTGACGCAGCTCCGGAGATCGTGCCCCTCATCCGTCGCGTGCGAGCGTTTCTGAGTGGCACCGATCAAAGTGTACAAACGTCGCATGCAGCATCGGCTCCCGACGCTGCTACGACGCCGTCGTTGCGAGTCGTTTCGCTCGGTTTGGATGCCGTCGCGGCGCTCAAGGCAAACCGCGTGCAACAAGCGACGGACATTCTCAACGAAGTCGCCAAATTGTTTCATTCCGGTACGGTCACGTCCGTGCCCAACTCGATGTGGATCGCTGCGCGGATGGCTCTCGACACGACCCATCCCTCGTTGCGCGATGCGGGCGTGCTCTTGGCCGAAGCGCTCATGGCTGTGACGATCGTGGCCCCCGCGTTGGGTTTTTCCGGGCTCGCCAAAGGACTCGAACACGCTGGTCGTCGAGATCTCGCGCTTCGCGCCTGTAACGCTGCGATTACTGCGCGCGAAGATGGAGCGAACGAACTCCTTGCGGGCATGTTGCGCACGGAAGGCTGGGGTCTTGCTGGCCGAGGTGAGCGCGAAGCGGCGATTTCGATTCTGCGACAAGCTCGGGAGCAGTACAACGCAGCGGCACCCGCCCAAGACAAACCGCGCTGAAGGTATTTTGATGTCCAACGATTCGTCCAATGATCAACCAGGCAGTACGGACCTCGTTTCAATGCGGGACGTTCCGTATCCGACGAGTCGCTTGGCCGCGCGAATCGAGCTCGTGGACATGGCTCGAGAAATTGAAAAAGCGGATCAAGCATTGGGGTTGGTGGTCGGAGCGAAACTCGAAGTGATTCGGGATCAAATGCGGGCATTGCAGGAAGAGGCGCGCAAGCTTCTCGAAGCGGCCGAGCATTCGACGCGCCTGCAAAGGGCCAAATGCAATTTTCGTAAAATACCGGGCAAGGTGTATCACCTCTATCGACGCCCCGATGGTGAGCTCTACTTTTCGATGCTTTCGCCATTGGAATGGGGGAGAACGCCTCCGCATGTATTCGAAGGGTCGTACAAGGTCGATATCGACCTCAGTTTGCGACCATTGGAAGATGAAAGGGCGCGTCCCGACGGTCGGGCCATCGTGGCGCATCTTTTGCGAGGGGAATCGATTGCCGGGGAATTGACGGGTAAGCCGTAACGGTTCGATCTGCCAAACTCAACGGATGTGGTTGGCCGCTGTTTCTTGATTCGAGCCATAAATATGGCTGAGTTTGTGGACCGAATCGAGCGTATACATGATACCCGTGACGCTCAAGGTGACCGCAATGGCGAATTCCGGCCAGCGAAGACCAGGACGAACCTTTCGCGGCAATGCCTCTTCAGCCAACTTCAGCGTTTCTGCCGCGCGCTTCGAATGCAGCGCATGTACCGGCAAAGCGCCCAATTTTTCCAAGAGTGGATCTCGGTCTTCCGCGCTCATGGTTCACCTCTCTGAAACATTGCCGAATTTTTTTTCATCTGGGGTTCGAGCGCTTCGCTCAATGCTGTTCGGGCCCGTGAAAGTCGCTGGCGAAAGGCTTCGGGTTTGATGCCCAAAACGTCCGCCGCTTGTTGACCTTCGAGACCTTCGATGCCGACGAGCAATAACACTTCCCGATGCGCCTCGGGCAAACCTCGTAATGCCGAATCGAGATGGGCGAGTTCGTCGCCGGTATCTGGTGATCCGGGACCGGAAACGTTTTCCGATTCGAATGCGTCGAATACATAACGAGTAAAATCGAGCGCGGCCCAGCGTCGCCACGAACGATATTTGTTTCGGGCAATCGTGAAAAGCCACGCAGCGAGATCCGTGCCTTCCACCAGCCGATGCGCATTACGACTCACCGACACCCAAGTTTCTTGATGCAGATCTTCGGCTACGTCGCGCCGTTTGGACAAACGTAGCAAGAAGCTGAAAATGCGATCCGAGTACTGTGTGTACACGGTACGCAACGCAGTCCGATCTCCCGTCCGCAGACGATCGACGAGGGTGGCTGCATCCGGTGTGTTCATGGTCGCAAGAACCAACGTGTACCGGAAACGTGACGAAAAAAAAACTTTGTCACGCAACGACGCAGTCGGCGTTCTGTGCTCATGAACGACGCCGACCCAGAACGGGCGCGGTTTTTACAGAGGAGAAAGACATGAAGGATTTTTTTATCGAGGGTGGTTGGGGCATGTATCCGACCCTTGTTTTTGGCTTGATCAGCGTTGGTGCGGCCATTTGGTTTGCCCTGAAGCCCGAACCGCGGCGGCTTGCATTCACAGCAGGTATGTGGCTGACGCTCGTGAGCGCGATCGTGCACGCGACGTGGACGGATTTGGCGGCGGTTTTTGGCAATCTGGGCGAAGGAGCGCAGAAACCGGAGACTCCCGTCGTCGCAATCCTTTTTATCGGTTTGAAAGAATCGACGCGTCCTGGCGCGTTGGGCGGAATCTTTCTGACGCTGACGCTGCTCATCGCTTCGATTGGGGCTTTACGCGCTCCAAACCGCGATTAATTCGTCGCAAAACGT
This sequence comes from Polyangium sp. (in: bacteria), assembly GCA_035437985.1. GTDB lineage: Bacteria > Myxococcota_A > Polyangia > Polyangiales > Polyangiaceae > Polyangium. Next base: position 4,086 of record DAOMZH010000331.1, on the reverse strand, counting down.
TCGTCGCGTATGATACGATGCGCGCAGCGTTTGGTTCTTCCAAACCATGCGCACCGGACAAACCATGCAACTCGTCAATGCGGTCGACATCGAGAGCAGATGGGGTTTGCGCACATTCGAGCTGCGCCAAGGCAGCTTGCTCGACCTCGAAGAGTCAGCCGATCTGCTCGCGGTCTCTGCGTTCTCCGATACGCTCGATACGTTTGCCGTCGAGCCCGATGCGTATCAATTCGTAGCGCATACGGTCATCGGAGCCTTGTACCGACAAGCCGGTATCGACGTAGCAACGCTCCGCGCCAAACCGGCGCTCGATTTGCGCTCCGCGCTCGGTTGTTGGTTTTCCGATTTCACCGAATCGTCAAAAATTCGTCGTATTCTCTGCATTGAAGACATTGGCCTTCGCGTCGACGCGCGCACGGCGATTCACGATGCTTTCGTGGCCCTTGCCGTTGCGGAAGCAAAAGGAATCGTGGCGAGCACGTTTGTCCTGCCGCTGCTCGGGGCAGGAGACGCGAAACACGATCCCGCGACGATCGTGGCCGAACTTCTCGTGCACGCCCGCAAGCATTTGGTCGAATCACAACACGTCAAACGAATCGTGTTCGTCGAGCGGGATCCTGATAAAGCGCGCACCATTGATTCGGCGATGAACGACGCGCTCGCTCGCGTACGCGTGTCGCTCCCGCGTGGGCAAGTTGCGGACGCAGTGCGCGCAGATCTCGCACGTGTCGTCGAAGTCGCCAGTGCCATTGTTTCCGATCAGCATCGCCGCGTTCTTGCCGATTTCGCGCGATTGGTTGGTTCTCCCGAAGCGCGTTCGTTCGAGATTGGTCTCGTCGCGCGGCGGCTCGTCGAAGCCGTTGTCGCCGACGTATTCGGCAAAGCTCCCAAAGGATACGACCTCGTCAAAAATATCGATTCCCTGGCTGAACGACACGTGGCCGATTGGATTCGGTCCTACATGCATGTTTTGCGGGTTCTCGGTAATGAATCGGCTCATGAGCGGCAGATCGAAGTGCGTTTGCCGCCGACGGTGACCGACGCGGATCTTTCCGTCGTTCTCTTGTGTGCAAAACGAATCATCGAATTTTGGATCGAAATTCAACGTCGGCGTTGATTTTGGGGCGGACGAACGGAGCGTTTTTCGGGGCGCTTGTCAGTTGGAACATCCGCTGATACGACTTCGTTCGTGCCGAAACGCACTTCGTCGCCAACTGCCGAGCCACAATCACCGCTCGCTGGATTTCATGCCCCTACGCGCGCTTGGTTCGAATCTGTATTTCCCGGACCAACTCCCGCGCAAGTCCTTGGCTGGCCGTCCATTCGCAGCGGACAGTCCACTCTTCTGCTCGCTCCGACCGGGTCGGGAAAAACGCTGGCCGCATTTCTCGTCGCTCTCGATCGGTTGATATTTTCCGACGAACCACCCAAAGAGCAGCGCACTCGATTGCTTTATGTTTCGCCGCTGAAAGCTTTGGCTGTCGATGTCGAGCGCAATTTGAGCGTTCCGCTGGCGGGCATTACCTCCACCGCAGCCCAGATGGGCGTGGCCCACCGCATTCCGACCGTGGCCATTCGGTCCGGAGATACACCTGCAGACGAAAGGGTTTGGCTTGCCAAACGACCCCCGGACATTCTCATCACCACGCCCGAGTCTTTGTATTTGCTGCTCACGTCGGCGGCAAGGCGCATTTTGCAATCGATCGACACCATCATCATCGACGAAATTCACGCAGTGGCGGGGACGAAACGCGGCGCGCATTTATTTTTGTCTTTGGAGCGGCTGGGTGCATTTCAACAAGCCGAACGAGCGTCAGGGCAAACCATTTCCCCCGTGCGTATTGGTCTGAGCGCCACGCAGCGTCCGCTCGAAGAAATAGCGCGGTTGCTTGGTGGTTTCGAGGTGCAGCAACAAACGCGTACGCCTCGTCAGGTCACGATCGTGAATGCCTCGGCGCCGCGGAGCTTGGAAATCACCATCGAAGTGCCCGTCGAGGACATGACGCAGCCGGTTGCTGAACCGAAGGAAGGACAAACCGCAGTCGATCCAGCGGAAAAGTCCATTTGGTCGGCGATTCACCCGCGCCTTGTGGAACTCGTCAAAGCGCATCGTTCGACGATGATTTTCGTCAATAGTCGGCGTTTGGCAGAACGATTGGTTGCGGCGTTGAATGATACTGCGGAGGCTGAAATTGCGGCGGCGCATCATGGATCGATGTCGAAGGATCATCGGGCAACCATTGAAGCGGCGCTCAAAGCGGGGGAACTTCCGTGCATCGTGGCGACGTCGTCGCTCGAATTGGGAATTGATATCGGGGCGGTTGATTTGGTCATTCAGGTCGAAGCTCCGCCGAGTGTTGCTGCAGGTTTGCAACGCATTGGTCGGGCGGGCCATGCGGTTGGGGCATCTTCGCGGGGACGTATTTTTCCAAAGCACCGCGGTGATTTGCTCGCCTGCGTGGCCGCGCGCACGGGAATGCTCGCCGCCGAGGTCGAAGAAACGTTTTACCCAAGAAACCCGCTCGATGTCTTGGCGCAACAGATTGTTGCTTTGGCGGCGATGGATCCGGTGCATGAGGATGTACTTTTCGATTTGGTTCGTCGTGCCGCACCTTTTGCGGAATTGCCCCGGAGCAGTTTCGACGGGGTGCTCGACATGCTTTCCGGAAAATACCCTTCGGATGAGTTTGCCGAATTGCGTCCACGGATTGTGTGGGATCGAAAAACTGGTCTGATTCGAGCGCGCAAAGGTGCCGGGCGCATTGCCGTCGTGAATGCCGGAACGATTCCGGATCGCGGATATTATGGTGTTTTCCTCAACGTCGCTGAATCTGCTTCGGGCGTGGGCAGGCGCGTGGGCGAGCTCGATGAAGAAATGGTGTTCGAGGCGCGAGAAGGCGAGGTGTTTGTCCTGGGCGCATCATCGTGGCGCATTGCAGAAATCACGCACGATCGGGTGCTCGTGACGCCTGCTCCGGGACAACCGGGCAAAATGCCCTTTTGGCGTGGCGATCGCGGGGGACGCGGGCCGGCATTGGGAGCCGCAATGGGGGAATTGGCGCGAGAAATTGCCAGTCGCTCGGAAGCCGCGGCCGAGGCGTATTTGCGCACGCACCACGATCTCGAACCAAGGGCCGCGAAAAACCTCGTAAAGTATATCCATGACGAACAGCGCGCGACCGGACAAGTGCCGAGTGATTGCACGATGGTCATTGAACGATTCGTTGATGAAGTTGGGGATACGCGAGTATGTCTGCTGTCGCCTTTTGGCGGGCGTGTGCATGCGCCGCTCGCGATGGTGCTGGCGGAACGTTGTCGGATCGAATTGAGTCTCGAAATTGAATGTGTGTGGTCGGATGATGGAATCGTTTTGCGATTTCCGGGCACGGAGGCCATTCCGGAGATTCGAAAGCTTTTGCCAGCAGCGGATGATGTCGAAGACATCGTCGTGGGGGCCGTTGGAGGCTCGGCCTTGTTTGCGGCACGTTTTCGCGAATGCGCGGGGCGCGCACTACTATTGCCCCGGCATAGTCCGGGAAAACGGTCGCCTCTGTGGGCGCAGCGAAAACGGGCTCGCGACTTATTGAGTGTAGCTTCTCGTTATGCATCGTTTCCAATTTTGCTCGAAACGTATCGCGAGGTTTTGCGCGAAGCCTTCGATTTGCCTTCGTTGACAAAAATCTTGTCGCGGATTGAATCGCGAGAAATTTTCGTGCACGAGGTGGAAACTCGGACTCCATCGCCATTTGCGACATCGTTGCTTTTTGGTTATGTCGGCAATTTCATGTACGACCTCGATATGCCGCTCGCGGAACGCAAAGCGCAGCGGCTCGCGGTCGATCATGCGCGTCTGCGGGAGCTTTTGGGCGAAGCGGAATTGCGCGAATTGTTGGACCCCGGCTCGATTACGGCGCTCGAAAGCAGTCTCCAACGCACAGACGGCAAGCGGTTTTTGGTGCACGAAGACGACGTGCACGATTTGCTGTTGACGTTGGGTGACTTGACGGGTGATGAAATCGTCGCGCGCGCGGGCAAACCTCTCGATGCGGCGGCTCGGACGCAGGTGGCACAATTGGTGAGCGATGC
>DAOMZH010000330.1:0-10336 GCA_035437985.1 Polyangium sp. (in: bacteria) | reverse complement strand
ATTTTGCTGTGTGTAATTGGAAAAAACGTGTAATGGGGACACGACGTCGCCGCGACCCCGCCGACGAATGGCCGTATCCATGACCGAGGAAATGGCGAAACCGGCACATGCGCCGACTGGATTTTGATCCTTGATGGGGCCGGTGAGTCCTTGCGTACGGTGGTCGACGAGTCCGGGTAATGCACTTGTGATAACGCGCGGAATGTATTCGACGGCATTGGATGCGGCGCGAATGGCGGCGCAATCGATTAATTTGGCAACCTCCGGGGGCAAACCCGGCAGAGGGCAGGGAATGACACGTTGTGCGGCAGAAATAGCGTCGAGCGCCGCGGAGAAAATGGGCGCCGGCAATCCTGGTATGGCCGGAAAAACTGCGGGTAGTGCGCCACTTCCGGGCGCTTGCGTCGGATAAAGCGGAGGCGGTGTGGTCGACGCAGAATAAGGCTGCGGCGGAGGCACTGCGGGCGGATTTTTGGAACAACCGGGACCAATGACTCCCGCAAGTCCCAAAAGCAGGGGCCCAAGGTGTCGCTTTTCTACCAAGGAGGGAAGTTGCGGCATGGCTTGGAACATACGAGGCAACCAGCAATTTCTTCATCGCCGATTCGTGCTCGAAAAGCAGGGCCGTCAGCACGCGTCATTGGCAATAACCGTAGCCGCTCGGGAGCATGGGCTCCATGAAGCACGTGGTGCCTGCGGGACAATCCGACGGCGACCCCGAGCAGATCACTACATTCGGCGCTGTGCAGGAGGTGCGGCACGAGACTTCGATGTACTTGGAGGTTGTCATGTCGAAAGCCCCACAGCAAATTTGGCCGGGACAATCCGCAGCGCTGTCGCATTCGATAGCAACGCGGCCTTCCGGGCATGAAGAAGGCACCATGCAACTGTTTACGGCCGTCATACTATCGTGACAGCACTCATCGGGGACCACACAATCCTGCGCGCCGCACGTCACCGTGGTTGCCATCGTCCCGGATGACGATGTGGACGAACCCGATGATCCACTGGACGACAATGAGACTCCCCCGGAGCCCCCAATTCCTCCGCTGCTACTCGCCGCATCACTCGACGACGATGCTTCACCGACTCCTCCGCCCCCACTACCCGATTTGGTTTGGAGATCCAAACACCCGCCACAGGCCACGAAAGCTGCGAGAACGAGCCAACCGAGACCCCAGCGGTGTTTTGAACTCATACATACTCCTACGAGTTTGGAAAAAATGGGCAGCGCGTGAGGTATCATTTTCCAATCTGTCGCGGATGTCAACGAATATGGTGGTCGTTGTGCATTTTCGAGTTCCCATCTGTCCACAAATGAGCAACAATGACGAACATGAAGTATCAAGCAAACACGTGGAGGGTCTTGGGAGGCGCTTTGCTGGTTTTCCTCGCGGGAGCCTGTGGCGGAGGGCAAGAAGGACCGGAAGAACCCGACGGTGAGCAGCTTGTTGCATCGCCTGGAAATACTTCGGGAACCTGGGGCGGGGTGCAACCGACGAGTTATCCAACCGCGGCCCAAACGCCGCCCTATGTGCCGCCTCCGGTGACGGCGCCTCCGCCGCCAAACGAGCAAGAATGCCGTGCGCGTGCGTCGCGTCCAGCCGCATATGACGTCAATGGGGTCACCGAAGTAAAAGAGCAATTCGGTAGGTTTTTCGAGGCGTATCACGACACGTTCCGCTGTTGCTTCGACGCGCTCGAAGCTCCAGCGAGACCCATGGTCGGTGTCAAAGTATCCTTGATCGTGCGCGTCGAAGCCGACGGCAAATTCAAAAGCGCCGAGTTTGCCCAGGGAAGCGAGCCGCTATCGCCAGCGACGAGTGCTTGCATCATGGATGTGGCTGCGAGGTTGAGTTATCCAGCGCCTATCGGGGGCAAACCCGTTGCCTACAACCGAATTTTCGATTTCAAAGCGCATCGCTGAAGTCGTCAGGATCGCGCGCGTCGAATTCAATTCGCAGTTCGTCGCCCGGTGAGTTCCAAAATAGGCTCGGCCCACATCGGGCTTGTCCCGAAAAAAACACAATCGTTCCCGGCTCGTGAATCACCGGCACTTCGGCTTGGGAATTTCCGCGCTGGGCTCAGCCATGGTCGGAATCCGCATCTTCGCTCAGCAATTCGGCGAGTTTGTCCAGCATGCGCCGAGCCATGGCTGTTTCTTCGACATTGGCCGACATGAGTAACCGTTCGACCGCATGTTCGATCGTGCCCGGCATGGGTTTGTCCAGGGCGCGACCTGCAGCTGTCAAGCCCAACGTGACCCGCCGTTTGTCTCGATGATCTTGCCGTCGTTGCAACAATCCTTTGCGCTCGAGGCGTCCTAGCGACGTCGATATCGTCCCCGGATCGAGGTGCAAAAGCGTGGCGAGCTGACCCGAGGTCATCCCGGGGTATTTCCCGACGCACCGAATGATGAGCCGCTGCTGGGCGGTGATTCCGAGCGTCGCCTCCATCCGCATCGAAGCTCGTTCCAGGGCATGGTTGAGCCGCCACACGCCTTCCAAAAATTCGAGCGCTGGGGTCAGCGGCAAACGTTCGGGTTTTTTGTCCATGGTCACGTCGATTGACCTTTCGCTCGCAAATCCACCAGTGTTTCCAAGAGCAAATCAATTTCTCGCTGATCCCGTAGGTACCAGTTGGCCGCCGAAGTTCGCGATTGGCCCACGCGAATGCACAACAGTCGTCCGGGTTGGTCCAGTTGAAACACGTCTTCGTCCGTCACGTCGTCGCCCACATAAAGCGCAATGTCCGCTCGTTCCGATTCCCGCAACGCTACGAGCGCATCGCCCTTGTTCGGTGCGTCGATGGGCATGAGATTGATGACGAGTTTGCCCGGGATGATCCGCATTGAACTCGCACACGTGGCAATGCTCGCCAGAATCGTCGCGCGAACTTCCGTCTTGCGTCGCGAGCGATGGTAATGAATCGCGATCGAGTGACACTTGTTCTCCAAATCCAAACCGGGTTCGTCGCGTAAAGCGGCTTGAAGCTTCGGGAATACCTGCGTCACTTCCCGGGCAAACATTTCTCGAGACTTCGCCAATTCCACGCCATGGTTGCCCACGACGTGACGGAGCGCCAAACCATCGAGTTCGGCGAGCACTTCGTCGCGTGGGCGATTGGCGATGATTGCACACGGGTATAGGCGCGTCAGGCGCTCGAGCAGCGCTCGCGTACGTGGACGCATGGACGTGAGCGCGCGATCCTGAGCCAAGGGCGCGAGTGTGCCGTCGTAATCGAGGGCGACGAAACCGCGGGCCCACGCGAATTGCGCCAATACTTCAACGTTTTCCGCGGTGAGAATTCGTTTCATCGTTTAGCGCTGGGGCGCATTTCCTTCCTTGGGGCTCGGATTTCGATTCGCTGGCCGGACAAGGTGCGGACGTGACAATCAAGCGCCAGGTTTGTCCTGCCCGTCGTTCGAGACGTTCGTCTTCGTAAACAGCCAGCTGGTCAAGTCTTTTTCGAGTTTCGCGGCTTCGTCGGCCTTTCCCAACGTGAAGAGATGAACTCGGACGTCGTTGTGTTCCACTGTGTTCCACGGTGAACGATGAGCGTACCGCATTTTCGGGCCGAGTTGCGAGAATTCGCTGGATTCCGGAACGAACGCGCGTTGGATCATCGGCGGGAGGACCCGCAGGAGTCGTTCGTATTTGCTGCCAAACAGAATTCGCAACGACTTCGTCAGGCGACGAATCAGGCCGTCGCCATGCCGTGCCAATTCGGCTGTTTCGCTGGCTGCTGCTCGCGATCGGCTCATACCCTGGCGCCAAGAAGCACAGGACCGCAAAAAGCAACATCGTGCCAAGGTTTGCCGTGAAAAGGAGTGCCGCGACGCTCGAAATGTCGTGCGCATTCGTTCCGATACCTTATTCCACGACGCACAATGGCGGAACGAGAGCAATGCCCATGGCCGTTCCGGCTGCCGTGCCCGCCGTATTGGTACCTGGGCGAATCGTCGCATAGGCCACGGCAATGGCGCACAAAATGGCAATGAGCAAATCGAGCGCGGTAGGCGACGCGCGGGCAGCGATTTCGGGGGCTCGAACAATTCCGGTGAATTCGGTGCAAATTGCGAATTGTTCACCATCGTCGCGGATCAAGTTCGATCCTGACACACCCCCTCACTGCATACCTGCCCGGTCCCACAATCGCGACCATCGAAACACTTGTGGGCACAGAGTCCGTCTTTACAAACACCTCCTTCACCACATCCCGGATCATCCAAGCACTGCACGCAGCGGTTTTGTAGGCAATAACCATATGCAGGATCGACGCGCTGGCAGTCACCCTGATTGCTGCAACGCACATCTTTGGGGGACGGAGTACAAGCCCAGAGGAAGACGCACAAGACTAACGCAATCATCCATCGCATCTTGATACCTCCATTCGTATGACCTCAAACTACTTCACGAAGTTCGTTCTGGCAAGTAATTTTTGAGCTACACAAACTATTTGCGTATCCAAGCGATGTATGTAGCTTGGACCGATCGGGGCAACCAGGTTTGTCAGACCAAGACGATGAGCCGCAAGTCTCCACGTTCGGCTCTTGGTGCAGCAGGCGGGCCGAGATTCATCTTCCCCAAGGAGCACCTGTTCAGGGCCACTTGTTGCAGCGACGAAGTTCTTCACCGCTCACCAGGAAACTACGCGTGTGCAAGCACGCTCGATGCTCCCGAACACTGCGCGCAACCCGTTGCTCGAGCGCGTGCATGAGCGCGACGTTTCCCCGACCCGCTCGACGCCTCGCGCTCTGCTGGTCGCGGACCAGGTACGGCCAGAAATCGTCGAAAAATCATGTGAATTTTACCGGTCACGCACAATTTGCTTGGGTATCCAAATGATCTGGGGTATGGTGCCGCTAATGCCGCCGCATCGACCGAAGCATCACCACGATTTCGTGCCGTCCACGGCCATTCGCTCGTTGCTCTCGCCTGGCCGTATCGAACCGCTTCTGGCGCCATTCGTGCGGGATCCTGCGGATCGGGCCTTCGTGTCCCGATGCATCCTCGAACAAGGTCCTGTCCATCATCGCGGTGCCAACTTTGCGCTGCTCTCGCTCGTGGCTGTCTTGCTCGAACGCACGGGGGGCTTTCCGGACAAACCTGGTCCTGGAAAAACCGTTGCGGTGCCTTTGCGGATTCCGCCACACTTGGCTCCGCGGCACGAGGAAGACAACGCCTATCCGCTGCAGATGCCGCTAACGCCGCTCGAAGTCGTCGTGTGTGCGGGGGCGGGTTTGTCCTGTTTCGCGTCAACGTGGCTGCGCACTGCGCCGACGTCGAGAATTCTTGCCGAGGTTCCTCGGGACGTCCTGATTATTCTCGTCACGCTCGGCCTGGTTTCGCAGCTATTTGCATTTTTGATCCTTGCTGGTGTGCTCACGGGCCTGTTTTCGGCGGGTCCGAGTATGGCGGCATTGCTGGAAGTCGCCGCATCTTTGGCGAAGCGACTGCCGCCGTCCGCTGTTTACGTCGGTTTGGCGCTTTCCGTATGCGCGGGCAGCTCGCTTTTCTTGACGGCCGCGACTTCGGGGCCCTTGGCGCAAGCATTGACCGAGCGTGCAGATTTGCGGGACGCGCAAGGTCGACGCCTGACATTTGTTTTTTTTGATTTTTTGCCGACGGGGTTGCTTGGCTTTGCCGTCATCGAAATGGTCGCCCTGGTTTACGCGGCGTGGGTTCTCGCGTCGTGAAGCCGAGAAAACCACAAACCTTGTGTGCAGGAGGTGATTCAATGGAACCCATGACGCTTGCTAAACGAATTCGTCCCGAGTCGGCGCTCGAACCGCGAGTACAGGGAATGAAACCCTCGGCGACGTTGGCCATTCAAGAGTATTGCAGCAAGCTTGCTGCGGAAGGTCGCTCCGTTTATCGGCTGGGTTTGGGGCAATCGCCATTTCCTGTTCCTTCGTGCGTCGTGGAGACGTTGCGGGCCCACGCATCGGAAAAAGACTATTTGCCAGTGCGGGGATTGATGCAATTGCGCGCGGCGGTGGCGCAATATCATCGATATCGACACGGTATTCGGTGCACCCCGGAAGATGTGCTCGTCGGACCGGGGTCGAAGGAATTGATGTTCATTTTGCAGGTGGTTTTTCGAGGCGAACTGCTGTTGCCCTCGCCTTCCTGGGTGTCGTACGAACCGCAAGCGCGAATTCTGGGGCAGAAGGTTCGTCGTATCGCGACGACGCCGGAAGAAGATTTTCGGGTTTTACCGGAACAAATCGACGAGGTTTGTCGAAGTGCGCCAGATGTCCCCCGCGTGATCATTTTGAACTACCCGAGCAATCCGACGGGATGCAGCTACGATGCTGCGCAACTCGAAGCGCTCGCCGAAGCTTTGCGTCGCAATGGCGTGTTGGCGTTGTCGGACGAGATCTACGGAGAGCTGGAGTTTCAAGGTCGTCACACGTCGATTGCGCGTTTTTACGAAGAGGGAACGATTGTCACCAGCGGTTTGTCCAAGTGGTGTGGGGCAGGTGGCTGGCGACTTGGGACGATGACGTTTCCGGCGGACATCCGGTGGCTGCTGGAGGCAATGGCTGTCGTGGCCAGCGAGACGTATTCGGCGACGAGCGCGCCCATTCAATATGCTGCCGTGCGAGCATTCCAGGGTGGTGCAGAGATCGAAACGTATTTGCAGCGCGCGCGGCGCGTGCTCGCTGCCGTGTGCCAGACGTTTCAACAAGCACTCGTGGCGGAGGGGGTCGGGTGTCGACCAGCAACAGGTGGGTTTTACCTGTTTCCTTCGTTCGATCCGTTGGCCGATCGTCTTGCCAAACGAGGCATCCGCACGTCGCCAGAGTTGTGCCGGAGAATTCTCGAGGAAGCGGGCGTGGCGTGTTTGCCGGGGTCCGATTTTGGCGTACCAGAAGACAAACTCTTTATGCGCGTGGCCCTCGTCAATTTCGACGGGGCGCGGGCGCTCGCCGCATGTACGGACGAAACGCCGATGGACGTTCGATTCCTGGAAAATCATTGTGCACCGACATTACGGGCTCTGGAGGCATTGGTTGAATGGACGAAGCATCCATCCTGACATCGGAGAAAAGATCTCCGTGGTGATCTTTTGTGTTGCAACGATTTGTGCAGCAACTATAATATTATGACCTCAAAACGATGACCAAGGAGGTCAGACGATGAACGACACCGAAAGAACCTACAAATTCCGCGTGTTTCAGCGCCGCGACATCGATACGCTTCCGCAACTGGCCTCCTTGCCGGCGTCGGAACGATTGATGATGAAGGTCGTTTCCGCGGTGCTTCCGTTTCGCGTGAACAACTACGTTCTCGAGCACCTCATCGACTGGAGCCGTGTTCCCGATGATCCGATGTACCGCCTTACGTTTCCGCACCGCGACATGTTGAAGGCGGACGACTACGAGAGATTGGAACGGCTCGTGCTCCAAGGAGCTTCGGACGAGGTCATTCAAGCAGCCGCGCGTGAAATTCAAAGGGGCCTCAATCCGCACCCGGCTGGGCAACTCGAATACAATGTGCCGCAGCTCGATGGCGTACCGGTTGCGGGGATTCAGCACAAATACCGAGAGACGGTGCTGTTTTTCCCGCAGCAGGGACAAACGTGCCACGCGTATTGCACGTACTGTTTTCGGTGGCCGCAATTCGTGGGGCTCGATGACATGAAATTCGCCAGCAGAGAAATCGACGACCTCGTGCGTTACGTGCGTGCGCATCCGGACGTGACGAGCATTCTGATCACGGGCGGAGATCCGTTGGTGATGCGGACGAATGTATTGCGACGGTACATCGAACCGTTGCTCGAGTTGCCCCAGATCGCTTCGATTCGGCTGGGTACGAAGTCGCTTGCGTATTGGCCGCAGCGTTTCGTTGAAGATACCGATGCCGATGAATTGCTGGCGCTGTTCGAAAAAGTGGTCAAGGTCGGGAAAAACCTCGCGTTCATGGCGCATTACAGCCATCCGGTGGAATTGTCCACGCCCATTGCGGAACGGGCAATCGAGCGTGTGCTCCAAACCGGCGCGACGATTCGTTGCCAAGCGCCACTCATTCGCCATGTCAATGATCAATCCACGGTCTGGGAAACGATGTGGCGCAAAGAGGTTCGTCTTGGCGCAATACCGTATTACATGTTCGTCGAACGAGACACAGGCGCGCGGCATTATTTCGAGGTGCCTTTGGCCCGTGCGTACGAGATTTTCCGCGAGGCCTATTCGCATGTTTCGGGGCTCGCGCGAACCGTACGCGGACCATCGATGAGCGCGACGCCGGGGAAAGTCGTGATTGATGGAATGCCCGAGATTTTCGGGACGAGGGTGTTTGCCTTGCGCTTCTTGCAAGCTCGGGATCCGTCTTGGGTCGGCAAACCGTTTTTCGCCCGCTTCGATCCCAAGGCGACCTGGTTCGACAAACTTCGCCCCGCCTTCGGAGAACCCTCGTTCTTCTTCGACGCGGGTATGGAGCGCTTCAAGCAGGCCAAGAAGATCAACGTACCGGCCAAACCCCGATTGCCATTGTTGCAAGAGGTGGAATCCGCGTAATCGCCCTGCCGCGGTAAGTTCGTTACTCTCACCCGCACGAATCGTGGAGGAACCCATGTGTGGAATTCTCGGAGCTTTTTCCGGCCGAGAGCGATTGGCGTCGCTTCCTTTTCCGACGAAAAGTTTGGACGTCATGAAGCATCGCGGACCGGACGCTCAAGGTTGGTATGTGGATGATCATGCGATATTGGGGTTTCGCCGTTTGGCGATCCTCGATCTCGTTGGCGGTGGTCAGCCGTTGTATAGCGAGGACGAACAGGTCATCGTCGTGGTGAACGGTGAAATCTACAATCATCACGTGCTCCGAAAAGATTTGCAAAAGCGGCATCGTTTTCGGACGCGCGTGGACGGGGAAGTGCTCATTCATTTGTACAAGGAGCGTGGGCTCGAGTTCGTGAAGGAACTCGCGGGAATGTTTGCGTTTGCCCTGTACGACAAGGCCAAACGTCGCTTGATCTTGGGCCGTGATCGGCCCGGACTAAAGCCGTTGTACTACGAAAAACGGCAAGGAGTCCTTCGTTTTGCTTCGGAATTGAAGGCGTTGGTGCAGGATCAATTGCCCCGAATTTCTTCCGAAGCCGTGGCCGAGTATCTGCGTTTTGGGTATGTTCCTGCGCCCTTGTCGATCTTCGAGGGAATCCAGAAACTGCAAAGTGGCACGTTGCTCGTCGCGGAAGGAGATGCCGCGCCGAGGATCGTCGAATACTGGAAATTGCGATTCGAACATGATTCGGCAAAGCCAGACGTCGGATGGCGGACGGTGGCGTGGGAAGAAGAATTGCGGGAAACGCTGCGAGAAGCAGTGCACGTACGGCTGGAAAGCGAAGTGCCAATGGGCTTTCTCTTGAGCGGCGGCGTGGATTCGGCCAGCGTGTTTGCCCTCGGAGCACGCGCGCTCGAAGGCCGCGAAGTGCAAGCATTCACGATTGGTTTTCGAGGCGAATCGATTGACGAATCCATAACGGCGGGCGAAGTCGCCCACCGTTATGGCGCGACGCACCGCGTGTTGCACCTCGAATCAAAGGATGCGGCGAAAATCGAAGACGTCATGTACGACGTCGAAGAACCGGTATCAACAGACGCACTCTTGCCGACGGCTTCGGTTTTTCGTGCCGTTGCCGGCGCGAAAGTGACGACCGTTTTGTCTGGTGAAGGGAGCGACGAACTTTTTGCTGGATACAAAAAGTTTTTCGCGACCGTACAAGATACGCAGGTCGCGAAAATGGGTCCGCTGGACAAATATCTGGCCCACGAGGAATTCGTGTTTTCCTCGGTGGAGGAGCGAAGAGCATTGTTGGGCGAGGATATTACGAGTGATCGTTTCCGGGACTTGGAGCAGGAGGCGGAATCGCTGGATACGTTGTCGCAGATGTTGTTGTTCGAGACGCGAATGAGGTTGCCGGATAGGATCAACTTGCGTTTGGATCGGACGAGTATGGCGCAAAGCATCGAGGCACGGGCGCCGTTCATGGATCACCGGGTGATGGAGTTTGCGGCTCGTATTCCGCACGCATTGCGTACGGGGCCGAATTTCAACAAACGCCTCTTGCGGCGGGCAATGCGAAATGATTTGCCGTCGGTGGTCATCGAAGCGCGGAAAACTCCATTTCACGCCCCGGCACAATGGTTCACCGACATGAACGCCAGTGATGTGCTGCTCGAACCGGAATCGATTGCCGCCGCGGGCATGGTCAAACCCGAGTTCGTCCAGGTATTGCGGGACAAGGCCAAACATGGCGACCCGGTGTCCCAAGAGAAAGTCTATTCGTTGATCATTCTCCACGCGTGGCATCGTTCGTTTTACTGTCGGAT
>DAOMZH010000329.1:2345-10356 GCA_035437985.1 Polyangium sp. (in: bacteria) | reverse complement strand
CGAGAAAAACCGACGCGAGTGAACGTCCACGATCCCCGACCGAATCAGGACTGCGGCTGGATACGGGCGAGTGCACAAATCCGCAGGAGTGACGCAGACGGTGTAAACGCGTCAAGTGCGAAAAATGGGCGGGTTGTTTGGCCTAGGCGGTCGACCAGGGATCTGCATGCCTTGGCATATCGGAAAGGGCGAGCCCAGTTCGAGGTTGACGGGCTGGGGGCGATTTGGAGGGGAGTGCAGGTGGAGGTCTGCCGTCAGCCGTTGTTCAAGTGAGCGGGGCCAGCCGACCCAAGGCATGAACGCCGCTGGCGAGGTCGAGCAAGTCGTCGGTACCGTAGAGGAGGCGGTTTGCGGAATTTACGACGTGTTTTGTTGCATGATCCTCGACATCCGGACCGCACGCATATATATGCAGGCACGTCATGCGCCTTGACCGTCTGATCGTTGGGAATTACCGCTCGTTTGCCACGCGGCGGTCCATTGAGCTGCGCCCCATCACGCTCCTTGACGGCTGGAACAACGCTGGCAAGAGCAATCTCGTGCGTCTGTTGGCGATGCTGGGCGACTCGGTTCTCGAAACATCGCCTGGGCCCATCGATACGTCTCGCGTTGTGGATCAAGGCGGTGGTTTCAAGTCGTTGCTATCTCGCTATATAACGCTTGCGGAAGATCCAGAAACCCTTCAATTGGGGTTGGGATGGGACGATGGGTTCACCGGCGAATTTGATCTCCGACTCGAATCTTCCGGGCAGCAGCGTGTTGACCGTATCCGTTGCGGAACGAACGACAGCGATCGTATCGAGTTTGTCGCGAAGCGCGGCACCGATTTTTACGTGCAGGAAAGTCCGTCTATTTTAACTCAGCAGTCGCCGGCTGAGGTCGTTAGTCGTAGCAATCAAGGGGGTAATGCTGGGCGCGCACGAGGAGGAAGTGCTGGGCGCGCACGAGGAGGAATTGCTAGGCGCGCACGAGGGGGGGCAATTGATGAGGTGTTTCTCGAATTCGATGGCCTCGTGCCGCGTGATGCTCGATTGGTTACGTTGGCCGAGCGGCTACGTGCGCTACGACAAACGGTTCAATGGCTTCGCGCGATTCGGGCCCGTCCACCGCGACGGTTCGAGCCCAGTGGGGTGCGTCCGCCCATCCTTTCGCCGGACGGCGGTAACGCGGTTGATGTGCTCGTCGCGGATGATGACGTCCATCGCCAGGTAGCGCAATGGTTTGTTGAAGTGACCCAACGCGAACTCTTGCTGCCCGAAGAAGGGCGCGAGCGGCGGGTACTCTTGCGACCCATGATGACGGCGATGGATATTGACTTCGTGGACACAGGCGAAGGTATGGCGCAAGCGCTGCCGGTGCTTGTCGCTGCGGCCATGAGTGCAACGTCGAAAGGCCCTCGTGTACTGGCGATCGAAGAACCGGAATCGCATCTTCATCCTCGAGCCCAATCCAAGCTGGCGAGTTTTCTTTGCAAGATTGGTGCAAGTGAGGAGCCGCCGGTGATGGTTCTCGAGACGCATTCATTTGCATTGCTGCTCGGCGTCCAATTGGCCATTGCGAGCGGAGAAATTCCAGCCGATCGAGTGGCACTTCATTGGGTTGACGCTGCACGAGCCCAGACGGAGAGTACGATCGAAACGATTGAATTCGATTCTTTTGGTCGACCTCAACGTGATGGGGCCATTCCCGTGTTTGCGACTGAATCTGAGCTTGCCAACGAATTGGCGGCCAAGCAAAGCGAAGCCTGGTAATGCGGATCCAACTCGGCGCCGAGCTTTTTGATGCGGAAAAAGTCGATCCGGGGGACCTTCTTCAGCTCATTCTCTCGTGCCGTCGCCCGTCGCCTCATTTCGTTGCGCTCAATCCTGTGTGGAACCAAAAGATTGATAGTCCGATTAGTCGCTGGCTAGATTTGTGGCCAAAGTCTGTCCAGAAGACGTTGCGGTTGATATTGAGTGACACGACGGAAAGCATTCGACGAGGTCGTGCGTTGACGATTGTGGTACAGGCTGAGTATTCGGATTGGGAGCCACCGCCAGGCAAAGGGCTGCGGCTCAACGTAAAGGACGCCTTGGCCATGGTGCGCATGCCGCTCCACGTGCTGGTGGAGAATCGACGCAATGACGGGAGGTTCATTGCGAGATTTGCGATTATGCTCAAAGCGAACGAGGATCGCGTATTGTTCAACCGTGCGTTGTGCGATGGCTGGTTTGTTTTCCAGCAGGGCGGCGGACTTCCGGAGGTGCAGCATCTGTTGAATGACCTCGATCCTCCGAATAATGATCCCGTATTATGTCCCAATGGCTCGCAGCGTGATGTGCGGCGGTGGCGACTTTTCGTGGTCACGGATCGTGACGCGCGGGCGGTCAAACGGCCAAAGAATATTGCGAAAAAGGATTGGAAAGAGAAACCACGTGATGCAAGTCAACCATCTGAAGAATCGGAAATGGCCCTGCTAGTAGCAAACGAGGCGCTCCATGAATGGGACGGCCGTCCGGCAATTCATCAGTTACGTCGTCGAGCGATTGAAAACTATATCCCGCTTGATGCTCTTGCAAAGTGGAGTCGCGAGATAGAGGAGAGGGACAAACGAGAGCGGCGAATAGCTCAATGTGAAGCTCTCCGCGCCTTGGATACTGCCGATGCACATGGGCGGCGTCCTCGATGGTATTTCAACATGAAGGACGGTCTTGACGGAGACAAACCCAAGGATGTCCCGACTGCCACCGCGGATGACGACATCCATCCGATGTTTCACGTGCTGATAGCGAACCAACGCGTAGCGCTTCAGCCTGGGTTCAATACACGCGACGAAAAAATTGCCGAGCTGCTTTTCAATCGCGAGACGACGCCTGACGACTGTTTACGCGACGAACTCTCGCTCGATGCTGACGAAGCGACAAACCTTTTGCACAACCTTCTCAACCGCCTGTAGTGACACGCCATGACAAGCTCGAAGCTCTTTGACAATCCGACGGTCCCTCCGCTGCGCCGGCTCATTGAAGATGTCATAGACGGAGGCATTCTCGTTCCAGAGTTTCAACGCGACTTCGTGTGGAAGGACGAGCAGCGGCTCGATCTGCTCGACAGCGTATTGTGTGGCATGCCGATAGGCAGCCTCTTGGTTTGGCGTACGACGCGTACTGATGTGGGCGCCGAAAAGCGCATTGGCCCGCGTGCTGTTCGTATCTTGGCCGCAAGCGAGAATATCATTATGACCCGGACCTTTCTACTTGATGGTCTTCAGCGTGTTTCCACTCTCGTAGGCGCTCTCGCCCCGCGACAGTCCCCCGAAGAAGGCGAATCAGATATTGATGCGAACGAGAATGAGACGCGTTGGACAATCTATTATGATCTGGCGGCGAGTGCAGGTACGAGCACGCGCGATCGATTGAGCGTAAAATCGAAACGAAAGGGAGCCGTTCCAGAACCAACACAGTTACCGCTGCATATCGTGCTCGACGATTACGAGATGGGGGAGTTTCAGGACGAACTCAAATCACACGTCAAAGATTCCGATGCTCGGCGAACAATGGTTCGCGAGAGTCAACGAATTGCAGCGCTAATCAAGGATTATCCGGTGCCAGTGGTGCCAATCGTTTCTGATGACCTCGATGTCGTTACAACGAGCTTTCAGCGGGTCAATTCGATGGGTACACGCATGAGTGAGGAGGACATGGCTGCAGCGCTCACCTTCGCTCGAAACATCAACTTGCCATTTAAAATCGCGGCTCTATCCGAGGAAGTTGGTTGGGGAAAACTCGACCCGCAATCGGTGCTTGCGGCCTTAAAGGTTTCTCTTGGCATTGAGCCATCGAAGCCGCAGCCTGCGGTTTTGCAGAAAAGCTTGGTCAAGGCATTCGAGCGCAATGAGGACCCATTCAAGCCGCTGGAACAACGCATGAAGATAGCAGTGGAGTTTCTGCGGAACTGTTGCGCCATTCATGGCCCCGCTGTGCTTCCGTACACGTACCAGCTCGTATCTTTGTGTGAAGCCGCAGGTGTGCATGACTTTGAATTGGGCGATGTGCGCAACAAGTATCGGCAATGGTTTTGGGCGACGACCATTACGGAACATTTTGCCAGCATGAACAGCACGCAATTACGCTTGGCTATCGATTTTGCGCGAAAGCTCGGCGGGGTACCAATGAATGAACTTGTTGGTCGTCTTCGCGAGGAAGTTGGTAATGAGCCGGTCCGGAAACTGAATCGATACAACTTCAATGGCGCTCGCACACGAGCGTTCTGTGTAATGTTGGCGTGCAAAGCGGACGAAGTTGCGCCGGAGGCGTGCGCCGTTGAATTACTCGGGACGGCTGGAAATGGCGCCGTCCAATCGCTCGCAAGGGGCATTGCTCAGGGAGAGCCGGGCAATCGGGGGATTGTCGCGGCAGGTGAACTCGCCGCATTGCGCGAAATGCTTCGTGGTTCCGAGAGCGATATGGTTCGACAAACAGCGAAACGACACCTGGTGCCACCTGAAGCCCTAGAGGCCGTGCGCAATCGAGCGGACGACGAATTCGTCAAAATTCGCAGCGTCTACCTTTGGCAGCAGGAAAAGCAGTTTCTGGAAGGATGTGCCCCCGGCTTGTTTGTATTCGAGGATTGACGCGGGGCCTCTGCTGGCGATGCCATCGATGTGCTGGGGGTGGGTGTAACGCGCGGGCGGCAGGGCTTTCTACCGCGCGCTCACGGATCAATGCCAAGCGCGTCCAAAGCAGCAGATGAAAAGGGTTGACTGGCGTAATACTCTACCAGATCTGCCCAACTGCGAGCGGATTTCGGCTTTGTCGGCTTCCGTGACGTCGTTCCACGTGTGTTTGCCGGGCTCAAACTGCGCAAGACATGCAGGTGCGGGTACGGCGGCACGATCGAGGTAGCGCACGTCAGCTGCCTCCGCGTTTGGCCGCCATTTGAGCCTTGAAGCGTTGAAGGCGTTTCATGCTCTCGACTGCAAGCATCGCGGGATGTTGCGCACCGAAGTGCTTTTCGAGAATTGATTGCAATGAACGTGCGTCATCTGTATCGCTTTGCCCTTGCTAGACGAGCATTCGATAGTGCGATAGTTGCTTTGTAATCTCAATCGGTGGGGTGCTGTCGACCCCGAAAACGACGCCCAGTGTGAACGTACTATCGTATCCTTGCGTTTCTAGCCTTGGTTGCGCGGAACGTGTCAACGCAAATGAGACAGCGTCTTCGAAAGTTTTATGAAGGCATCGCGTTTTAATCAGCAGCTCGCGTCTGGCGCCGCGGCGTCCTCGCCGCGGCGTGAGACGCCATTTTCGGTTCCGGTAGCCATAACGTCATTTCCGTCGGCGATTGGGAGCGGATTGATATGGACCGCCTCGGGCGGTCGTTTCGCGACAGGCCGACCGTTCGGGAATCGCTCGGGATGCGCTGCAAACGCCTCATCGAGCGCCGTTTGTCGGCGTGCAGCAACTTCCTCGACGCGCCCGCAAAACACGTCTGCGGGCGTGTAAAGCGCGATTCTCTTTGGGCGCTTTCCATTCTCGGCCCTGGGCGACAGGATCGAAGTGCCAGGCAGTTCGTTCAGCGGCCATCCAGATCTGCTTGGCGGCGCGATGGCTGTTGATGATGTATTTGGCCCCATCAGCGAATTCGAGCGTCATAACGCCCATTTGCAGGTCGACTTCGAGGGAATCGACATCGGCGAGCGCACGTTCGAGGGCGCGGAGGGTGTCGTCAGCAACGCGTTCGAATGCAGCAGTGGTTGGCACCTTTGGCGAATGTGACTTTGGTTACTGGTTACCAAAGTGGTAGGCACCTTTGGGGTAGCCGTCCCGATGCATCTGAAAACGAGCGAGCGGGACAAGTCTAGGCCTTTGAGGATGGCGCATCACGCAGGTCGGTCACCTTGCGTACAGCACCATGTCGGATCGCATTGGGGCGACAATCCCAGCCCAATTGCCGGCGGGGAAGTGATTGTAGAGTTCACTATCGTCGCGAAGCGCCACGCTGTGGTACGACCATTTCACACTACCACCCTCGTTGGCGCTCGTGCCCAGTGTCAGGTCATTGATCAAAAAATCGTTGGGATTGCCAAGAGCAGACCCTGCGCTGCCGGCCTTTGCACCTGACGAATGATACGCAACGACTTCGTCGTGTTGTCCGGGAAGAATGTTGGCATTGTAGATTCCCGCCGCCCCGGCATACATGTAGAACCATGCACTTGCGGTATTGTTGTGATTGTAAAGGGCCCGCACCGTGGTGGTCTTTAGATCTTTGACCAATGGCTCCGTCGACGGCCAAGAACCGTAGTCGGAAAGCTCACTACCACCAGCAGCACCGCCGGCGACGCGAACCCACTTGATGTTCCAACCCGTCTGCGTCCCGCCATCCGTATTGCCACAAACGCCGCTGCTGTTTGCCGTCGCGTTTTTCTTGTAGCGCGACGATGCTCCATACATCGACAGCACATACCCGATTTGCGCGTCTCCCGCGTCGTGCGCAGCGATGTAACACCAGTTCGACCCCGTACAAAAACAGTCGAGCGCATTGCGAATGGCGCCATTCGTGGAGGCGATGCTATCATAGCCATTCCAATTGACGGCTTTTTTGTTCACCCCGGCGGACGCAGATGACGGTCCCCAGTACCTGAAATCATCGTAACTGCCCACCGGTGCGGAATTGCTCCGCCCATTGATCCAGAGCGAGTAGTTCGTCGCCATTGCCTCCGATGCCGGAGCAGCGACGAGACCCAAAACAACGAACGAAGAAAAAATCGTGGCCATTTTCATAGAGACCATCAAACACGACGAAATCACGTCCTGTCAAGGAAAATCGCGAATATTTACACCCCAACAATCATACGTTAGCGCTTTTTTTTGGGATCCGTACAACCAGTGGAGCGTCATCGATTACAGCCGTGACGAGGTGGCTGCGCAGGACGACGACAGCCGAGATGCGACCATGACGAACGAACTACTGGATGCAACGGAATGGTCCAGGGATAGGCGCGCATGATTTCGTCCCCCATTTTCTTGACGTGCAGGCACGCTCATGATGGCCTGGCGGAATCCTGAAACGATTCATTCTGCACTACGCGCATTATTGTTTCTGCGTTGTTTTTGCATTGTGGAGCCTGGGATGCGCGGCGCGGTATTTAGCGACTTCACCACGGGTGGGGCCATCACCATCCAGGAATGGGGCGAGTTGCCGAGCGCGGGGGATACGTCGTATGCGGGGGCGGCGGACATCGACGCGGATCGGGTGCTGGTTACGTGGTACGCCGGGGATCTCGACAAGGACGCGGCGTGGCTCTTCGGGATGCTCGACGTGACCAACATCTGGCAAGGGACGATCGACTTCTCGAAGCTGAAGTGACGTTTGGTTCAGTGATTGTGACCGATTGGTTCGGTTCGGGGTCAGCGTGCATTCGACCGGCGACGACGCAGCAATCCCATGAGCACGAGGCCAATGGTCGCCGCCATTGAGGAATTCGAATTCGATTGAACGGTACGACAACCACATCCGCTCGTATCGTGCGGCTCATCAGGCATAATCGAACCAGCACCACCTCCGCCCTCCCCGACGTTTCCTCCACCGCCGCCAACGCTTCCGCTACTGGAACTCGAAGTGCTGCTCGACGTCATATTGCCACCTGCGCCGCCCGTGCCGCTCGAACTCGAACTGCTGGAACTCGAACTACTGCTAGAGCTTGTTTCTCCGCCGCTGCCACCATTTCCACCGCCTCCACCAGAGCCGCTCGAAGGGACACAATTCCCTTGTTCGCACGTTCCTCCATTACAGGGCGTTCCATCGATTTTCACGGGATTCGAACACATCCCCGTTGCGGAATCGCACAACCCTGCGTCGTGGCATTGATCCGACGCTGTGCAGGTGACCGGGTTTGCCCCGGTACACACGCCCGTTTGGCACGAGTCCGTTTGCGTGCACGCATTGCCGTCATTGCAATTGCTCCCATTTGCCTTTACCGGATTCGAACACATCCCCGTTGCGGAATCGCACAACCCTGCGTCGTGGCATTGAT
>DAOMZH010000329.1:0-2245 GCA_035437985.1 Polyangium sp. (in: bacteria) | reverse complement strand
TACACACGCCCGTTTGGCACGAGTCCGTTTGCGTGCACGCATTGCCGTCATTGCAGGCAACTCCGCTCAGCAACCGGCACGTGCCATTGATCAACGCGCCTGTCGCAACCGAACAGGCATCGCACGCTCCGGCATTGCAGGCACTATCGCAGCATACGCCATCCACACAATAACCGCTCGAACATTGCGCATTGTTCGAACATGCCTGACCCAGGGTAGTATACATCTCGACGGTCGACGTAAAACTCCCTGGCGCCGTTTGTCCTCCAACGACAATCGCATTACCATTCGCCAACCGCGCAGCGGTATGAAATGCCCGCGCTGTGCCCATGAGCGGAACCGATGTCCACACATTACTCGCGGTCAACCACAAATCGACATACGCCCAGGATACCCCATTCGAAAGCCCGCCCGTCACGAGCACCGTCCCATCATTCAGGAGCGTCGCTGCGTGGTCCTGACGATAGGTCGGTAAATTGTTTTTGACAGACCATAGATTCGTAGGAGGATCGTAAAGCTCCGTATTGCCCGTCATGATGGGGAACGAGCCAGCATCGAGCCCCCCCGCAATCAGCACCTTGCCCATAGGCAAAAGCGTCGCCGTATGCCGATGTCGAATATAGGACATCGAACTGAGCACAGCAAACGTATTCGTCGCGGGGTCATAAAGCTCGACGGCATTCGTCGATGAACTCCCCTGCCAGCCGCCCGTGATCAGCACTTTTCCCGTAGGCAAAACCGTGGCTTCTTGCGCCGTGCGTGCGTAATTCATATTGGGCGCAGCAGACCAAGTATTGGTCACCGGATTATAAATCGCCGCGCTTTGGAGGACCGCTGCACCCGTCGTCGTCCCCCCCGTAACGAGCACTTTGCCATTGTCGAGAAGCGTCGTCGTGAATAGATTCCGCGGCGCCGGCATGGGCGAAACAGTCGACCAAGTATTCGCCACCGGATCGTAAATCTCGGTACTCGCTAGATATGTCCCATTTGCGTCGCCACCAGCCGCAAGCACTTGCCCATTACCAAGAAGCGTCAACGTATGGTTTTGCCGCGCTGCAGCCATTGGTGCCACAGTCGACCATACGCCCGTCGAAGGATCATACACCTCGGCACTTGCCAATATCCCCGCGCTGCCCTGCCCACCCGTCACGAGCAACTTCCCATTCATCAATGTCACCATTTTGTGCCGCGCGCGCGCCGTTACGAGATTACCCGTCGCCGTCCATGTCGGCATAACGAAAATCGATTGACCACCTACGAGCGTCGCAGTTGGCTCAGCCCCCATTTCACTCCCTGAAGCGAGCTGCGACTCGTCCAAAGTCAATGCTATTGCTTCCGAGTCTTCTTCACCCTCGTCCAGTTGTCCGGTACAACCAATTGCCCCGGAAACCAACGAAAACAATGGCAACGAAGCGACAAGCATCCATCCCAATTTGTGCACGAAGAAACTCGCCATGACGAACCTTGGCCACGCTCTGGCAACCCACCGAGACATTCGGCGCGGAGGAGCGCATGCACAGAACTTACGTCGAAAAATTCGCGAGCTTGCAGTCGCGTTCGTTGCTCGTCGTTACTCGAAATTCTTCTTTTATTTCAACTTGTTTGATGACAGCTTCAAGCGGCACTCGCCGCGCCCTGCGTGATCGAGTATGGGTGAAGTCGAGTACGTACATCATGGCGCGCCAATCATCTTCTCTCGCATCGTTGCCCGTTGAATTCCGCTTACCGAATCCTCCCGCCATCTTTTGCGGTCGTCGACAAGAAATTCAATGGCTACGCAAAGCCTTCGCTCGTGGTCCCGTAACCGTCGTCGAAGGCGAAGGAGGTTTTGGGAAATCAGCCCTCACGCATTATGTTCTCCACACGAGGTTTCCTGAACGCATTGAGTCCGCCCTCTTTATCTCCCTCCGCGATCGCGTGCCCGATGAATTCGTCGCTCTCTCAATCGCCCGCGCGCTCGTATTAGCCAACGGCTTGCGGGACTTCGATTGGTCCGAGCTTCTGGCATCTCCCGAAGCGCTCACGACCCTGGCCATTGATCTCGCCGACACGCGTGAACGGTGGGTTCTTCTGGACGATCTTCATCACTGCCCGGCCGCCGAAGTCGCCGGTTTTCTTCGCCAAGCTTGTCGTTATGCTCGACGAAGCAAATGGATCGTCACAACCAGATTCGCCCCTCGTATCGATGAATTGACGGGGCAAGTTTTATCGGTAAATGGTGGAATGTATTTGTAAATAAAGGAGG
>DAOMZH010000328.1:0-10372 GCA_035437985.1 Polyangium sp. (in: bacteria) | reverse complement strand
GCGCCACCCCAACATTCGTCGTCGGGATCTTTGTCATTCGCAATGGGGCCACACGTGCCGTCGGTACCCTGGTTTTTCTTGGCCGCCGTGCACGCTTGACACGTGCCTAGACACCAGCTATCGCAACACACCCCGTCGGCGCAATAACCAGACGCACATTGCGTCGAAGAAGAGCACGCCGTGCCATTGGAAAATGTAGGTTGCGGACTCGTCGTACAAGCCCCCGAACCATTGCAATCGCCATTCGAGCATTCATTATCGGGATCCGTCGCGGCTTTGATTGATCCGCAAATCCCGTCTTGTCCGCTGCCTTTTTTCGCCGCGCTGCAAGCTTGGCAGCTACCCATGCAAATGTTGTTGCAGCAAACACCGTCAACGCAAAAGTTCGACAAACACTGCGCTGCCGATGTGCAAGCAACACTGTTGTAATTCTTGCATTGGTTTTTCCCGTCGCATGCACCGCTGGGGCAATCGTTGTCGGGGTCCGTATCATATTTGATCGATCCACAAATACCGTCGGCTCCGCTGCCTTTTTTCGCCGCGCTACACGCCATGCATTTGTTGTCGCATTTTTGATCGCAACAAAATCCGTCAACACAATATCCCGTCGGGCATTGTGGACCAGATGTGCAAGCCGTCGCCGCTATTTGTGGCGTGGCGGCGAGCATTTGCTCGTCCATATCCGCCAATTGCTTGGATGGTTCGTCGGTAACGAGGCCGTTTTCTCCGCCCCGACCGCCAGAAACTCCGACCCCGCCGGCTCCGCCATCGTCCCCCGGGGACTGCGTGCCGCAGCCTGCCGTGACCAGAACGAGCACCAGCCCGAACAATAGGCCAATTTCCCGAACAGATCGAATACGTTTCGAGCTCACATCGAATGCCATGAGTGCATGCCCTCCTCGACGTTCTGTAGTTGGTGTTACGCGCACCATCGTCGGTCCGGCGATCTGTTGTCACGTGGTCCGGATTCATTCAGCATATTGGAGAAAAATATTGCCGACCTCCGCGATGCGAATCGCACCGATTCGACGGGTTGCCTCGTTTTGAACGTTTTCACCACACCCATGCGCGGCATCCAGCGGCGGGTGGACGATTTCGTCAACGAATACGTGACTTCCAATTGCCTTCCCTCCCCGCTTGCATTATGCTCGGCGCGGCCCATGCGTTACGAAGGCAAATTGTACCGTCCCCCGAGCGAGGCGCACTCGTACATTCTCCAGGCAACGATAGGTTGTTCATGGAATCGATGCACCTATTGCGACATGTACCGGGACAAAACATTTCGCATCCGTGAACTCCCCGAGGTCATCCAAGACCTCGAATCCGCAGGTTCAGCGTTCGGCGATCGCGTCGAAAAAGTCTTCGTTGCCGATGGTGACGCCCTGGTCATGCCCCTCGAGCAATGGCTCCCCATTCTCGAAACGTGTCGCCGGGTTTTTCCGGGCCTACGGCAAGTGAGTTGTTATGCAATGGCCACGAATCTCGTCGAAAAGACCGCGGATGAATTGCGCGCGCTTCGCGAAGCCGGTTTGGATCTGCTGTACATCGGACCGGAGTCCGGCGATGACGTCGTGCTCAAACGCATTGCCAAAGGCTCGACGTTCGATACCCATGTCGAAGCGGCTCGGCGAGCCCAGGCTGCGGGAATGAAAACATCAGCTATTTTTCTCCTTGGCGCGGGCGGAACGGAGCGCAGCGACGACCATGCTCATGCGTCCGCGCGCCTCGCGACCGCGATGAATCCGGAATTTCTCGCCGCGCTCACGCTCACGGTCGTGCCGGAAACGCCGCTCGCCACGCTCGAACGCCGAGGTCGTTTTCAGCTCCCGGACATTTATGGTCTTTTGCGGGAACTCCGCATTTTCGTGGACGAAGCAGCGCCCACGAATGCGCTTTTCCGGACGAACCATGCCTCGAATTACCTGCCCATTGGGGGGCGTTTGCCGGCGGATCGCGAACGAATTCTGGAAGTCATCGACGCGGCCCTTGCTGGTCGAATTCGCCTGCGCCCCGAGTATACCCGGGGATTGTAGCAATTCACTCGCCCTTTTTTTCTTGTGTGCTCGTCCAGTCCGCGCGTAACAAGCTGTAAACATAATAATCGTAAGCTTTTCCGCGACAAACACGATAACTCCGCAAACACCCCTCGCGGACAAACCCACTGCGCTCGAGCAAGCCTCGAGACCGCTCGTTGTCGACTCGGACAAACGCGTGCACGCGATCGATTTGGTCCCGCTCGTACGTCCAATCGAGCACCGCGCGCAGGGCTTGGCGCATGAGGCCCCTGCCCCAGTGTGTGTGGGCCAGGTCGAACGCGATTTCGGCCCAGCGGTGCACGGAGGACCATTCGTTGAAACCGCAAATGCCCACAATCTGATCGTCCTTTTCGAGGGCAATTCCCCATTTCGACAATTCGCCAGCGGACCAACGCTTCTGATACCGCTCGATCATGCCTTCGACCAAAGGCACCGATATTTCCGGATAACTCGTCAATGCAGTCACGACTGGCTCGCTCAAGTAAGCATACAGCGCTGGAGCGTCAGCCATTTGCAGAAGACGCAAACGCGCGCCGGCGAGCTCGATTGTGGGGGGATGTTGTGGTTTGTCAGTCATGAATGTCGAGGCCTCTTGTCATCGTCGGTGGCCCGTCGTCGGGGCATGACGTTGGTCACGGGTGAAAGTCGATACCATATTTTGCTTGCTTTTTGGATGATTTAGGATATTTCCTTTACTTTCTTCTGGCGCGATGAGGTGGTATCATGAGCTGGTCGATACGAATGATAGGGCTCGGCGTCGTCGCGCTGGCGACGGCATGTACAGAAACGTCGCAAGTTCTTGTGGGTGGCGCAGGAGGCGCCGCCGGAGCAGGCAGCTTCGACGCCGGCACGATACCCGAAGATGGAGGCGCTGTCGATGCCTCGGGCGACGCAGGCCCGCCGCCACGGCCTGAAATCATTGCCAATCCCCAAGACGAAGCGACCTATCTTTTCGACGACTCCCAAGTTCGCACCTACGACATTCAAATCGCGCCCGCCGACCTCGCGCTCATCAACCAAGACCCGACCACCGAAGTGTACGTTCCGGCGTCGCTCGTTTTTGAAGGACAAACCTATGCCTCGCTCCGCGTTCGCTACAAAGGTGGCTATGGCGCATTTTTGCCGCCATGTTCGGGAACGCAAGGCTCGATTGGAGGACCCAAGTCTGGCAAGTGTTCAATGAAGCTCGCTTTCGATCAGGTCGACCCGAATGGGCGTTTTTATGGACAACGCAAGCTGAACTTTCATACGATGAATCGCGACCGCGCCATGCTCCGGGATCGCCTCGGTTATTCGTTATTTCGCGACATGGGCATTGCAGCGCCGCGGGCCGTGCACGTGCGCCTCTTGATCAACGGGCAACTCGAAGGATTGTTCGCGTTGGTCGAGCAAGTCGATGGTCGATTCACGCGCTCACGTTTCACCGACGGTGGTGAAGGCAATCTTTACAAAGAGATTTGGCCCATTCACCCGGATGCCAGCACGTATCTCAATGCGCTCGAGACAAACGAAGATCAAATGCCCACGGTCCAAGCAATGCTCGACTTCAAGGCGGCGATCGAAGCGGATTCTACGCAGACCGAAGCTTGGATCGACCGCGAGTACACAATGAAATACGTGGCCATCGACCGCGTCATCATCAATGATGACGGAATGTTTCATTGGTGGTGCACCGCTGGAGGCGCGGGCAATAATCCTGGAGGCGTCGGCAATCACAACTATTACTGGTACGAGGCGACGGCCCATTCGAGTTTCTGGCTCATTCCGTGGGATTTCGACCATTCCTTCAACACTTCGGCGTTTGTCCACATCGCCCCTGCGTGGAACGCGACTGCCCCGTGCACGTGTACGGTCCAGCCAAACACCTCGGTGGCGCAAATGCCTGCGTCCTGCGATCCCCTCACGCGCCATTTCATCGGGTGGAAGGCCGAATACGACAAATACATCGACGCGTTCATCGCGGGTCCTTTTTCGGCGACCTCCGTCGACGCGAAACTCGACGCGTGGATATCGCAGATTCGGCCATACGTCGTGGAAGCCGCGGGACTCAATGGCGCACCGAGTGAATCGACGTGGAACACCAATGTGGCTACGCTCCGCACCGTCATTGCGGAAGCGCGACAAAATCGCGGATTCCCGTACTGAGTACAGCTTTTCCCTCGTCGAAAAGACCAAGGATGCACAGCCTACGCATACACCGTAGCCAACGTCCAACATTTTCGCTAGCATGCCCCATCATGCACCTCGCTCCTGGACAAACCGTCAGCAGATACGTCATCGAAGCACTCTTGGGCGAGGGCGGTATGGGCAAAGTCTATCGAGCCCGCGACACGCGCCTCGAACGTCACGTCGCGCTCAAGGTCCTGCGCAAACAAAGCGATGAAGGCGCAAGCGAGGCGTGGGAGCAGGCCGTAATGCGCATGCAGCGCGAGGCCCAAGCCGTTGCTGCATTGTCGCATCCAGGCATCGTGGCGATCTACGACATCGGTGAACACGACGGAGCTCCCTTCATTGCCATGGAGCTCGTCACGGGAAAACCATTACGCGAGTTTGTCGGTGCAGACCTGCCCATCAGCGTGCGACAGCGTATTTTGCTGGACGTCGCCCGGGCCCTCGCCGCAGCCCATGAAGCCGGCTTCATGCACCGCGACATCAAACCCGACAACATCCTCGTTCGTCCCGACAACTCCGCCAAGGTCCTCGATTTTGGCATTGCACGGCGCACTTCGCATGTGGAAGCAACGGCCACCATCGACGTACAAGGTGCCACCATCGATTCGGCCCTCCTGCAGATGACCGCAGATGGCGTCTTGCTCGGCACACCCGCGTATATGGCGCCCGAACAGCTGCGCGGCGAGACGCTCGATGCGCGCGCGGATCAGTTTGGCGCTGGGATTTGGAGATTTCCAGGCGGCCGAGCGCGATTCAGCCGCTTTCGTGGCCCCATCGAATACCCTGGCTCCGAAAAAGTCAGCGGATCTGTTGATGATCCGCTTCGAAGTTCTCATTGAAATGAATCAATGGGAAATGGCTGCTGCCTTGGCCGAGGATGCTCTCCACAACAAGTTATCGAAGATTGCTTCCTCGGGTGGCGCGATAGACCCCCTCGTCCCCCTGCACGCCATCCTTTTCCGGGCAGGAAAGATCTCGCGCCCCAAATACGAAGCCACGCGTGCCGAATGGCTGGCCGCGCATCCCGCGACGACACCTGTCGAGCAACAGATACGGTGGTTGGCCGCTTATGGCGTGCCGACGTATTCCAAAGAATTGGCCGCCGATGCGGTGTCCGCAGCCCAGAACGTCCAGATGCCCACGGACCTTTACAAAAGTCCTTTGGGAATGATCTGGTCGGTTCTTTACGGCAAAGCGCTCATGCTCGTCGGAAAACCTCGCGAAGCATTGCCCTATTTGGAGCGAGTGAACCATGCTTGCCTAGAAACCATCATGGTGCTTTGGTTTGTCCAGTCCCGCGCCTTGTTGGGTATGGCGCACGAGACTCTGGGCAACGAAGCCCTCGCGTGTGAATCCTTCGCCAAAGTCCTCGACCGGTGGGGCAAGGCCAAACAATCCGTCACCGCAAAAGCAGTCACGGAACACGCCCAAAAGCTCCGCTGCTCGCCGACGTCGAAATGACTCTCGCGGTGCACCAACAAAAAAAGCCGCGGGTGCAGGACCATTTTCAGGCTCACTGCACCCGCGGGAAAATGTCTTGGATCAGAAATTAGAATCGATATCCAGGACGAACCCGGGATTCCGACTCGTACCGATCACCCTTCTTGACCCCCGAACCGTGCGTTGCCGACGGATTCGACTGCGAATCACGCACGTCAACGGACGAACCATTCGTCGCGAACAACCACGCTGCCAAGCAAATCGCCATGCACACCGTCCAGACAACAACAGAAATGACGGTACATACCAGCGGCATGCGGGTCGGTGCGCTATCGACATGTAACATCGCTTGCGTCACAAATTCCTCCTCATGCTGCGGACGAATCGAAATGCACAAATGAATGCGCACGACCTGACGTCAGGTTTTTCAACTCGTCCGTGGGGTTATGCAAACTCGGGACGACGATCCTTTTTTTCGTCCAACGAGCCGCGGTTAGTATAGTCTTAGTAAGCGAATCGAGCCACGACAATGGCTCGCGAGCAGGACACGAAATGTCCGAGCGAAACGGGAACGTTCCGCTGAGTATCTTACAGTTGACGGGTCTTCACCCTAGGCGAGAGCATGACGCGCATATATTCGCTCGAGCACCCTCTTTTATTTCAAGAAAATTTATTCCGCCGAAAATTTGTTACCAAGCACTGAAGTCGTAACGCACACAACCTCTCGGACAGTAATACTCTTTTAGTACTCTCCGGAGGGGCACTGTTTCGTCGGCCGGGGCTTCTTGGGCAGCTTCTTCAGCTCGGCATCAAGGAGCCCGAGCAGGTCCGCTTCTCCTTGTGCTTCCAGCGCATCGCGGCGGCGGGCCGCGAAGAGTGCAAGCGTTGCGTGGCCCAGATGCGGAACTGCACGCCCCGCTGTGACTTCACGCGATAGCCCACGGAAATGATGACGTCGAGATTATAGAACTCGATGTCCCGCGTGACCTGCTTTCCGCCCTCGGTTTGAACTGTTGCAGATTTTGCAACAGTTGCTGACGGACTCAGTTCCCCCTCGTCGAATACGTTCTTGATGTGACGCGAAATGACCGATTTGTCACGCTGAAACAGGTCCGCCATCTGGTTGAGCGAAAGCCACACCGTTTCGCCATCCAGCCGCACTTGCAACCGCGTCCGGCCATCTTCAGTCTGATAGAGGATCAAATCGGAATCGGGTTTCGTTTCGTTTTTCATGCTTCTGTGCCCCTGCAAGTCAAACGATTCTCATGTCTTGCGATGCAGACGGAGTCTCCACTGCCACGGTCGCGCGCTATGTGCAAGCACACGAGCGAACGAAGCATTGGCGAGGAGCAGCCACCCACGCTGTCTCACCCGTGGTTCGGATCTACCATTGGATCATTTTGGGGTTCTTACCGCCGAACCTCGTCACGTGGCGCTGTTCGCGAGCCTCTTTTGGGCGGCTTCTTGATTCGCGAGGTGCGCCGCAATCGACTTCACCGCTTCGTTTTTCGCCGCCTTTGCAAGGGCCTCGAGCCGCGTGCGCGCCCGTTTTCCAGTGGAAACTGCCGCCATGACCAGCAGTGACCGAATAACCTCGTTGTCGTCCGTGCCAGCAAGCGCGTTTTTCTCGACCAATGGGCACAAAGCATCTACCGCTTTGATTACCTGCGCGCCGTACACCGCATGCGACGTGTCGATGCCCTCGCGCACGCACCGTTCGAGGACCGCCGTCGTTGCCAAGAGATATCCCTTGTCCGACCCATCGCGCGACTCCCACAGACCCGATGCGAGCTGGCGCGCGAACACGCTACCAAGGTCGTTCACTGCCGGCGCGTCAACCGCGGGTGCAGCAACCTTGGGCGCTGGTGGGGACACCTTGGATGCTCGGGATTCCGCTCGCCTTGTCGTCTCCTCGACCTTGGCCTCCTCCTTCGAGAAACCGAGCGCCTGCTTCATTCGCTGCAGCAGCCCGACTTCGCTCGGTTTGTCTTTCACTTGCTCTGCCGGTGCCCTCTGACTCATCGCTGCCGGGTCGCGTTGGCTTGGGGCTGCGGGCTTGGCGGATGCAGGAACCGGCACTCCGGCCTTCACTCCACGAAGCGGCGCCATTGACGGTGCTGATTCAGTAAGCGTTATGGAAAACGGAATATCTTGCGGCCTTCCAAGCCTGTCCTTCAAATTGACGTTGGCCTTCTTTTTCGAGGGCAATGCAGCGCGCACGGCTCCACCCGCGGGCGCATGAACGGGCACCACCCGCGTCTCGGGCTGAACCTGCACCCGTCGCTCCCCCGTACGCTTTTCAACCACGACAAACGACGCGTATTGCGACGCAATGCCGTGCTTCACGCATAAATTCACAATGCGCTGCTTGTGCGCCTCGGCGCGCCTCCCGAGCGATACCATATCGGCCTGCTCCAAATCGCGCACGCGGGCGCCGGCCCATAACGACGTGAGCGCTGGGCGGTTCGCGCGCGACGCGAGATCAATCGGCACTTCCAGGAAAAACGGCTCGCCCCCAAGGGTGCCACGAATCTCGACGCGCCCCACGCTCGGAGTTTCATAACGACCGTACACGCTCCAAGGTTCACCATCCACCAACGCAGGCGGCTCTCCCGGCGACACTTCACCCGCATCGACCCCCACCCATTTTACGTTGAGCTCGTCGATTCGGACCGCGGTCGCGCGCGCGAACTGCGCCGTCACCTTTTCATCGATTCGCTCACCAGGATGAATGAACTCCACTGCGCCCTTGGTTCGTCGCGCCAAATCGCGCAGCAGCAGATCACTCACGTTCAGGCCAATGCCGAAGGTATAAACTCGCGCCCCAGCGGCCTTTTTTGCGATTTCCTCGACGATCTGCCCCTCGTTGCCCACCTGCCCATCGGTTAATAACACAATGAGGCGATCGCGCTCGACGCCCGCGAGCAACCTCGTCGCTGCAGAAAGCGGCTCGAGCATCTCGGTCCCGCCGTTGGCCACCAAGCCGTCGACATAACGATCCACTTCTTTCAGCGTTTTTTGCGTAAAGGGGATGAGGTCCGGGCTCAGCTTCGAATACAACGAAAAATGCGAATAACTCGAGCTGAACGGCACGATATCGAATAAATCGCCTTCGCTCAGGTGCCGCAAGCACAGCCGCATTGCGAGTTTTGCTTGTTCGAGCGATTCGCCCTGCATCGATCCCGACACATCGACCACGAACACCACGGCTCGGCCTTTCGACGTTTTTTTCGCCTCGAACAGATCCGGCACCAACGTCAAGGCAAACGTGCCTTCTTCGTCGGGCCGTTTGTCGCAAACGACGCCCGCTACAACACCCGCTGCGCCCTCGGCCACAAGCACGATGTTGCGGTCGAGTGCCACGATTTGCGAGGAAAAAGTCACGCGTTGACGCAGGTCTGATTCGGCAATCGTTTGAATGGCGTGCGAGGGACTTTCAATCGTGACCTTGCGTCCGAGGTCGAACACGATGTCCATCGACAGACCATATTTTACATCACCAATCTTTGGCGAAATGCGATCCGCATCGGGCACGATGTCGGTTGGGTTCGCCATACCGTGCGCCGAGCGATCGCCGGTCGGGACGCCGGGAATGTATTTCGGCGCCACGAGGGTTGGGATCATCAATCGCAATGCGCCTTCGTCGGCCGTTAGTTTTTGTATATAGGCAACTTCAATGACGGTTTCTTCATTGGGCAGCAAATTGCCCACGCTCGCGGTAAACACGTTTGGCCGCTCTTGTTCGAGCAACGCTGCGCCATGCCCCTTGGCGATTGCTTCGTCGTACTTGGCAAACGCCGCCTCGCGCTCCTGCACTTCAGCTTCGATGCGCCGGCCCTCGCACTCCATGGCAAAACCGACCAGGGTCGCGTCGCTGGGAATGGGAAAGGTGTATATCGCTTCGATGGGCTGTGTTTCGCGGTTTTTGTAGCGCTGGCGGAGGACCATCCGGGCGTGCGCGCCGAACACTTCGCCCCGCAAAGCGACGCCCAGAAGTGGCACCTGATCGCCATGTGTGGTGCGCAAACTAGCCGCCAAACTTTGCGCGGCATTGGAAGAATAACTTTGAAAAGGCGTCATTGCTCTGCATCCTTGTCGTCATGGGTCGTCGAGTAACGGTTCAAGATTTCGCTCACGAGCGCGTGCGATGCGGGGGGCGCCCCGTCGCGCACCCAAAGTTCCACGCCCGTTGCAAGCTGGTACACCCGCGCGGTGCTCTGGGGCGCTGTCGAGATTGCATCAGCTTGTTGGCGCCCCGACGAGCGGTACGGGTGGCCATGGTTCTCGACAGGGCCAGTGTCGCGAGGCTCTTCGAAGGGTACGCGCGCGGCGGGGACATCGGTCTTGGTGAGCTGGAGCAGGTCCGTGTCGCTGGCATGGGCGAGGCGGTCCTGGATTTCATCAAGCGGGAGGTGGGTTTGCTGAAGGCGTTTGATGGCCTGCAATCGGAGGAGGTGCTCCTGACCGTACGCCGTGTCTTTCCCCCGAAACTCGGGCGCTGGCAAAAGCCCGCGCTGGACATAGTAGCGGACCGTTCGCGGAGATACACCCGCTTCTTCGGCCAACTCATGGAGCTTGTAGGTGGGAGTCACAACCTGCATCCTAGATCGTGACAGTCATACTGTCAAGTAGCCAGTGATGAATTGACCGGGTTTGTATTGGGGCGATGGGGTTTCCGTGGACA
This sequence comes from Polyangium sp. (in: bacteria), assembly GCA_035437985.1. Lineage (GTDB taxonomy): Bacteria > Myxococcota_A > Polyangia > Polyangiales > Polyangiaceae > Polyangium. Next base: position 40 of record DAOMZH010000328.1, on the reverse strand, counting down.
GAGAGGGAAATGATCGGCCAGGTGGTCGTCGGATCGTGAC
>DAOMZH010000327.1:0-10382 GCA_035437985.1 Polyangium sp. (in: bacteria) | reverse complement strand
CTTTGATTTTTCCCTGCTTTTCTAAAATTTCGACCGCTTTGCGATAACGCCGGCGCAAACTCTCGAATACTGAATCACCAAATCCAAGCGCGGAAGAGGCCTTCGTCTTCGTCGCATGAATGGTCAAATCGGCCCGAGGGGTTGGCACATTCAAAGCCAATGGCTGGGGACCGTCACTTCCCGTGCCTAGCGGAATTGCGTGGCGCAATGCTTCGTCGAGATCTCCGGAATCGAAAAGTGAAAGTGTTTTTTCCAAATAGTCGGCTTGACGCTGGACAATCCACGAGGCCATACGAGCCCAAATCAACAGCCGTGCTGCTGCTGAATTGAGGAGCATGCGCAAGCGGTCGCTCCAATCATTGTCTGCTTTGGGAGATGCAGCCGAAACGACGAGTTCTCGTTGGGTTTTCGATCCTGTCGCGGGGACGTGCTTTTGTGGACGGGCCAGTTTTGCCGCCAAGGACGAAATCCACGTCGACAAACTCGTGAGCAGCGACGAAGCCCACCCCGATTGGTTTGGCGTGGATACCTCTTGCGGGGCTCGACCGAGAGTTGCGAGGATATCCTTCGCTTCTTGCGGCTGCGGGCCAATTCCCGCTATTTCGCGGGTATTCACTTCTTTGGTTTCAATGGCCCGCCCAGGTGAAGTCAAGATCTCCCCAAGTGGCCTTACTTTTACGTGATTCCACGCCGAAAGATCAATCCAGCTCGACAGGTCTTCTTTGGGACATGAATCCGGATCGACGACGATGGTTTGTCCTGCTCGCACGAGCACCACGCTATTCCGTGGCGCAGCGAGCAAATCGATTTCGTCATCGTCCAACGGAGCGCCGAGCAGCAAATTGCGACATATGACCAGAGGAACCCCGGGAGCTCGAGCGCACGTAATGCGTACGGGGGCGCGCAGGCGAACGAAAAGACCATCCGCCACGCGCCGCACTTCATCGACTCCGGCCATTTCGAGAATTCGGTGGCGTGCTGTTTCTTGACCGAGAATCGATTCATCGATCCAAAACGCTGCGGCATTTACGTTCCCGCAATGGACCAGGCGTCGCGGATTCATGAAACCCCCAAACGCATTCGCAATACGAACGTCTTGAATTCCCGCGAATAAATGCAAAGTTCGTCGTCTTCAGTGAGAAAAGCAATGTACCAGCATCCCACCGTCGTTTTCACGGCCTTGATGGGCGAGGACAACGTGCAACAAGTCTCGACCTGGTTGCTCGTAAAACAATAAATGGTCGTTCGCTTGCGGTCGAGCGCGTAATAAGCCGTGGCCTTGGCGTTGCTAACCCCAAGAACTTCATACTCCGGTGGCAATTCCCGCGTTTCGACGATGGTGCCTTTGGGATCTAATAAGTGCCACGTCGAGGAGTACGTTTGGGCTGCGACATAACCACCGTGAGCACACCGAATGTCGCTCGTATTGGGGGGCATTTCAATTCCAGTTGGCATCCCGCCCTGAAAGGTCATGAGCGTAGGGGGTTTGCCATTCCGCAACCAAAATACGTCGCCGGCCGCGTGCTGAACGGACGTGACGGGTGAGTCCCAATTGTAGACCCGTTCTTCCTCGAATTTGAAAAGCATACGCCCCCCGTCGTAGAGCAAAAACGACCGATCTTTGTCGATTTGAAGCAATTCTCCGAGGCGAATGGGGGCGTCATCCTGGCGAAACCATTGCGGCACATGATGGATGATCTCGGGGGAGCTATTGATTTCCCAACCATACCGTCGGCTATGCGTCGATGATCCCAGGCGTGGCGACAATTCATGAACGAATGCGTTTTCTCCGTGGAACGTAGCCACAGCAATCGTGCGCGTGTGCTGCAATCGGCCGACACCAATGATTCGTTCGTTCGGAGGCGGGCGAAAAATCCGTGGCTTCGGCGGAGTGTTGCAATTCGGTGAATTCGGGATCGGAATGGTCACCAATTCACCGGTCGCACCCAAAAGAAAGAGCTTCCGGTCATCTCGCGAAAAGACGAGGTTCGTCGTCGCGTCCAGGTCAAGACGGCTTTTTTGCGTTTTTGCTCGCGCCACTTGGAACGGATCACGAAGCAGCCGCACCGCAACGTTGCTCGGGGGCAATTCCAAACGTGCTGTGCGCGGTTTGCCCCGTTTGGCAAAAACCGTCAGGTGCAAATCGAAAGGCTTTTCGGGGTCGAAACTATCTTCAATCTGCAGTCGAAAGACGTCGTGGTAGACCAAGCCCTCCACCAAGTCCGTACCGCCGACAAACCAAATTTCTGGGTCGTCTTTGACTAGCAATTGATAATACGCGAATGCGTCGTCACGGGCGTCGAATTTCCGACTGCCCGGCGCGAGCAGCATTCGCACGCTTTCTTCATTGACGTCGGCGAACAGTTCTCGGGTCGGATCCTGCAGAATACCCCACGAAAATTGGGCTCCAGCTGCGCGGGCACGTTGTTCGAGCAAAATCAATGCGGCCAGATGCACGAGCCGTGGTCCACCGTATTGCTCTGCACCGACATCGAAAAGCACGATGCAACGTTTGGCGACGGTTGGCTTTTGGTGGGCAATTTCGAGAAATGACAATTCCCCCGTGCTCACGCGGCGTAAAAATTCCAATGGCGCTTCGTCCGCCAAAGCCCATTCCGTGGTCAGCAAGCGCTCGAAAGAACCGCGCCGTCCAACGCCATCGATTCCATCGGGTTGGTCACGTCCAGCCATATCCGGTGACACCAACGGGCCGACCAAGATCGCCAGTTTGTCGACGATGCCTCCCAACGCAATTGCAAGATCGGGCGGAAAAATCGATAACGATTGCCGCCAAGGCCATAAAGCGCGAGGAAGTTCCATTAGGCACTTCCCCCGCGCAGCAATTCTTCGAGGCGATTACGCAATATCGGCAGCGCTTGATGACATGAAATCAAGGTTTGCCTGTCCGGCAGCACGGCAATGGGCGGCGACACCTTGGGAAAACGATTCAATATGGCTTTTTCGAGCACGTTTGCCGCGGGAACGAGGGGCCGAATTCGCGTGGGCAAAAGCAGCGAAGGGGCAAGTGGATCGCGCCCCAAATAAACGACTCCATCGACCCAAGGCAGAATGGTCTCTTCACCCATCACGATCAGAGAGGTTTGTCCAGCCACTCCCGCGAGTCGACGCAGCATTGTGGGCTCGAATTCGAGCAATCGCTGCGCAAGGCGTCGCGCAACCTCGCCCACGGCCGCTGCTGCGTGCGGAATGAGCGGAGGCTCGCGATCCGTCCAGGAAACGGGAACGCCGCTCATTTCGACGGAGCCAAAAGGTTGGTTATTCGCGTGCGGATTTCGGCGAGTTCTGGGGGTATGTTCGAGGGGGAAAACCCCGCGTCAATTTCGCGCGCCACACCTTCGAGTTTCAATTTGTGCGCTGGTTTGTCCTCGGCCTTGGGCGCGGCGTCGAGGAGATCCTTCGCATGAGTTACGATGCGTTGCGCACGAGCTCTCGGCCCGAATGAGCTTTCTTCTGCGGCTGCCGACAAACTCGTATTTTCCGAAGATGCGAGCAAATCTCGCAATGCGTCGCGAGCGAGTTGCTGTGCGGCCTCCGTGGGAATGGCATACACGATCGGCCATAGATCCCGTTCATCCGCGCGGTTTTTCCCGGCAATGGAGGCCGCTGCGGCCACGAGCCTTTGCAGGCGAGCCGCGCGCCGATCCGTCAATTCGACGCCAACGCCCCGCACGATTCGAATGGCTTGGGCCAACGTTGAGCGAACATGGGTCATGTCGATATTCCGGGCTGCTTGCGACAACGCATCAATGTCGCCGATTGCTGCGACATTGCCTTTTTGCGGCTGCCATTGTTGCCAACTGGCGTCGAGCAGCTCTTCGAGTCGGGAGTCGCCAATCGGGCCGACGAATACGCGAACCAAAAAACGATCCGCAAAAGCCGCCAGCATTTCGTCTTCGGGCAAGCGATTGGAGGCGCCTACGCATACGCGCAACGGGCATTGAATCGCGGTGTGCCCGCGACGAAATCGGCGTTCGTTGAGAATGCCGAGCAGCGTATTGAGAATGGCTGTCGAGCCGAGAAAAACCTCATCCAGAAACGCGATATCGGCTTCGGGGAGCATGCCGGCCGTTTCGGTTTCCACGACGCCGTCTTTTAATCGCTTCAAGCTGACGGGTCCAAAAATTTCGCTTGGTTCCGTGAATCTCCCGAGCAAGTATTCGAAGTATTTGCCACCAAGGCTCGAAGCAATGCGCCGGACAGCTTCGCTTTTGGCCGTTCCCGGGGGACCAATGACGAGAACGTGTTCGCCAGCGATGGCGGCAAGGGCAATGAGCTCGACGAGGGAGCGGCGTTCAATCAATCCGTCGCTTGCGGCGATGATGGCTTGACGCACAGATTTTTCGGCTTGGGCGGGCGTGGGCATGTGGATGCGAGGTTATCACAAAATATGCGACCAGTTGCCCGTCGCTCGCCAAAAAGTTGCAACGTGCGGCGAATTTCGCGCGTGAAGGCCCGAGGTGCGAACGTTGTGAAGTTGCGTGAACCAGACAAACATGTGTTATTCTTTCTCCGAAGTTGATACAAATCGAGCGAGCAAGAAATGACGACAAACCTGACTCACCCCTCAGTGGCTCCCGAGCAGCCTACAACTGTTCCGTCACGACGAACCTTGCGTCGTTTCTTCGGATTCTTGGTTAGTTATCCGTGGCTCGTTTGGCCGATGGCGGTCGTGTCGTTGGCTTATGGGCATATCGTTCGTAATGAGCGAATCGTCGCGGATCGTCGGGCGCTCCTGAAACTCATGCGCCTCGGTGCGGATACCTATTGTTCGCTATTTTGGCTTTTCCGCGGATTCTATTGGACCTCGGATCCTCACAAACCAGCAAGCTTTTTTGCAATTCAAGGCAATAAACCGGCAACTCTGCCGCGGCAACACAACCTCGACGGGGTTTCTCTCCGTTATGGTTCGGGTGATTTCGATGCGCCCGAGCTCGAGGTAACCGCATTGACGCGCTTTTTTTATGCCATTTTGCGCTCGGTTCCGCGACTTCAACCAGACAACAAATCCGTCCCGCCCATCGAAGAATATACGGCATTGCTGCGTGACGTCTTCGGTCCGACGTTTGTTTCCTATCGGCCAATCAAAGGCGATCCCAATGCTCCGCACCTCGTACGCGCGTACCTCACGCACGATTATGGTGCCCCATGGCTCACGCGGCAAGGTGATCGGTTCATTGCCGATTTGTCACATTGGGAAGCGCTCGAAGTCGTCCAGCCCGATAAATACGAGCGTTATGGAGGGCGTCTCGAATTCGATGCCAATCTCGAGAATATGTCCATTACGTGGCGCGGTAAAAAGTACACCCCCAGCGATCCCGAGTGGGCCAAAGTTCGGTACATATTCACCAGCACGGTGCTCATTGCTGTCGTCGTCGAGCAGCATACCTTGCAAATTCACTACTTCAATGCGGCGCTTTTCGGTTTGGCGCAGCGGACCAAACTTACCCCCGACCACCCCATTTCGCGATTGTTACGTCCGTTCACTTTTCGTACGGTCATGATCAACGAACATGCCGTTTATACGATCGTCGAGCAGAGCGGTCTTTTGTATCACGGAACTTCATTGACTTGGTCGAGCCTTCAGACGCTTTATCGTCATGCCGCGTCGACCTACCGTCATGAATCCGTACCCGATTTTCTAAAACGTCAGGGGCTACTCGAACCCGATGGTTCCGCGGCGCCTGGCGTTGCGTTTGCCGAGGAAAGCCTGCTCGTTTATGCGCTCATCGATCGCTTCGTGCGCGAGTACGTCGAGCTTTATTATGCGGACGATGCGGCCATTACGAAAGATACGACCTTGGCCGCATTCTGGGCGGAGATTGTTGCTGGAATGCCTGCAACAGCAGGAGTTGCGGCAAAACCAACGCAAGCGGGCCTCATCGAGTTGCTAGCAGCATTCATTTGGAATGTGACCTTTTGGCACGATTACACATCCCAAACGGGCAATAGCCTCGGCGATTGGCGCCTCGGTGCGGTCCTGGTCAAACGGGAAGATGTCTACGGGAGCGTCGTGCCCAATATGCAAGAGCATTTACTCACCCTGCTCGCCCACCAACTCACGACGGTGCAAGGGCCGAAAGTCATTGATAACTATCACCATTTTTGGCTCGACGAGGACGCGCGGGCCATTGCATTGCGTTTTCAACAGGGACTTTGGGATTACCGCGCGGGGCTGATGCGTCGTAATGCCAAACGAGATCTCATCTTTAATGCCTACGATCCGGTGATCATTGAAACGAGCGTGCAAACCTAGGACCGTCAAGGTCCGACATGCCTCGAAATCGCGTCCGTCGTCTTGTACGCCCGGAGCAACTCCAACGTTTCCTGCAATGAGGCGTGATAATCGAGCACGTTGCCTTTCGGCGTCGCATACTCCAGGAACAAATTGTCGTCTGTCGAGACGTACGGTTTGTCCTGTGTTTCGGCAATGAAGCGATCCAAATCCCCCTCCGACGCCATGAGTTCGTCGAAAAGCGTGAGCATGGACGAATTGCCTAACGTTTCACGAATACTGGACTCGGTCGATAGTTTTTCCAGACGCGCGCGCGAAGCCACCAGCGGCTCCATCGCCGACACCAAAATTCCTTGAGAACCCCCTACGAACAAAGCCACGTGCGGAAAAACCCCCCGCAAAGTCCGCACAATCGCGCCCAGCTCGCGCCGCCGAATGTGATGCAATTGCACCCATTGCTGAAGAATTCCGTTTTTCGCGAGTCGCGCTCGGACCAGTTCGTAAAACTCGTGACTATACAAACTCGAGGCGCCCGCAAACCAAACGCTCGTCAACTCCATCGTGACGAGGTCATATCGGTTTGGCGTGACAAGCAAATGGTTCCGGCCATCTTCGAGCGCCAGGGTGACGCGCGGATCACTCAATGAGTTACGTGCGGGCCCGGAAAAGTATTGCTTTGATGCTTCGACGATCGAGGGCGAGATTTCCACGACATCAATGTGTTTCCACGGATATGCGGCAATCGTCCCCAAGGTTGTTCCCGTGCCGAGACCAATGACGAGGACCCGTTCTTCGTTTTTCACGAACATCGACGGAAAATGTGCAAAACGGCGTTGTGCGGGCATTTCTGCTCCGTTGTCGCCTTGAAACTTTCCATTCGTGTACAGGGTGAGAACATCGCCCCGCCGCGCGACGCTCGTAACCCCGCCGTGTACGTCTTCCCAAACCCGCTCGATCGCATCCGGTGGAGGACCCGCGGTGAAGTACACGTTGGCTCCGTTCGTCATCCGCGCGATGTTCCACGCTGGTGCAAGGATCACGATCAACGTCGCGATGGCGGGTAGCGCATAAATGCGCGGCGTTGCAACAGGTTTGTCCGCGAACGTGCGGTAAGCGATCACCGACGCGATGGCGAGAAGGATCGTCACCGCAACCAAGGATCGTTGTGAACCGACGAGCGGAAGAACCACGTAACCGGTCAAGATCGAACCAAAAATCGTCCCAATGGTGTTCGCCACGGTGAGTCGTCCAACGCGAGAAGCAACGTCGCGTCGCGCTGCCACCCGACCCAAGAGCAACGGAAAGCTTGTTCCCAGAAAAACCGTTGGTACAGCAAGGATCATGAGCGCCGCCAGCGCACGCACGACTTCGCGCCCACCCCACGAAAAGACATGTTTCCCGGCGAGCAAGAACATGCGCGGAAGCTCGGCCCAAAGCGGCATCGTGATGGCGAGCGACAACGCTGCAGCACCCAAGCCAACAGCCATCGCCCGATCGCCGTGACGCGTAGCGAAGGCGTGAGATCGCGCCGCGCCAAACGCGAGACAAACCAGGAACACAGCGAGCATGAGACCAAACGCATAAGCGCTGTTGCCGATGAGCAGAGCAAGAAGGTGCGTCTCGACAACCTCGGCGGCAAACACGACAAATCCGGAGGCAAATGCGAAAGCGAGCATCGTACTTTCGCGATCGAGACCGGCCACAGGCGCGACACTCGTCGCCGCAGAAGGTTTGACCTCATAGGATTTCTGCGACACGACAGGATTGCGGGTGCCGGCGATGAACGCGGTCACGCCGATGATGATGTTGGCGATGGCCGCGGCCCACATCGTGCCGTTTACGCCCAGCACCGGAAGGATCGCGTAGGCGCTCGTGAGCGCGCCGAACGCGCCGCCAGCGGTGTTGATGGCGTAGAGAATCGAGAGCCGCCGTTCGCTGTCAGCGCCGCTTTCTCCGGCCACGACGCGCGAAAGTACGGGCAGCGTCGCACCCATCGCCACCGTTGGAACGATGACGATGACCACGGCGATCGCGGCGCGGAGTGCAGTGATGGTGGCGAGTGAATCGGGCGCGCGTTGCGCCAGCGTCACATACACGCGGGTGAGCGCTTCGAGCGCCACGGGCGAGATGGCGCAAACCAGGCCGACGATGACCTCGAGCACTCCGTACGCGGCGAGAGGTTTGTCGAACCGTGCTGCGTGTTTGCCGCCAATGTGCGCACCAAGCGCCAATCCGCCCATGAACGAGGCGAGCACGGTGCTCACGGCGTAGGCCGTTGCGCCGAAGACGTACCCGAGCAGCTTTCCGAACGCGACCTCATAAAGCAAGCCGGTGGAGCCCGAGACGAGAAACAATAAGACGACAAGGGAAAACCGAGGTCGCACGCGGCGGACCATAGTCGACGCGGGGCAGAATGACGAATTGTCGTCGAGTAAAATCGTTGCGAGTGTTTGCACGAGCACTCGAACGAGTCGCGTGGGCGGCACCGAGCACGCCAATGTCCCTCGATAAAATGCCCTCGAAAATCAGGGCCTGCTCTTCATTCTGCTTTATTCGTTAAAAAGGACGTCATATCGGGCCAAAGTTCGTCCGGTTTGGCTTGCGAATTCATCCAAGGATGAGTGTCGTTATAATCGCTGATACTGCCAAATTCCGGGCTTTCAGGACTGCAGTTCACGAGATAATAGTGCCGGTCGGACCAACGACCCAATGCAAGATAGATTGTGCGGCATTCGGGAGGATCATCGACCCACCGAGCTTCGTCCGACAATTCGATGATTCCGTGACTGGCCACGAAAGTTCGCCAGGGGTCCGTTGCCGAATCGGTCCAAGCAGTGGTCGCCACTTCTTCCAACCACCAACGCAAAGGGTCTGGCAGGGCAAACTGCGGGGGATCGTCCCCGAATATGCGGACCAGCCACTTATGCACATCGGCTTCCAATTCGGCAGGACTGTAGACGCTGGTTGCACCTATTCGGTTCAAGTCCCAATGCTGGCAGGCGTTGCGCCAAAGTAAACGAAGGTGGTCGCGGTCGATCATTGAGCGCTCATTTCAGCAATATCCTGGCGGGCTTGCGTGATGAGTTTTTCCAACGTGTCGACTTGCCTGATTCCATACCGTCGACACACGATATCGACATTGCCTTTGCGCCAATATCCTTCGGGGCAACACACGATGACGTTGCGGCGCGCATGCAATCCCAATTCGAGGAGCGTAATGGGCGCTTTCGTTTGCGGATCGAAATAAAAAAGAATCAAATCCGCTCGTTCCAGGGCTTCGAGTTCCCATTCGACTTGTTCGCGAAAAGGCTGAAAATCAATCGTATTCGGCCAACTCGCATCCCACGCTTTGCGTCGCGGGTTGCAAATCAGGATGTCCAGGTCCGCCAAAGCTTGGGTCACGGCGACTTGCCAGTCAGTGGCTGTGCCCATCTCGATGGATCCGCCCAAAAACACGCGCGGTTTGGGACAATCCAGGCGTAATGGTTCGGGAGCGTGAATTTGTTCCATGTTCACTTCTTTTGCCCTTCAATCCAAACCTTCAGCATGGCCCGTTCTTCGTCGGTCATGCCGGTCGCATTCCCCATGGGCATGTCGCGCGACACAGACGTGCGTTGCACGATTTTTTCCGATTTTGCCAATACTTGCTCGACCGATTCCATCACGAATCCAGCCGGTGGCGCGACGAAAGCCGAATAGGTGGGCGCTGTCGAATGACACGTGGTGCAGCGTTTTTGAATAATCGCCATGGCCGTCGGAGTATCGACTGGGCCAATGATTTTCGGTTCGGGCTTTTTGAGGAACGTCAAACTGATCGCTCCAGCAAAGGCCAATCCAATCGCGACGAGCAAGCGCTGCTCTTTTCGGTCTTCCTTGTAGAGTAGATTCAAATAATGACGAATCGCAACGCCACCGCCCATGGCCAAACACAGAATGAGCCATCCGAGATGATGATTGTAAGCCACCGCGAAATGGTTGCTGATCATCGCGAACGTCACGGGCAATGTGAAATAATTGTTATGTTGTGACCGCCGTTTGGCGCCTTCTCCGTCTTTGTGATTGAGAGGTTCGCCCGACGTGAGCTGCTTGCGCATGGCAATATGATGCGGAACGATTGCGGTCCACACAT
>DAOMZH010000326.1:0-10402 GCA_035437985.1 Polyangium sp. (in: bacteria) | reverse complement strand
CGTAGGAAATGGCGCCCAAGCACTCGTCATCGCCGATCTCAATGGTGACGGCTCGAGAGACATTGCCGTCGCGGCGACGACCGACAGCGCAATCGCTCTGCTTTTGAACAATGGCAATGGGACCTTTCCCCCGCGCACATTGCGTACGGTCACGAGTCCACAGGAACTCACGAGGCTCGATATCGACGGCGACGGCGATGTGGATCTTGCCTCCACGAATTCTGCGGCGACAACCGTAAATGTCATGTTGAACCAAGGCCCAGGCACGTTTGCTCCCGCGATCTCGCATTCATGGCCCAACGCCTTGAACATCACCACCATTGATCTCGATAACAACAACCAACAAGAGTTGGCACTCTTGTATAACAATACCGTTGGGTTCTTGATCGACCAAAATGGTACGTTCCCCGTCCGGACCAGTATTCCCGGAACTGCGAATTTGTCCCTGACCGATCTGGCTGATTTCAACAACGACGGGCACCTCGATCTGCTCTTCCCCGTGTCGGGTGGCGCCAAGATATTCTTGAATCAAGGCAATGGGACATTTGCCCCCTCAGTTCAGTATATCTTGCCAAGCCCCAAGGTAGCAGTGGATATGAATGGGGACGGTAGCCCGGACATCGTATCCGTTGACTCCCTCGGCGTGCTAGCCATTGCCCTGAATCGAGGAAATGGAACGTTCGACAATCACTTTACCTACGCCTATGCGTTGGGGGTGCCGACGTACCGCATCATTCCGGCAGACGTAAACCAAGACGGCATGACCGACCTCGTACTGACGAATGCAACCAGCGATGGATACTTCAGCGTACTCCTCAATTTGGGTCGTGGGGCTTTGGCGCCTCGTGTTGATTACTTCGTTGGCCCGGGCTACTTGCTTGCGATCGTAGCCGCCGATTTTAATGCGGATACCTATCCAGATATCGCTGTCGCCTCGAACGAAGCCTCCTTGACCATAACGTTGAATCGGGGGGATGGCACATTCGATATCGACGCAACGGTGACTTATCCCTTGGGCCAAATTGTTCGGGGACTCATGGCTACGGACATCGATGCCAATGGGGCCCCAGATCTCGTCGCATTCGTTGGTGGCTCATCTCCCAGCGTGATTTTCATCATGCGGAGTCTGGGCGATGGCACTCTCGCCCAGGTTGGACATATGTATGCCAAGGAGGACGTCACCGGATTCGTGGCTGCCGATCTCGATGGGGATGGTTATGAAGATCTAGCGGTTGCGGGCGGCCCGTCGCCTTCGACTCTTCGCTATTTCAGGAACCACGGCAATGCCACTTACTCCTTGGTGGGTCAATACGATATCGGAGATTATTACAGTGGGTTGAGAGCTGGCGATATCGACGGAGACGCCCACAAGGACCTCGTCGTCGGTTACGCTAACAATGGGGCCGACATCCCGTTCCTCCGCAATACCTGCCTGCAATGACGTGCGCTGGCTTGAGCCAATCACTGCCAGGGGAGCGAGACGTCGTCGATGATGAATTTCGTCTGCAACGATGTGCGCTCGGTCGCCGTGAAATAGACGAGAATCGCTAGATCTGTGAACACTGATACGTTGCATACGGCCGGGCTTTGTGTGCTCTTGTGCAGGTTGCTCATCAGCCTAACCGAGCCCAATATCGTGTCCGAGGTGTTGCGGATTTGCAACTGGAAGGGTTTCATAAGCCGTCGTCGTCTCGTCCGTGCCAACATGGATCCAGAGCTTCAACGTCGCCGTCGTCGCGGTCTGGTACACCGAATCGGTGTGGACTCACGGAACACCTAATTGGTTGGCACCTGGGGAGTATGTAGTCGTGTACACCGTTTACCAAAGTGGTTGGCACCTGGGGAGTATGTAGTCGTTTACCAAAGTGGTTGGCACCTGGGGAGTATGTAGTCGTGTACACCGTTTGCCAAAGTGGTTGGCACCTTTCCACCTCATTGTGTCTATGCCCCTCGCCGAGGTTTCTGCTGGCCCGACCCCATGACTCATGATAAGGCATCCCAATCATGCGTTTGTGGCATCGATTGGCTTTTGCGCCTTGGCATGTTCAGCTCGTCGTGACTCGCCGATGCAACTTGAGTTGTACATACTGCAACGAGTTCGACGAAGTCTCGGATCCCGTGCCGGTCACGGAGCTCAAGGCTCGACTCGATAAACTCGCGGAACTCGGGGTATTCGCAATTGAGTTTACGGGGGGAGAGCCTCTCATGCATCCCGACCTTTGCGAGCTCATCGCATACGCAAAGCGTCTCGGTTTCGTGCGGCGCAGCATGATCACCAATGCATACAAGCTAAACGCCGAGCGTGTACGTGCGCTCAACGACGCCGGTTTGACCCACATGCAGATTTCGCTCGATGGCGTTGAGCCCAACGATGTCACAGTGAAGGTCTTGCGGCCCTTGAAACCAAAGCTCGAGGTTATCAAGGCACATCGTCGATTCTCCGTCACGTTATCGGCGGTGATCGGGGCGGCGCCAGCAGCCGAGGTGCTGGAAGTCGTGCAGTACGCCCGCGACAATGGCTTCAAGCCGCGGGTGCTCCTATTGCACTCGCAGGATGGCCAGATTCGCATTACGCCTGAAGAGATGAAGGTATACGCGGACCTGCAACGTAAACTCGGATGGCGTTGGCGCGAGGCCCACGACTATCGCAGTCATCTGGCGCAGGGCCGGCCAGCGCCATTCAAGTGTCGTGCCGGATCGCGCTACCTCTATGTAGACGAATTCGGCATCGTACGGTGGTGCGCTTCCACTCGTGAGATCTTTGGCAAGCCGCTTTCGAGCTACCGCTATGAAGACCTCGTCGAGCAATTCTACGTGGAAAAACCCTGCAATGACCGCTGCACGCTGGGCTGCGTACGTAGCGATTCCGCGGTCGATGAGTGGCGTGCACAGCCCGACCGATGGAACAAGCCACGCGATGGTCGGACGCATCTTCCGATCGCACCTGCATCGGCCGTCAGTGAGAATCGATCGTGACAAAAGGGACAATACGGCAGACATGACGAGTCTCATGATCGATGCTCGCTATATGGCGCCTGGCCGCAGCGGCATCGGTCGCTATACCGAACGTATCGTGGATGCAATACAGCACCTGCGTCCTACCTGGGATTATCGCCTCATTGTGCGAAAACACGGCGACGAGCGGCATCTGCGCGCCAACCGCATCGTTCGTTTTAATGCCTGGAGTTACGGCGCACGTACGACTTTCGTGTTGCCGTTTTTGCTTGGGACCAGGCCAGCAGACTTGTTTCATAGTCCCTTTGCCGTTATGCCCCTTGGCCTGGCCTGTCCGGCGATCGTCACAGTGCACGACCTATTTGGATTCGATGCAGCCACGTTCAGCAACTATCCTTTTCCCATCGGCTGGCTCGAATCAGCGTATTTTCGGCCTGCTATTGCCGATACGGTTCGGCGGGCCAGACGCGTAATCTGCGTGAGTCAAACCACGGCCGACGAACTCCTCGTACGCGTCCCAGCAAGTCGTGGCAAGGTGCGCGTCGTTCATCATGGTGTTGACCCAAGTTTCCGCGTTCTGGAGGATCGGGAGGCCGTTGCGCGCCGTTGCGCTTCGTTGACGGGGTCGCCTGAGCCATTCATTTTTTGCCTGGGAGGTGCCTTGCATATCAAGAACCTCGACGGCATGTTGAAGGCGTTTGCGGCTGCATTTCCCGGAGACCGAGGGCCTCGGCTCGTGATTGCATCGCGTTTGGGTCGTCACGACACATTGCAGCGGCTTTCTCACAGCCTTGGCGTGACGGATCGGCTCGTTTTACTCGAGCACCCTTCCGATGATGATGTATTGGCGCTTTTCAACGGGGCACTGTTTTTTGCTTTCATTTCGCGCGTAGAGGGGTTTGGCCTTCCCATACTCGAAGCTATGGCGTGCGGTTGTCCCGTCATTACGTCAAACCGTTCGTGTCTTCCCGAAGTAGCGGGAGACGCCGCAATTTTGGCTGATCCCACAGACGTGGGCGACATGGCACGACACATGAAACGCCTTGCCGACAACAGCGGCCTACGTGACGAGCTAAGGACACGCGGATTCGAACGCGCTGCGGGTTTCACTTGGCGTCGTGCGGCTGAGCGGACGATCGAAGTCTATGACGAGGTTCTCGCCGCTGGATGAGAATGACGCGGTTGCCCACTCGTTTGCCAATGAGCGTGCAACCGGCCAACCGCCAGGTGCCAGATCCAATCACCCGTCGACGTATCGATTTTTCCGACGAAAACGTCGTTTAGCTGCTACTTCAGCGGCGCTCATACTTGGATCGACCTATCGGCGCTTCATGGAGCCACTGCGCCGCGCGTGAACGCGGGCCTCGGTCTCATATGAGTCCGCTTCATTGCACATGAAAGCGGTTTTTCGCGAGCCCGAAGAATTGGTGGGAGTGGATCGGTGGCAACCGAGCAATGGCTCCACCTTAGAAGGTGTTCAACAGGTTCTTACAGCGGATCGCGATAGCCCTGGGAGCGGTTTGATTTTGCGGCGGGACCCCGCTGTTTGAGTCCGCGGAACGGGCGAGTTCTGGGGGGTCTGGGGGCAAAATCGAACCCTCCCGGGGGGCGGGCAAACCCGGATTTCGCTGGCAATCGCTGTTCAACACCTTCTTAGAGTGCCTTCTTCAAAGAGTGTCCAATAAAATGGCCCGACACAAGCCGCCTGATCAGGACAGCCTCTCAACATACGAAGACACGCTTGGTAGAATGCAACATGACCACGCCAGCATTCAACGACGTCGTCGGTATCCTTGTTGACACAGTTTCATTCGGCCAACGTCAGAGCTTCCGGCGAGGGCATTCTCACAAACCAACCTCCCTGCGAACCCCGTCAACCTCCCCACGACGTCGCGTAAAACCAATACGTCGCCATTCTCGAAATAGCCCCTCGCGACGAGTTTCGAGTTCGTCGAGGTTCGACCACTTCAGCACGTTTGGCAGTCTAAACCCTCCCCAATAAAATGTTTTAATCGAAAGCCTGCTCGCAATTGCTTGGGATCGCCCCAAACGGCTCGTAATTCGCAGGTTTGTCGGGGTATAAAAGCCCAGCCTGGAAAATCGACCGGGCTTTTTAAATCAGGGAACGGTCGGGAAGAAATCGATCGGGTTCGTCGGGGCACCCTGGTGCAGAACGCCGTCGCCAACCCAGAAAATGAACCGCGGGTCGGATACGTTGTCCACGAATGCTTCGACCCGCAGAATCGCGCCAGGCGTCACGTCAATCTCGACCGCGTCGTAATCGTTGTCCGTCTCGAAATGCAGGTCCACAGTTCCTGCGCCCTGCTGCACCGTAATCGAGTCAGCACCCTCGAGGTTGTCTTGAATCGTGGCATTAACGGTCGATGACGTGTCGACCGACGTGAAGACGTCGAACGTACAGATCACGCCCGATGTATCCGTGTCGCAAGTGGTCCAAACGCGATAATGCCCGCCCTCGGAATACTCGACGAAGACGCCGACGCCATCGCCAGGGATGGCGTCGAGGATCTCGTTCGTGTCGATGTTCACGAGCATCGGATCCGCTGGTGGCGGAGGAGGTGGCGGGGGCGGGTAGTTACGAGAATCACCGTCGTCGACGATGATACAGCCGCTCAGGGCGGTAATGCCAACGCACCACGCAAGAAAGCGTGACCACGTTCCAGGTGAGCGGAGCTTGGGGTTTTCAACTTTGGCAAGCATAGCGGTACTCCTGTTCGTAAAGATGAACCGCGAAGAGTTTGTCGCGGATTATCTTCGTCCACCGCGCGACGGTGAGAACGAGCGCGATGGCGACGGTGAGAATGAACGCGACGGAGACGAAGACGGGCGCGATGGCGAGAACGTCGGACGCGAAGGCGAAACCGAAGGTCGCGAAGGTGAAACCGAAGGTCGCGAAGGCGAAACCGAAGGTCGTGAAGGCGTCGTCGATGGCGTTGTCGACGGTCGCGACGGTTGGGCAGGAGACGGAGAAACCGAAGGTCGCGACGGCGTCGTCGAAGGCGTCGCTCGCGTGTCCACGTGGTGCGTGGGACGGCTGGGCGATGTCGTGGCGTGCGTGTCGGGCGATGCAGGACGCGTCACCGGACGGCTATCCGTCGGGTTTGTCTGGACGGCCCGATGTGGTTCGCCCGTGTTGGTGCGCACGGGTCGCGCATCAGGTTGCGCTGCGGCTCCAGCAACACGTCGCGCAGCAATCGCGTTCGTACGCGCTTGGGCGGTCGTGCTGCGATGGGCAAACGCGACCGCTCGCGCATCGGGTTTGGCGCGACGCTCGGGCACTGCCGTCGGGGGAACCTTCGCCTCAGCGAGCGTCGGCGACGCCGGACGATACGCGCGTGGCCTTTGTCCCGCCGAACTCGGCCCGGACGAACCCACAGCAGGTCGGGCTGGACGATAGGGTCGCGAATAGGCGCCAACACGTTGCACAACGTCGCGATCCCGCACGATGTACGTGTGCACGTGACGGTGGAAAACGTACGACGACGGGCAGAAAACATAGGCCGAATAAGGCGTCGACACGACCGTGACGGCGCTTCCGCCAAACCAGTAATACGACGGGGCCATCGGAGCCCAGCCGATGTAGCCGTAGTCGGTCATGCGCCAAGAAACCCACGCGGGCGCGTACACACGACCCGGAATCCATCCCCAACCCCGTCCGGAAATCCAAACCCAACGGCCGTAATGGAACGGGATGTAGCCCCAGTCGTAGTCACTGACCCACATCCAATCGTTGTTGGCGTCGAGCTCCCAATGACCAGACGTTTGGTACGGCGCAAAATCACTGCCGACGACTGTCGTGTCCGGATACCAAACCGTTCCGTACGTCGCGTCGTCACTCCATGATCCGTAATCAGCGAGCGGTTCACGGAAATCCGTGAGGGCGGAAGCATCCGTGTCGACGTCGTATTCGTCATCAACCGCAACGTTTGCAGTTGCGTTCACATCGACAGCAGCTTGGACCTGTGGTGCAGCCGTTGCGGTGACTTGCACCTTGGCTTCCGCGGGAGCCGCTTCTTCATCAGTGAAGAAACCTTTGACCGGTGTGTCTGCATGTACCGACGTAGGTGTGAACGAAAAGGCAGATGCGAGGACCGCGAGCGCGATGGGGAGGAACCCTCGGCCACGCGAGGCGGTGGTGAGAGCAAGGGATTTCGGCTTGGGCGAGGATTTGTCGACGCGCATGGTGTACCTCGATGATGGGTCTTTCGTGGGACGGATGCCAGACCGGATTATGCTTACTTGGTGCCCTTGCAAGCATCGTTCCGCGGCAGCTCCGGTTCGACGGATGACGGCTCAGATCCTTTCGAGCTGATGACAATTTCTGTTCGTGAGTCCTTCCCAAAGTTTTCACGCAGCAGCAAAACGCATGTAAGGTTGGGTCGTGCTTGTACGGAAAGGATGGGCGGGGGTCGTTGTATTTTCAGTGGGCATCGGCAGTGCCGGTAGCTCGATCGCCGCGCCTAAAAACGCGCCTGCAACCGCAGGAGTCAGGCTCGATCAGCTCCAACCAGCGTCGCCCGAGAGTCCATTTCTACGAGCCCTCGGCGCTCACGAACGAGGCATCAACACCATCGAGTTCGCCTTTGGTGCGCACTTCGATTACCTGTTGAATCCCGTCCAAGTCGTGAGTGTCGACACGGCAGGCGTCGAAAAAGTCGAAACAAATCCCGTACAAAACGCGCTGTTGGCGCATGTCGGGGGATCCATTACGCCGCTGCCTTGGCTCACTGTGGATCTCGCGTTGCCTGTTGCCTTGTACGTCGGAGGCAGCATCAACGAGCCCTTCGAGCGCCTCACGGTGCAGTTTCAGCCTCCTGCAGCACTCGGCATCGGCGATCTCCGTGCAGGCGTGCATTTCCGGCCGCTCGACAAGAAGGCCCTGACGCTCAACGTGGGCGCGCGTTTCTGGGCGCCGATGGGCACGAGCGAAGCGTTCATGTCCGACAACTCGATCCGCGCAGAACTGGATGTCGCCGTCGCTGCCGAACGAGATCGGCTTCGTTACGGATGCACCGCATCCATCTCGCCCCTCATGTTTCTCGGACATATCGATAGTTTTCCCCATGATGGCGATCGCGCCGCGTTGGCTTGTGCCGGACAATATCGTTTCGGCTCAAAGTTTTGGCTCGGGTTTGAACCGACAATCGCGGTGTTCACCCAGGAACAAACTCCCTTGGGTCAGAACATCACTGACCGTCCGATGTCCGTCGATCTGTTGATCGAACCGATGGTCTCGGCGCGCGTCGTGCTGGGACATCTGCAAATTGGTGCAAGCGCAGGACCAGGGCTCGGCTGGGCCGCTGGTGCTCCGCTTTTCCGAGGTGTCTTGAGCGTCGCGTACGTCGGTGGCGGTCGCCCCAAAGCACCTCCGCCCAAAGGACCTTCGGATCGCGACGTCGACAAGATCCTCGACAAGGACGATGCGTGTCCGGACGAAGCTGGTCCGGACAACAAGGATCCCGCCAAACGTGGTTGTCCTGCCGCGGACAAAGATGGCGATGGAATCCCGGATGAAACCGATGCTTGTCCGGATACGACAGGCGTCAAACACGAGAGCGAACTCGCAAACGGTTGTCCGGACATCGACAACGATCTCATTCCCGAACCGGCTGATACATGCCCGAACGAGCCTGGCGTTCCGCCTTATGGCTGTCCGAAGTACGCACGCCTCGCGGGTGAATCGTTCACGATCAAACCACCCATCAAGTTCCAATCCAACACGAGCGACAAACTCACGGCGGAAGCCCAATCGGCGATCGAAGAAATGGCCGCAACCATGCGCGCCAATCCGAAGATCGAACAGGTCAGCATCTCGCTCGGAACCAGGGGCGTGAGTAGCGAGATCAGCGATCGTCGCGCGCAAGCCATCATCTTCGTGCTGCGTTCAGGAAGCCTCGATTCGAACCGCTATGAGGTCGTACTTCGTGACGATCTGAAGGCCGGCACCGTCGAAGCGCGCATCATCAAGTGAGCATCATTCTTCGTCGTACCAAACCCGCGACGAACCATTCGAATCCGTAACATCCGCAGGCTCGACGGGCGCTTTGGTGAGCGCGCGCAAACGAGCCACTTCGTCTTCGGCGCGGGACAAGCGTCGATCTGCCTCGCGCAGCTTGCGGCTGAGCACTTGCAGCACGCCCACGGCAATTTCCACAGCGTCTTGCGAGGCTGCGATGAAGTCTTCTGCCGAGACCCGAAGCGCCTCCAAGGGCTCTTCGGCCCGAGCGGTCACGACACGCGGTTCGCGATCCAAAACCGACGCTTCCCCAAACACTTCATTGGCCCTACGTCGCGCGACTTCTTTTGCGTCCACGGACAAACTCACACTGCCCGAGATCACGAAGTACATGGATCCCCCCGGATCACCTTGGCGATAGATCACCTCGCCTTTCGCAAATGTCAGCACTTCGGCCGTGCGCGCCAAGCCAACCAGCTCCTCACCCGAGATGCGCGCAAAGATGGGAACTCGCTGCAAAAAGAGAACTTTTTCGATTGTCGTGTACATACCGTCTCCAGCATCGATGCCGCTCTGTCCCGTTCGTTTCCAGAAATTCGCCCAACTGCGCACGATCGGATCGGGATCGTCGAGCAGTCGATTCAGCGCCTCGGTTGCTCCTTCTGGTTGCATCTCCACAACGGCAATTGCCGCGCCTTCCCGCACCAGAGGCTCACGATGTTCGAGGGCCGCAAGGGCGATGTCGACGCACGACGTGATGCGTTTGGTCGCGATCGCATCGAGCGCCAAAGCAGCGCGGAACGGATCGTTGGAAGCGACTTCCGCTTTGACAAACTCGACCACATCGTTTGTCGAAGGCGACGTCTTGTTTTCAGGAAAAGCTTTCGTGAGCTCGAGGTAACGATCGAAAAGCTGAAGCAGACGTGCGCCTTGCTGGCGATCGAGAAGCGACTCCAAGACCTCGAAGGCGTTGGCCCGCAGCGATGCATCCTTGCCAAACACATGCGTGCGCACACCAGCAACGACCTCGCGCGGATACACGAGCTCACATAGGCGCAGGATGCGAATCAGGCCCTTGCGTAGACGCACGAGAACATGGTCGTCGAGCAACGGCATGGATACGTCCGGACGAACCAGCAAATAGACATTTCGGTCGTGCTCGTGGCCTGCTGCTTCACGTTCGATACGGGCGCGGATGGGGCCCAGCGGCGTTGGTGCTGCGCCCAAGGCGAGTCGCAAACGGGAGGCGGAAGCGAGGACTTTTTGGCGCACGCGATCGTCGGGTTCGTCGATGTGCTCGAGGAGCGCGGACAAGGCGGTTGTGGTTCCGATTCGCCAAAGGATGCGCGGAACGGCCATGCGAGCGGCGAGGAGGGCGGAGTCGTCGCTGAGCGTGGCCGACAAGTGGGCAATCGGGAGAAGATCGCCTGATAGCGTTACGTCGCGAAGTAGCTGGCATTGGATATCCGG
>DAOMZH010000325.1:0-10419 GCA_035437985.1 Polyangium sp. (in: bacteria) | reverse complement strand
CCTCGAAACTATAGATGAGAAAACATCCCGTACCGAAGTAGATACCTCCGACCAACGCCACGAGATGATGAAGTGTTCGTAATCGGCTGATTCGGTTCATGAAAGCACCTTCGCGATTGCAGACGCTGCGCTCGTGACGGAAACCAAGTTCCTGGCGCGCGTCAAGCCCGATCGTCGTGACCGCCTACGTTCCGCGCAAAGACCGAGGCGAAAGATGTGGACGGCAAACAAAGACGTTTGATAGGATAGACGCCGCTTTGCTCCACCGCCCCTTTTCATTGCTGATTTTAGGGCTCGCGACGTTGCTCACGACCCAGGTCGCCGAGGCTGCTCCCGGGTCGCCTGCACCTGCCAAACCATCGGCTGCAACCGACGCAAAGAATAAAGCTGAAGCGACCAAGTTGCTCGCCGAGGGCAATGCATTGAGCAACGACGGAGATTACGTCGAGGCGCTCGAAAAATTTCGGGCTGCATATGCGGTGTATCCGAGTCCGAAATTGCTTTTGAACATGGGCACGATGTTGCGGCAGCTTGGCAGAAACGTGGAAGCGGCGGCGGTGTATGAACAATATTTGCGGGACCCGGAAGCGGAAGTGCCCCAGGTCGAGCTTCTCAATCGTACCCTCGATGAAATCGATAGCCTCGTTGGGCATTTGCACATAACGGTGTCTCACCGTGATGCAGCCGTGAGTTTGGACGGAAAGCCCATTGACGTATTGGAGGCGGGGACGGATGTGCGGGTCGAGCCCGGAACGCACAAAATTGTCGCCGAGAAAAAAGGTTTTCCTCCGGCGCTCGTCACGGTTTCGTTGGGGCGCGGGGAAGAAAAAAACGCTTCGTTGAAACTTACGGTTCAACCGACACGAGTTGTCGAAAAAAGCAGCGTAACGACTGTTTTAGGAATATCTGCATTGGCAGTGGGCGCATTCGGGTTCATTGCCTCGGGGATTACGGGAGGCTTGGTCATCTCGGCCAATGACAATTATCAAGCGGATTGTCCCAAGGGAAAATGTGCGACTCTTGCTGGATATGAATCGGCCAAATTGGGGACCAATTTGTTGATTGCCAATGGGCTTTCGTGGGCGGCCGGAATTGCTGGCGCCGGTTTGGGCGGTGGATTGCTTCTCTGGGGCAATAAGAAAGAAAAGAAGCAATCGTTGCTGGTGGGGCCTGGATTTATTGGAATTCAGGGCTACTTTTGAATCGTGGCCCACTTCCAATCAGGACAATCCGTTTGTCAGGCGCAACGGTGGTCCGTGACCGAAGTGACCAAGCCAAACCGGCTCAAGATCCGAGTGTCGCTTTTCGGAATTCCGCCGTGTCCCAATAGAATGGGCGAATCTCCGTAACGAGACCGTTTTCGAGCGTCCACATTTCCAGGACGGGCATGTTGATGGCTTGACCAGTCGCTCGTCCACGCCCCACCACCCGAATTTTGGCCACGACGACATTGCCCGAAACGAAAAAATCCTCGGCTACTACGCGAAATTCTTCTATGATTCCAAATACTTTCTGGAACAGCGCCCCCATCCCGGCGTGTCCGTGATAAACACCGCCGTAAGGCAGGCCTTCCGCTTCATGAACGACCACATTGGGGGCCAAAAGAGCCATCATTGCGGCCATATCGCCTTTGCCCCCCACTTCGTAAATCTTCTTGACGATTTCGATATTAGCTTCTGACATGTCGCCACCTCGTAGTTAGAAGTGCAGACTACTTTCGTCCTTTGGAAAACGCCAAGGAAATCAACGCCGTAATGTCGTCGGTCATTTGCTTGGAGCGGGGGCGGATTTCGAGTCATTCGAGCGCCATCCGCCCCCGAGCGCTTGGTACAGGTTTACCACCGCCAACCACTGCCGCTCTCGGGTTTCGATGAGCTCCATTTGAGCGTCGAGCAAATCCCGTTGCGTCAGCAAAACTTCCATGTAATCCGCCCGCGCCGATTGAAACAAGATCTTGGACACTTCGCTCGAGCGGGCCAACGCTTCCACTTGCAGCGCGTGAAGCTCATATCCCTTTTCGAGGTTTTCGATCATGGCGAGCTGATTCGCGACGTCTGTGAATGCTTGCAACATCGTTCGTTCGTAACTCAAGACCGCCTGAATCTGTCGCGCATTCGCGGAACGATATTCAGCTTCGATTGCGCGCCGATTCAAGAGCGGTGCGGTCAAGTTGCCCGCCAGGTTGTAAATCAGCGAATCCGGCGTGGTCACGAGATGCTTGATGTTGAAGGCGCGATAACCCACGCCCGCATCCAGGCTGAGCGCCGGGTAAAACTCTGCTCGCGCCACATTTACGTCCAATTTGGACGCTTTGAGCTCCAATTCGGCTTGACGAATGTCTGGACGGTTCGTCAATAATTCCGTCGGAAGTCCAGCCATGACTCGAGGTAATGGGTCATTGAGCTTTTGCGCATTTCGAGGCACAGGTTGTGGAAAACGACCGACCAGAAAATTGATTCTGTTTTCCGTCTGGACCTTTTGCTGCTCGAGGTCATAGAGGCGACTATTGTTTTTCAATACCTCGACCTCGAATCTTTGCACCGCCAGCTCCGTCACGCGCGCGGCTTGTTTTTCGAGTTTGACGATTTCTAGCGCTCCGCGCAAGATCTCGACGTTTCGTTTGAGTACATCGAGCAAATTGTCAATGGCAATGAGCTCGTAATAGGACCGGGCGATTTCGGCGACGACTTGCGTCATCATGAAATTCCGGCCCTCGATGCTCGCCAAATATCGAAAATCTGCTGATTTGACGGCATTGCGGAGTTTGCCCCAGATATCAATTTCCCACGAACCTTGCAAGCCGAAGGCGAAGTCACCCAAGTTCTCGGGCAAACGATGCGCGTCGTCGCTGATGCCTTGGCTCGTGTTTTTCCCAACGCGTTCGAGGCCTGCGCCAACTCCAATATTGACTTTGGGCAGGTATGCGCCTTGTCGCGCGGACACTTCCGTGCGCGCAATGATGATCTCTTGCAATTCGATATTGAGATCCTGGTTTTTCTCCAGCGCCATTTCAATTAGCGATTCGAGTTCGGCGCTTTCGAAGAATTCACGCCAAACCATTTGTGTGGCTGCCGAAGGCTGCGTTGCCAGGTTGCTGGAGGTGGCGCTTGCGACCGAGAAACTCTGCGGAATCGCTTTCGTTGGTTCCCGAGGCTCATTGCCTTCGAGCGATGGAATGCAGCCTGCGGCAATGAGACAAATCCCCGTCAATGCGGCGATCGAGAGTGACGGCCGAGGTTTAGACATGATGACCAATTTCCTCCGTCAATGGTTCGTCATCTTCGGCCTGAATCAGCGATTTGCCTTCGGCGATCGTGCCGAAAATGTAATACAAGCCCGGCACTACGAGTACGCCGAAAACCGTGCCAAAAAGCATCCCGCCTAGTGCCGAGGCTCCAATCGTTCGATTGCCGACGGCACCCGGTCCCGTCGCGATCACCAGCGGGATCAAGCCCGCAATGAAGGCAAATGACGTCATGAGAATGGGTCGGAAACGAGCTTTGGCGCCTTGAATGGCCGCATTGAACACTGTTTCTCCTTGGTGGTGCGCTTGGGCGGCGAATTCAACGATGAGCACTGCATTTTTTCCGAGCAGACCCACAAGCATGACCAACCCCACTTGCGCATAGATATCGTTTGCCAAACCCAGGAGCTTCAGCAACAGAAATGAGCCGAAGACACCAATGGGTAACGAGAAAATCACGGCCAGCGGCAAAATGAAGCTCTCGTATTGCGCCGCGAGCACCAAGTAAAGGAACGCGAGCACCACGGCGAAGATGTAAACAGCTTCATTTCCACGTCGAGCTTCATCATAAGACAAACCTTCCCACGCAATGTCGTATCCCCGTGGCAATGTCGTAGCGGCTACTTCCCGAACGGCGGCAATGGCATCACCGCTCGTATATCCTTTGGCGGGACCTCCTCGAATCGCTGCGGAATTGTACATGTTGAAGCGGGTAATCTCGTTTGGCCCCTGCGTCTTTTTCAGCTTGATGAACGCTGAATACGGGACCATTTCGCCCTTGTCGTTTTTCACATAGAGATTCATGAGATCCGACGGAAATCGTCGAAACTCGGGCGCCGCTTGCGTGTAGACTTTGAAGAACGTATTGAACCGGACAAACCCTTGCTCGTAGGTGCTGCCAATGAGGATGTTGAGATTGTCCATGGCAGTCTTGATCGACACTCCTTTTTGCATGGCTAATTCGTTGTCGACTTCGATTTCGAATTGCGGGTAGTCAGCCGCAAAGAAGCTGAAGAGTCCGGTGAGCTCTTTGCGTTTGTGCAGATTGTCCATGAATTCTTTTTGCACGCGGTCGAATTCTTGGTAATCCGTCTCGTTATTTTTATCCAAAAGGCGCAAAGCAAAACCGCTCGCTGCCCCATAACCGGGAACTGCGGGAGGCTCGAAGAATTCCACGATGGCGCCAATGTCCTTTGCTTTGACCTCCAGCTCCTCGATGATTTGATTGACGCTTTTCGAGCGCTTGGCCCATGGCTCGAGATTGATGAGGCACGTTCCAGCATTGGAGCCCCGTCCTTCGGTCAGAATCTCATAACCAGCCAGCGAAGACACCGAAGCAACCCCTTCGACCGATTTAGCAATGGTTTGCAGCTCGCGTGACACGTCATTCGTGCGCTCGAGCGTCGAACCAGGGGGCGTTTGAATGATTGCATAGATTTGCCCCTGATCCTCATTGGGCACGAAACCAGCAGGAACGACCCGGCTCAGTTCCAGTACGCCAAACGCGAATGCACCCAGAACTACAAAGGTAACGAAACGACGATTGACGAGTTTCCCAAGCGCCTTGACATAGGCATTGGTCCCGAACTCGAATACTCGATTAAATGCGTCGAGAAACATGAAGATCGGTGTGCGCCTTTTTTTCTGTCCGTGCATGTTTTTCAGAATCATCGCGCACAGAACGGGCGTCAGCGTCAAGGCGACAATGCCCGAAAGCACGATTGACGAAGCCATCGTAATCGAGAATTGCCGGTAAAAAATGCCTACCGGTCCAGTCATGAACGCTACCGGCACGAATACTGCCGTCATCATCAACGTAATGGCAATGACCGCTCCGCTGATCTCGCCGAGAACTGCTTTGACCGCATTGTACGGCGACAAATGCTTTTCGGCCATTTTTACGTGTACCGCCTCGACAACCACGATTGCGTCATCCACGACAATCCCAATTGCGAGCACGAGCGCGAAAAGCGTAATCAAATTGATCGTCACGCCAAACGCCTGCATCACGACGAACGCGCCGATGAGCGAGACGGGAACTGCAAGGACGGGAATCAGAGTTGAGCGCCAATCGCCAAGAAAAACGAAGACGACGAGCGACACCAAGACGAATGCTTCGCCGAGTGTGTGCAGAACCTTTTCGATCGAGGCATCGAGAAACGACGAAACGTCGTAATTGATTTCGTAGTTCATGCCTGCTGGGAACGTGGTTTCTTTGAGTTCCTCCAGCTTTTTCTTGACGTTTTCGATGACTTCGGTCGCGTTGCTCCCATAAGTTTGTTTGAGAACGATGGCCGCGGAAGGGTGCCCGTCGAGATTGGAGTAAATGTCGAAGAATTCGCTGCCGAGCTCCACGGTCGCAATATCTTTGAGCCGGAGCATTTCGCCGTCTTCATTGGCGCGAATGATGATTTTTTCGTACTGCTCGGGTTTGTTGTACCGGCCTTCGTACACCAAGACGTATTCCAACGATTGCGCCTTGATTCCCGTCGCTTGTCCAAGACGCCCGGGCGAACCAATGACGCTTTGTTCGCTGATCGCCTTCATGACGTCTTCCGTCGAGACCTTGTAGGCGCGCATCTTGTCGGGATTGAGCCAAATGCGCATCGCGTATTGCCGCGACCCGAGGATGCGTGTTTGCGCAATGCCGTCGACACGGCTCAATTCTGGAAGCAAATTGGCATTGGCAAAGTTGTAGAGAAATTTTTGGTCCGCGCTTTTTTCCTCGCTATACAGGTTCACGTACATGAGCATGCTGGGTTGCACGCGATTCATGATGACGCCTTCCAACTGCACCAGCGGGGGAAGGCGATTGATCACCTGGTCAATGCGATTTTTGACATTGACGACGGCTTCGTTCGGGTCAGCATCCAATTTGAATACGACTTGAATGACCGCCTCACCCGCGCTCGTCGCGTCCGAGATCATATAACTCATCCCCGGGACGCCATTGATTGCGCGCTCCAGAGTGATGATCGAGGATTGCACGAGAACATCGGCGCTCGCGCCAGGAAACGTGAGCGCCACCATGACTCGAGGTGGGGAGATTTCGGGGAATTGGGAGATCGGTCGAGTTCGCATGGCCAGGATGCCCAGAAAAACCATGACGATTGACAAGACCATCGCCAACACAGGGCGATGGATGAACTTCGTTATTGCACTCATTCCGCCGGTACCTCGAGGTGCGTGAGCACGTCGGACGGTTCCTTGTAATCCATTTCGATTTTTGCCCCGTCACGCACTTTGCGCAGGCCGTCGACGAGGATCTTGTCGTGTTCGTCAAGGCCACTCTCGACTGCGAAAACTTGCGGCATTTCAGCAGCAATCGTGATGGGGCGCGAATGGACCACATTTTTCTCGTCGATGACGAAGACAAACTTCTTGTCCAATACGTTGAACGTTGCTTTTTGGGGGATGAGCAACGCCTGTTTTAGCGGTACGGTCATGAGAATTTTTCCCGTCTCGCCGTGTCGGAGTAGCCCTTTGGGGTTGGAAAATGTCGCGCGAAATGCAAGATTGCCAGTTTCGTTGTTGAAGTCGGCTTCGATGGTTTCAACTTTTCCGGTTTGGTCAAACACCTCGCCATTGGCCATTTGTAGCTTGACTTCGGTGATTTTCTGCTCATCCGGTTGCGATTCGTATTTCAGGTATTCTGCTTCGCTGACGTTGAAATAGACCCAGACGCTGCTGTTATCCGAGAATGTCGTCAGCAAATCCCCCTCGTCGACCAAACTCCCAAGCCGCACATGAAATCGGCCCACGAGCCCTTCAAAAGGTGCATGAATCTCCGTCAGGGACTTGTGGGTGACGGCAAGCGATACGTCTGCGCGGGCTTTGCTGTATTTCGCTTTGGCCAGCGCCAACTCGTTGGGCGATACAACATTCTTGTCCGCCAGGAGCTTCGTATTTTTCAGTTCAATTTCCGATAGTTCCGCTTCGGCTGTCGCCTTTTGTACCTCGGCCTGATAGATCCGAGGCATGATCTGAAACATTTTCGCGCCCTTGGAAATATGCTGACCTTCATCAACGAAGATTCCTTGGAGGTAGCCTTTTTCGAGGGCCCGCACTTCGATATGCTGAATTGCGCGGATTTGCGCGACGAAATCCTTCGTTAACTCCGTATCCTTACGCAACGGACTCGTAACGAGGAACTTGCCTTGCTCCTGCGGCTCTTGATGCTGGTGGTGACATCCGGAGAGGGCGATGACGAGCAACGCGGCGAGGTAAGAAGGACGATTCATCGCCGATGAGTCGTCATGACGTCACACTTGGTTCCGTCACGTTATGAAATTTTTGTGCTTCGCTAGTTTGGCAAGCGATTTTGCCCCATTCATCGTATGACCACAAAGTTTCGCTATCTCCGGAATTGAGCTTCGGACGAACCTTCCCGTTCCAGAAAGATGAACCCTGGTCCGTCGTTGGACGTCGGTCGGGAAAAACCCTACCGGTGGCGTGGGACGATTGCGTAGGAAAGACCAGCCCCCGCGGAAAGAGATTGTTGTGCATGTACAGAGCAATGGGCTCCGTCTTGCGTTTCCTACTGCGCACTGATTGCGGAGGTACCGTCGTGTGTCCGGCGGATGCTGGATGAGCTACGGCAAATGGGGCTTGCGTTTCGGTTGCACGATCGATATAGGGATACAGGATTGCGACGATGACGACTTGTGCTCATGAGCAACTGTTGGCCGACTATGTGGACGCATTCCTGCGCGGTCAGAAGCCGGCGCAGAGCATTGATGGGGTGCAAGCTCGGTTATGCCGGCGAAAACCGGGTGAGCCAGTGCAGCTCAGTGATGATCCAGCACGACGGATCGTGTTTTTGATCGATCACCACGTTTGTCATGACATGATAGGTCTTTCAGGTTATCAAATTGCCACGACCATTTTGGGTTGGGATCCCCAATACACACGGCGCAAAGTCGATGCAGGATTGATTTTCGATCTCGTCGTTTTTCCGGAAACGACTTGCACGTTGGGCACGTGGGAGAATTTATTGAATCTCGTCGAAATGACCTATCCTGAGGTCGGTGCGAAAATCATGCGTCATCGTTCGGCGCTTTGCGCCATGACGCCCGAAAGCCTGATTGAAATCGAAAGGTGTCGCGGCTACACATTTCTCGAAGTCGACGAACACGGTCAGCAAGATCCGCGATTCATGACGCTACCCAGGTACATTGAAGCACCGGATACCCTCGAGGCGGCGCGGGCCTTTCTTTATCACGTCGTTTATTGCAAGGAACTTTATTCGGGGTGTGGACGCACCTTGGGGCGTAATGGTCACCGTGGCGTACCCGAATACATCATGCCCGTCAGACCACTCGAAGCCCTCGGTACCCATCGCGTCATTCCCATTGACGTGAAGATCCCCGAGGGCTTGGAGCGCGAGCATTGACGAGGTGAGGCCGATTTTTATCGGGGAAACCGGCCGAAAACCATTGTGACGCGATTCTTTTCAGGGTTGCGCTGACATCACTGCAGGATCCAAGGTGATTGGATAGTCGACGTGCAAAGTACCTGTACCCGTTGCCGGCATTCGCATCGTGCTCAAGGCCGACGTCAGACAATTCTTGAATTCGGGCGTCAATGCCAAGTCGCTTTCGATGCGCAACGAACTCAATTCGCCATTCGCGGCAAACTTGTGGATGGCGCGGACTTCACCCGACAACGCCGGATTGACGGCCAAAGCATCGGCATAACACGACCGTAGCGCACCAATCCGATCCGTCGCCTGACGAACTACTTCCTCCGGAGCCACCCGCCCATTGGGCATAGGTGAATCAGTCGTCGGCGCCGTCGCATTCGTCTTCAATTGCAACGGGATCATCTCGTATCCATATCCCGGCTCTTCAGCAGCCGCTTGGCTCTCCAAACGCACGTCGGCTTCCGGAACGGATTCATTGGAATCAAAACTCATACAGCCGAAAAGAACCGTCGAAACCAGGGCCGAAACCAAACCACAGATTGAATTCTTGCGGATCATGAGAACCTCCATTATCGAGTCGGGGTTGTTGTGACTCGTTTGCCGTCAGTTGAATTATCTGCTGCGCGCCGGAAATCGTCGGTCGACATCGCTCGAAATACTGAAGTATTCCTCGCTCCCTCGCCCTAGCTTTCCGTCGCTCGCGACGATACTTCAACTGACGGCTGGGGCTTATTGCATCGGTCGTGCCAAGGTCCATTCAGCCCAAATCACCGAGAATTTCTATTTTGGGCGGGCGCCGCAACCTGCGTGCATCCACCAATGCCGCTGTAGCACCCCGTAGCACCCCTGTAGCACCCTGTAGCACCCCTGTAGCACCTACTTCGAATACTGTTGCGGGTCGATCTTGAATCGTTTCATCCACCGCTGGACCTGCACCCGCGCTTTGCCCATCACCCGCGCCACCGCGGACACATTGCCCTTCTGCTCGCGAAAGTGCCGAATCAAGTCGTCTCGCAATGGTTCGTTCTCTCCTCGTTCGCTCGCTGGCGCCTCCGTTGGTTCCTCGCGTACCCAGTTCGGCAAATGCTCGGCTCCGATTTCCCCACCGCGCGACAACGCCACCGCCGCATGCAATGCTTTGTCGAGCTCACGGGCATTGCCAGGAAAGCCATATTCCAATAGTTTTCGCCATGCACTCGAATTCAAGCGCACGTTCGCTGGGTTTGTCCCAGCGTGTCGTCTCAACAGCGATCCCACGATGAGCCCCATGTCCTCGCGCCGCTCGCGCAGGGGCACCAGCGGCAATACGTGGCCAGCGAGCCGATGATACAAATCTGCTCGAAATGACCCGGCAGCCACCATTTTTTCGAGTGAACGATTCGTGGCCGACACGAATTGCACATCCACTTTGATCGGTGCCGTCGCACCAATTGGGCGCACTTCGGATTCTTCGAGCACCCGGAGCAGTGCCGCTTGCGCTGGTGATTTCAATTCTCCCATTTCGTCGAGAAACAATGTACCCCCATGCGCCGCGCGCACGAGACCCGGTCGGTCCTCTTTGGCATCCGAAAAGGCCCCCTTTCGATGACCGAATAGTTCTGCCTCCACCAATGTTTCTGGAAGCGCCCCGCAATTGAACGCCACAAAGGGCCCGGTTCGTCCTGACAGATGGTGCACCGCGCGCGCCAGAACCTCTTTTCCCGCTCCCGTTTCGCCCGTAATCAAGACTGGCAGAGTTGCCTGCGCAATCGTC
>DAOMZH010000324.1:8048-10424 GCA_035437985.1 Polyangium sp. (in: bacteria) | reverse complement strand
CGCAGCTGCTGACAGGAACGCGACGTCGATCTCCGTACGCTCGACAAGCTTCATTCCCGCATAACAATCTGAACCGTTGCCAGGTCCCCAAGCCAGTTCTCCACTCGTTTCATTCAAATCGACACGTTGCACGAACAAGTAGTGCCGCAAGCCGCTCAGCGACCGTTCACGATGATCGAATGAAAGGAACATCGAATTCGTTCCCTCGGCAAATCCGGGGAGTGCAGTTAGCGCAGCGAATTGGCCATTAAAATACGAGCCACAGCTCACTCCCGTATCGAGAATCGAGCTACTCGTGCTCAACGTCGAATCGAAGTGTTGCAGATATGTCTCTTGTGCCCCGCCAAAATGATCCGTCGTCGTTACGACGCGATCCATGCCCACGTCATACGCGATTCGATGCGTTTGGCTCGAAGAGGACAGAGGGATGCGCATCTCGCGGTAGAATGTGAACTCGTCATTAA
This sequence comes from Polyangium sp. (in: bacteria), assembly GCA_035437985.1. Classification (GTDB taxonomy): domain Bacteria; phylum Myxococcota_A; class Polyangia; order Polyangiales; family Polyangiaceae; genus Polyangium. The sequence continues at coordinate 9,960 of DAOMZH010000324.1, read as the reverse complement.
ACGTGGCCACCGTAGCCTCGTCATTTCCTTGCGAGTAGGTAATGATTCCCCAGTTTTCGATGGAGGGGATGTAGATCAAATCCGGATTCATGTTGGGCTCGGACGAACTCATCAGTGGAAAGGTTCTTATCGAGCCCTCAATGAGCTTTCCTTGACGATCCGTCCGTAGGAATTCGATATAAGCGTTTCCTGGATCGAAACGGCCCATAATGACCCCGTATTCGTTTTTCTTGGGGTTCCAGGCGATCGAGGGTTGATAGAAACTCGACACGGGATCGGCTCGCAAAACCACCGGGTTGCACGTGACGTGCACTTTGGAACCGTTCACGAATTCGCTCGTGCCACAAGGATTCGCACTGCGAACACGCCAATGGTAAAATCCACCATTCAGCTCCTCCAACCACGTCGTGCCGGACGTCTCGACGCTGAACGGCGTTGGGGGATTCCCAATCATCACGAGGTCCTCGAATTTGTCATCATAAGCAACTTCGAGCCGATACGGAGCAACTCCGCCGGACCACTGGAAGAAGACCTCTCCACCGGGCACTGCCTTGTCAGGCGCAGGAGACACGATCTTTGGCGCAGGTACGTAATTGTCTTTCTGCCCGTTGCAATCGAGGTCTTGGTCGGTGCACGTCGCCTCTTGTGGAAGCTTCTCTCCGACGCACGGCCCATACCCACTTCCGTCGGGCTTGCATGTCCACGTGCCGGGCGTGCACGCGCCGACGTCTCGTGTTTCCGGAGGTCCGGTGTAACAATCCTGTTGCGTGCCTGGCTCACATGGCGTGTTTTGCGGGTTTGCGCCGCTTCCCCCGTTCGCTGAACCAGACCCTCCAAAACCTCCCTGGCCACTCGGCGTGCCACCAGCAGGATAGACTCCGTAGTCATTGTCGAAGATTTCGTTGCAGCCCACGCCCCCGAGTCCGCACACCATTGCCGTCATTACGAATAGATTCGTGTTTTTCATAACCAACCTCTTGACTGACGCCGTCGTCAAAATTGCCCACGTACCGTCACACTCTGCGGACCAATCCCGACCGTTGCCGAAGGCCCTTTTTTCGAGGGCGATACTGCAAAAACTACGATGCCCGCAGCGGCCACGACCGCGCCACCGATGAACAGGCCCGTCGCCGCATTGCCATACGCCATTGAATCTCGTCGCAAATCGATCCCTTCGGTCGTGCAGTTTTTCCCGTTCGAATCACAAGGCCCTGATTCGCTCTCGTTTTTCTTCGACAGCATGAGCCCGCCAAACACAGCGCCCATGCCCAAACCAGCCGCGCCAAACGCGCCAATCGTGATTCCTACCGCACGCCCGACATTCGGCGAATCGGCTCGCCGCCTCTCGCCGCCAAACTGCTTCGGCTCCAAAAACGGCAGATGCACGTCCACGACCACTTCGAGCGTCGCTCCCTCCTGCCAAACATCGGCCACTTTTTTCCACACGCTCTCGCCCATGATGAACGCTTCGATCGCGTGCGCACCTCGATCCGCGGGCAATGCCTCACCCCATTGCTCGCGAGCGAGTTTTTCGCCATCCTGCACAATCACGAGCGCCTTGGCCTTTTGCAACGATTGCGGCACGACAATCCGCAAATGCGACATCCGCGGCGCCAACGCTCGACGTTTGTCCGCTGCAACCTTTTGCAAGACCTCCTGATGCGTTTCCGCTGCTTCTTTCTCGATTCCTTCGTAAAGACGCGCAGCACTCAGGAGCTTCCCAGAAAGCTCGTAACAATCCGCGAGCGCTTGTTTTGCTGCCGAATATTGCGGAGCCCCCGTAACGATGTCCTCGAGCATCGGACACGCCAGGACCGGTTTGTTCGTCTGCATCAGCCGCGACGCCTCGTCGTAACGCGCAACGAGTTTTTCGTCGGGCACAAACGCAGACCCTGACGCTGACGCTGATGCT
>DAOMZH010000324.1:0-7948 GCA_035437985.1 Polyangium sp. (in: bacteria) | reverse complement strand
GCTGACGCTGATGCTAACGCTGCATTGGATGCAGCTGAAGGAGACTTGGTTTGTCCTCGCGCAGGATTTGTCGTGGCCACGCTGAGAAATGCCGCAAAAGCCAGACACGTGAAAAACTTGCCGCCAGTCATGATTCGATGCCTCGTAGGTGCCTACGTCCTGATTGACGAACCCTACGCCGCGAAAAACGAATGTCAAGACGAACTCGAAGTGATTTTTCGACGAACCTTTTGACGAAACATCGGAAGCAAATGGTGTGCCACAAATTGGGCGTTTTCAGCGTCTATTTGTGCGTGTTTCGCGCATTGTCTTTCCAAACCGATGTCGTCGACAAACCTTGCGTCTGTCACGCAAAACAAGCCTTGACGCTTGCGCGAAAAAACGCAAATGGTCATAGGCGCAGACTTTGGGCCGCGGGAAGCGAGGGGCGGAAGGGATAAGGACGAGGAAATCGTAATTCAACGAGTATTGACGAGCCGCGCGCGTTCTTGGGCGATATAGGCGCGGGCTTGCGCTTCGGTATCGAAAAATCGACGGACTGTCGTGGTTCGTCCAAGACCTGTTCTGGCCCGGTCGATCATATTTCCAATCGTCCGAACTGCGAACGAGGCTCCAAAAATGGCGGTAACTGCGGGGAGAATGTCGGTCAGTTGTTTCTTGTTCCCCAGAGCTCGACGTGCTTCGCGATCGATGCCGTCCATTCGCGTGGCATCGAAGAGCGCAAAAAATCGCCCTCGCTCACGTCGTAGCTGCTGGTAGATCTCGGAAAGCGCCATGAAATCAGCAAGCGTCATCGAACCCGCGACACGAATGAACACCATGTTCTCTTCGATGCGGACACGTAGCGTCGCGGTCGGTGACGCAAAGTCGCTGTCGGCCATTTAACCCCATGATGCCCCAACTTCGAGCGATTGCAACGAAAAAGAAACGTGCACCAAGCCGAACTCCGGTTTTACCTTCTCGTGCGTGTGCACAAGGCCCTACCACCTATCGCCAGAATGTACTACGCTCGCACCCAACATCCCATGACCCCCGAAAACGCCCGACAAAACCTCAAAACCTTCGTCTTGCATGCTCGGTTCGCCGAAGCGGAAAGTTTGGCCCGGCAAATTCGGCAAGATGCCCAACGGGAAAACCGCCAAGACCTCGGCGCAGAAGCGTCGTTCGTCATCGGTCAATGTGCTTTCGAGCAGCTCCGGTACCAAGACGCGTGGGATGCATTCGCGGATACTCTGGCGGATCGTAGCGAGTTGCATGGGTCGAACCATCTGCTCACGGCCCAAGCTCGGGCGTGGCTGGCAGCCGTATCCATTGCGCTCGATCGTCGAGACGAAACGCGATCTTTGCTCGAACGGGCGAAATCAGCCATTCCCGCGGAACCTGCAACCGACGAGCGGCTGGTTGCGGCTGATACGTTAAAAGCAATTGGATTCGTCGAAACGCGGATCGATGCGGTGCAGCAGGCGCTCGAGCATTTGCGGCGCAGTTTGACGCTCGCCGAAACAGCCCCCGATGCGGACGAACTCGAGATTGCCAGTATCTGCGTAATTTTGGGAATGGCCGAGCAATCAGCAAGGCTCCTCGAGGAAGCCGAAACGCATTTCCAAAAAGCGCTCGATATTCGGAGTCGTATTTTGGGCGAAGACAATCAGCTGGTGGCGTATTGTCGCAATCACGTGGGCGTGACGAGAATGCTACGTGGGGGTGCGAGCGAGGCGAAGGAATTGGTGGACCAGTCGATTGCGGGGCTCGAAGCATTGCAGGCGGATGGGCGATTGACGGCATCGTCGATGACGAGTCGCGGGGCGATTGCGGCTGTGGAAGAGGATCACTCGCGAGCTATCGATACGCTCGAAAAAGCGTTGTTGATGAAAGGCGGAACCGAGGGAGAAACGCCCGAGGTCGCGCAAACGCTGGTGATGCTGGGCCTAATGCAGCTCGGCTTTGAACAACCGGATTTGGCCGAGTCGCATTTGCGCCGGGCGGTGAAGATTTTGCTCCCGTATCATCAAACCGAGCTCGATACGCTGTTCAAGGCATTCAACAATACGCTGACGGCGCTGAATGCGCAGCGAAAATTCAAAGAGGTGATCACCTTCGCCGAACCCATTTTGGACAAACTGCAAAAAGAAGCGCTCGTGGATCCAGGGTTTTTGGCGGCGGTGATGGCTGGTTTGTCGTCGGGTCATTACGGTTTGAAAAAATATGCGAAAGCCGAAAAACTCTTGCGCCGGGCATTGGGGGTCGTGGAATCACGCCTGGGTCCGGAAGCGCAGGAGCTCGAACCCATTTTGCACAATCTGGCGCAATTGATGAATGAAATGGGGCGCAAGGTGGAGGCGAAATCATATGCCCGCCGCTACGAAGAAATTCGCGCCAAATACCGAGACGAACCCGAGGCGCTGGCGTGAAATACACCTCGGAGAGAAATCCGATGCGTCGCTCGTAAAAATACGCACGGAGGTGACAAACTACATCCCGAAGAAGATTCGGATCTGGCAACATGGCCCGCTGAACACCCTCCATCTGACCACCAGTCGAGGAAACGGGCATGCGCAAGACTCTTGGAATTACGTTGGTTGTCGCCACGATTGGGTTCAGTGGCGTGGGATGTAGTGACGAACCGACGCAGACGTCGAGCAGCAGTAGCTCGGGGTCTGGCGGGAAAAACAGTTCGAGCAGCAGCAGCGGCGACGTTGGTGGTGCGGGAGGCATGGCCGGATCTGGCGGGAGTGCGGGCAAGGGCGGAGCTGGAGGCAGCGCGGGAACGGGCGGGTTTGGCGGGAGCACGGGCAACGGTGGCTCCGCCGGCAATGGTGGCTCCGCGGGCGCAGGTGGAACGGCTGGCGCGGGGGGCGCAGGAGGCAACGGCGGGGCCGGAGGCGCTGGTGGAGGCATGGGCGGCGCTGGAGGCAGCGGAATCGTCTGCACGACGCCGAACGATTGTCCAGGTGTAACGAATCCATGCATGGTCGCGACGTGTACGAGCGGCTTTTGCGGGATGGACTTCGTACCGTCCGGAACGATCATTGCTGCACAAACGATCGGTGACTGCCACGTCGATCAATGTGACGGTGCTGGGCAAGTGATGAACGTCGTCGATGATAACGACGTGCGTGACGACATGAATGATTGCACGTCAAACGTTTGCACGAACGGCGTCGCCTCGAATCCACCGCTCACATCTGGTGCAACGTGTGGCGCCAACATGAACATGGTGTGCAACGGCGCTGGCGCATGTGTAGGGTGCAACGCCGCAACGGACTGCGCAGGTACGGACACGACGTGTCACACGCGCACGTGCAACATGAACATGTGTGGAGTGACCTTTGCGCCCATGGGGACGTTCGATTCGGACCCGATGGCGGGCGATTGTCACGTCAATCAATGCGACGGCCAAGGTAACTCCGTGAGCGTTCCGAGTGCCACGGATGTGCCCAATGACAACAATACGTGCACAAACGATCTGTGCTCGGCTGGAACGCCATCGAATCCACCGACGACTTCAGGGACCACGTGTAATCAAAACGGCGGCACGTTGTGCGACGGAGCTGGTGCATGCGTGCAGTGTTTGGTCGCGTCGACGTGCGCGGGACAAGACACCGAATGCCGCGTGCGGACGTGTTCGTCCGGGATGTGCGGTTTCTCCAATACCGCAGCGGGAACGCCGACTACGTCACAAACTACGGGCGACTGCAAGAAGAATCAATGCGACGGCATGGGCAACACGGTGACTGTCAATGACAACGCCGATGTTCCCGTGGACGGAAACACGTGTACGACCGATGTGTGCTCGAATGGCACGCCGTCGAATCCGCCGGTGATGAGCGGGACGATGTGCGGGACGAACGGGCTTTGTAATACGACGGGGCAATGCGTGGGGTGTCTCGCGGCGACCGATTGTCCGGGAATGGATACAGAGTGCCAAACTCGGACATGCTCGATGGGGGTGTGCGGGTTCAACTACGCGACGAGCGGAACGCCGGTCATGTCGCAAACGGCGGGTGATTGCAAGAAAAACCAATGCAATGGGATGGGAACGGTCGTCACGGTCAATGACAATACGGATTTGCCGAACGATAACAACCAATGCACGGGGGATGTCTGCACGAATGGGGTGCCGTCGAATCCGCCATCGACGATCAATTCGACGTGTAGCCAAAATGGGGGCTTGTTTTGTGATGGAACGGGCGTGTGCGTAGGGTGTAACACGGCAACGCAATGCGCGGGAACGGATACGGAGTGCCAAACCCGGACATGCACGGCGCATGTGTGTGGGTTCAATTATACGACGAACGGCACGCCGGTTTCTTCGCAAACGGCGGGCGATTGCAAGCAAAACCAATGCAATGGGATGGGGACGGTCGTCATCGTTAATGACAATACGGACGTGCCGGTCGACAACAATCAATGCACGAGCGATGTTTGCACGGCGGGTACGCCGTCGAATCCTCCGACGGCCCCTGGAACGGCGTGTAATCAGGGCGGTTCGCTGTGCAATGGGGCAGGGGCGTGTGTGCAATGTGTCGCCGCCTCGGAGTGTCCGGGTCAAGATACGGAATGCCAAACCCGAACGTGTACGATGGGCGTGTGCGGATTCAACTATGCCATGAACGGCACGCCGGTTTCTTCGCAAACGGCGGGTGATTGCAAGAAAAACCAATGCGATGGCATGGGCACGGTCGTCACGGTCAATGACAACGCGGACCTACCGAACGACAACAGCCAATGCACGCTCGACATCTGTACGAATGGCGTGCCGTCGAATCCGCCGCTCGCGACCAATTCGGCGTGCTCGGACAATGGAGGCACTTATTGCAACGGGGCCGGTACGTGCGTGCAGTGTAATGCGGCGACGCAATGCGCGGGAACGGATACGGAATGCCAAACCCGGACATGCACGGCGGGGATGTGCGGATTCTCGTATGCGCCGGTGGGAACGCCGGTTTCTTCGCAAACGCCGGGTGATTGCCAGCAAAACCAATGTAATGGCTCGGGGATGGTCGTGTCGGCCATCGACAATGCGGATTTGCCCAACGACAACAACCAATGCACGAGCGACGTGTGCACAGCTGGAGTGCCGTCGAATCCGCCGCTCGCCATCAATTCGACTTGCTCGCAAGGTACCGGTTCGTATTGCGACGGCGCAGGGGCGTGCGTGCAGTGCAACGTGGCTACACAATGCGCGGGCGTGGATACGGAATGCCAAACCCGGACGTGTGCCGCAAATACGTGCGGCTTCAACTATACGCCCAGCGGCACGCCCATCATGTCGCAAACAGCCGGTGATTGTCGGCAGAATCAATGCGACGGCTCGGGTGGCGTGGTGGTCGGCGCCGACAATACGGACCTGCCCTTCGACAACAACCAATGCACGAACGACATTTGCACCAACGGTACGCCGTCCAAGCCGAGCGCGCCGCTGGGGTCGACGTGCAACGAAAATGGCGGCAATCTTTGCGACAACACGCCGACGTGTAGCAATCCGCCGATGGTCGTTTCGACAACCCCAGCGAACAACGCGACACCGGTCGCCAGCAATTCCATTGCCGTTACGTTCTCGGCAGCGATGACCCCTGGCACGTTGACGGCCAATTCCACGGCCGGCGCGTGCATCGGGAGCATTCAGGTTTCTCTGGACAACTTCGCTTCGTGCATTGCGTTCTCCGGGGCGATGATGTCTCCGGACAACAAGACAGTGACCCTCACGGCGGCCCCTGGATTGCTCGTCAATCGCAACCACAAGATTCGTGTGACGACGGCAGCCGCGGGAGCCAATGGTTTGCCGTTGGCGTCGCAGTTCGACATGGCCAATGGTTTTACCACGACAAGCCCGAATCTTTGTGGAGGTGGCCCGATCGTCATCAGCCAGATCTACGGCAACGGTGGCAATACGGGGGCGACCTACAATCGCGATTTCATCGAACTGCACAATCGCGGCAGCGTGACCATCAACCTCACCGGTTGGTCCGTTCAATACGCTGCGACCACAGGAACCACCTGGACCGTGATAGGTTTGTCTGGATCGATCGCTCCTGGAGGGTATTACCTCGTGGGCCTCGCCACTGGCGCGACGGGCATGACCTTGCCGACTCCCGAGACGACGAATGCTTTGAACATCGCGGGCGGTGCTGGCAAGGTCGCGGTTATTGGCAGCATTACCGCGCTTTCGGGGGCTTGTCCGACGAGTCTCGTCATGTCCGACCTCGTGGGATATGGCACGGGCACCAACTGCTCCGAAACCGCTACCGCACCTGGTCCGAGCAACGCTACGACTGCGGTTGTCCGCGGTTCGAATGGTTGCACCGATACGAACAACAACAGCCTCGATTTGGCCGTCGGTGCGGTGACACCGCGTAACTCCGCGAGTTCTCGAGTTACCTGCGGTTGCAATGGAGCCTATAACGAATCCGGTATTAACTTCGAAGCGGATTATTGCAACGTGCAATCGCCGCCTTCGCTCTCGCTCCCTGCAGGCATGACGTCACCACCGGTGTACGGTCGCATTTACGAGGGCGCCCTGACCATCAATCCTGGCGCCCAGCCCAATGTTTTCGCGCAACTCGGATTTGGTCCTCCCACCGCCAATCCGCAATACGAGAACGGCTGGACCTGGACGAGCGCGACGTTCAACGTGCAAACGGGGACCTTCAACGACAATGACGAATATCAAGCCACCCTCGTCGCGCCCATGACGCCCGGCTCCTACCGCTACGTGTACCGATTCAGCCTCGATTTCGGCTTGAACTGGACGTATTGCGACATTGGCTCGGACACCGGAGCTGGTTCCAATGCCAACCTGAGCTTCGAATTCGCCGATATGCCGGTCTTGACCGTTCCCTGATCGTCCTGTCCCAACGAGCTGGTCCTTTTTGGGCTAGCTCGTTTGTCGTTCCGAAACACGCACCATCACGCTTCTAGATGTTCATCCGCGGTTTGCTCTTGTACCGACGAAGTCGCACGGACTTCTGGGATGAGCATCTAATCGGACGCAATTCGCTCCGCTCACAACGGCCGCGTTTGTCGCCGCAACGTTTCCACCGCTTGCGCCAAAGCATCGCCATCTGGAGCTCGCGTCGCCCATTCCGACCAAAAACTCCGCGTCGCGCTATTCGGCTTCGTCTTCGGCGGATCCAAACGCACCCGCGTCGGCAAAAGCACCGCATCGCCGAGCAACAACGCTTCGCCCACATCCATCAGCGGCAATACTTCCGTGATCCCCGCCATCGAATCCGGCATCAATCGCCGCACCACGTTTTGATCCTGATCGTTCGTCAATCGCAAAACCATGAAGTTGTTGCATTGACTCAATATCGTTCGACTCACATCATGCGGCCGTTGACTCACGACGAGCAGCGATACCCCATATTTGCGCCCCTCTGTCGCCACCGCCTCGAACGCATCGAGCGCTTTGCGCTCGGCCGTTTCCGCCATTTCCCGCACGGGCAAATACAAATGCGCCTCGTCGCACACAATCGTCACCGGCGTACGCGCTCGCGGATCCATCCAGAATTGCACGTCATACAACAAGCGCGCCAATACACCCACGACCACCGGCAATACATCCGCGGGCACTTCGGAAAAGTCCACGATTTTAATGCCTGGGGAACCTTTGCCCGATCCCAACAAGCGGCGAATTTGCTTCGGCAGCCAATCGTATTGCATCGCCGACGCTGGCGCGCGGAACAAAAACCCATAACGCCGATCTTCACATTTCGCATCGAGCCGCGCCAAAAATCGCGTCAGTTTGTCATGCCAGTCGCCTTTGATGTCTTTGTCCCGCGCCCCCTTTTTCATGCCCGTATTGTCTTCTTCGAGCCGCACGCGTAAATCCCCGAGCGCATAAGGAATGGGCGAATCCACCGTAAACGTCTTGCGCGCATCCGTTTCTCCTCCGTTCAATTTTCCACCTCTGCAGGTAGCTTTCCACGACGGACAGAGCCGAGTC
>DAOMZH010000323.1:0-10433 GCA_035437985.1 Polyangium sp. (in: bacteria) | reverse complement strand
CGATCCCCGGCGAAAGCCACGATCGTCAAGTTTGCGGAGAGGTAAGCGGATCATCGGATCCACTTACCTTGGGGACAAAAGTGCGGATCGAAGGAAACGTCGTGTTTGCAAGGGGATCAGGTGCACGCCGTGGGGAAGCGAAGGCGTGGGCGGCGACGGAACATGCGAAGGGACATATATGCGCATGCGGGTGCGGAGGCAGGATACGCGTAACGTCGCGGCAGTTCAAGACCGGAGTGCCGAAGTGGTTGAGAGGGCGTCACGTTTTGCGCGAATCGAGCCGCTCACGGCAACGCGCGACCTGCACATCACAACGATCGAACAAACCGAATGACGCTTCTATGGCAGAATCTGTGGCATCCACGTTTCCGTGAAATTGACTCCATCCTTGTCGATGTCGACATCCACCGAAATACCGTGCATGAAGTCGCCATATCTGATCGTGTATTCGACGCTCTGGCCGTGGGCCACGTGCGTGAACGTCGCTGCCTCTCGTTGATCCAACATGTGCCGCTCGATGCCGATCGTCACGTCGTAGTTCGGATCGGCGGCTTCGAGGTCGACGACGATAACTTCTGCGAGTTCGTCATTCTTGAACCGCATCTTGTGCCCATTTTGCGCCAGGATCGTGAGGGTAAATTCGTAATCCGCAGCGTCGTGATGTGCCGTGATGTGCAGCGTCGCTTCTTCCGTGCCGCTCGCTTCGTATTCGATCTCGTTGGTGTCGGGATGCACCGTGGCCAAACCATTTTTGTCCGGCTGGAGGTGAATTCCTTCAACGCCGATGGTGCCGCCAGGTGACGACACCAGAAAACGCCCTGGCTCTCCGCCGGTTGGTGCACCCGTGAACGTGATCAGGTATGGCGCGTGGACTTCATGCACGATGCTGGGCAATGGTCGATCGTCGAGGTTCGTCAAGAGGAACTGCAGTTCGGCATTGGTCGAATTCCACACCCCATTCGCGCTTTTTTCGACAATCACATTGTGACTTTGGTCTTCCAGCCGAGCCAGCATATCGCCACCCAGGATCACGTGATCTTGCACGTCATCTGCAAAAGATTCCTCGCAGAACCAACAATACCGATCCGTCCGATCCGCGTCAGGGACGAACCGCATTTCGGCAAAGCCACTCGGCGAATACTCCGTGCCCGCGAACGCGCCATTGGTCAGCTTGTACTTCCACGTCGTTTCCGTCGGGTCGATCTCGACGAAGTGCACCCCATTCGGGTCATTGCTGTCATAAACGTATAGGCGCCGATTGCCGCCTTCGTCGGCCGTGATGGCATATGGCGTGATGGCATGCGCAGCCGTGTGGTCCTCCACGAAGTAATGAATCCACAACGTCGCCATGACCTTGTAGTGCCACAAGCGGTCGAGGTATTTCAACGCGTCCGCCGGCGTCAGTTCCTTGTAGACGCGGCGTTGTTGAACGGGAATTTGCGTCGTCCACCACCGGGCGATTTCACGCTGGAGCTTGTCATTCTCGGACAAACCATACGCCGACGAGCTGCCAAAGTCTTGGGCCTCGACATACCCGATGTGCATGAGCTGACTCATGGCGGACAATCCGTCGCAAAGACCGCCCTTCATGGCGACGTCGTATTCGTCGATGTGTCGCCGCGCCTGAGGCGTGAGGACACAGTCGGCCGTGCAATAGCCGGCCATTTCATCGTGCATGCTGCACGTGACCAAGTGTCTCGAACATACGCCCGAACCAAAGACCTCCACCATTTCTTTGGCCGACAGCATCGGGCCACCCGAATAGTTCGGAAACGAAAACTCGTCACGGGTTAATCGAAAGCAAGAATCTGCTTCGATATTTTCCCCCGCCTGTAAAGGAAAGGGATCTTTGGCGTCGCAGTCGGCAAGCGACGAACTGTACGGAACCTCGTCGCTACATCCGACGACGACCAAGGCCAAGGAGATGAAGAAAGAAAACGAGCGCGTGCGCATTGGTTTTTCCTTGTTGCAATCGAGTTTTGAAGGGCCGATCGAACATCGTATCGCGATGCCCCGCCCAGTGTCGAGGGGGATGCAATCACAATGCCAAATTCATTCGCGTCGCATATCATTTGTCCCCTGCGAGCCACGTGGTATAGGGTCGCTTCGTGCCGCCTTCCGTTGAAACCTCGCGCTGCATTGCGGGCAGATATGTTCTTCGTAACGTCATCGGTCGTGGCGGACATGGCGAAGTGTGGGAAGCCAGCGATACGCTCACCCACGCGCTCGTCGCGATAAAATTGCTTCGGTCCGATGCGGGGTTTGGAGCGAAGGACGCCGAAGGCGATCCGAAGCCCCAAATGTACAAACTGGGTGGGGAACCTGCACGCGTACGACGGGAAGTGTCCGCGCTGCGGCTTTTGCGAATCCCAGGCGTGGTGCAAATGCTCGACGAAGGTATCGATGACGGACAGCCATTTCTCGTTATGGAACGCGTCGCGGGATCGCCTTTCCCTGCCGCAGCCAATCGAAGCTGGTCGAGCATTGCGACAACGACGCTTGCCTTGCTCGAAACGCTCGATCGCGTGCACGCCGCGGGCGTCGTACATCGCGATATCAAACCAGGCAATGTGCTCGTCGACGAACATGGCCACCCAACGCTGCTCGACTTCGGTTTGTCCCTTGGTCCATCGCTCGTGCGGGATTCGAGGGACGACGGTCATATACGGGGAACCCCAGGCTACCTCGCGCCCGAACAAATCGTGGGGGAAACCATCACCCCCGCGACCGACCTTTATGCCCTTGGCGTCATGCTTTACGAGGCGCTTTCCGGCCATTTGCCGCATGAGACAGACGATTTCCAAACGCTGATGCGTTTGCGTCTCACCGTGGCTCCGCCGCGCCTGGCCGACATCGCTCCAGACGTACCCGTCGCCATTGCAAATGCCATTGACTCCTTGCTTGCGCGTACGCCTAAGGAACGGCCGCAATCCGCAAGCGAATTGATCGATCGGCTCCGGGATCGAACCGTACACCGAGGGACATTTCGCGGGGATCGCTCGGCAGTGGACGCGCTCGTAGCGGCAGCGCGAGAAAAGCGTTCGGTGGATCTAGCAGGAATGCGTGGAACGGGGCGAACGCACACGTTGCAAGAAGTCGCTGCTGTGCTCGCGGATATGGGGCTTGGGGCCGTATGGACGGTGCCTGGCAAGCGCCCTTTTTCCAGCCTCGTGAATGTAATGGATGTGTCCGACGAACCAAAACAACGAAAACCCGACCCTGCTGCAGTCGATCGGGCACTCGCCGAAATGCTCAATGCGGGGCGCGTCATTCTCGCGGATGATGAAGCGGGCCTCGATCGGCATTCCCGATCGGCCTTGGAGCGCGCGCGATCGTTCGGTTCGGTGATTCGCGTGGTCGACACGATCGAAGAAGAGACAACGTTGGCGCGCGACGACGTCGTGGTGCTCGCGCTTTGGCCCGAGGCTCGATTGCGGGATTTGTTCGTCGGCCCGGATCGCATTTTTCATTTGCGTGAAGATGCAGCACACGAGCTTTGTGCTCGTTCACAAGGACTGCCGTCGCGTATTTTTGGTAAATTGGCATCGTGGGAACGAGCTGGTTTGGCGCAAAAAGTCGGTCACCAATGGATGCTGAGTCGTGAAGCGCTCGATCGGATTGCCGCGCAGATCGAACGCGCGCAGGCGGATCCGATTGAAATCGTTGCTGAGACGCTTGCTTTGGCCGAGCCGCTCGTGCTTCAAGGATGGCTTGGTCGAGCAACGGCGCTTTTATTGGAGGGACTTTGGGCTGCACGCCAAGGCGCTGCGCAAGGCAGCGGTGGGGGGTTTGGCGCGAAGGACGCCGAAGGCGGTCCGAAGCTCCAAATGTTCAATCGGGGGGAAAGTCGTATACTCGGATGGCTCGTGGAATTGGCGATCGCGGACGGGTCGCCCAGAGCGCTCGACTCCGTGCTTTACGAATTGTGCCGCGTGGCGCATTCGACGGCGGAAACGGAGGCGCTCGAACAGCTCGTGCGCGCGGCGCTCGCAATGCGTACGATCGGTGGAGATCGCGCCATTTCGCTGGTCGACGGAATAACACCCTTTTTGAATCTGGACCTCGAACGCGCCAGGCAGCAAGTGCGTGTGCAATCGGCCCGGCGCTGTTCGTTCGAGCGTGAGCAATCGGTCCTTGCGGAAGCGGAGGTATGGGCACGCCATGCGGGAGAACGAGCACAGGCACGTTTTTCCGGGTGGTTGGGGCGCCTTCGTTATCGTGAAGGGCGCTTTGACGAAGCGGCCGAGCTTCACGCAAAAGCGGCGATTGGCGAGCCATGGACGACCGAGCGTGTCGCGACCAATTTGAATTGTGCTTCGGCGCTCATCGAAGCATTTCGTTTCGACGAAGCGGTGGTCGTTGCGGACGAGGCGCGCCGGCTTTCTGCGGAATGCCGACATGTGTATTATGAAGCTCGAGCCGAATGGCTGATGCGAATGGCTCGGTATCGTCGAGGTGATTTGCTCGACGTGGACGAAGAGCTCGTCGATCTTGCAGCGCAGACGGGTGTCGTCGATTTGGAAGCGCTCGTGGGTTTGACCGAGGCGGCCATTGCATGGCGACGTGGGGACATGGAACGGATGGTCGTACTTGCGCGACGAACCGAGCAGCGATGGACGATGTTGGACAACACGTGGGGTGCGTTATTTGCGCGGACGCTGGCCATTGCCGCGACCGGGACGTCGACGGAAGAATGGGATGCATTGGCTCATGCGGCGACCGAGATTCCGGTTTCAGGTGCAGGCATTCAGATGCTGGGATTGCTTGCCCTACGGAGGGCGGATGCGGCGGCGGAGTTGATGCCGGCGATGATCGAGCTTCGGAATGCGATTCCCGAACGGCATTGGCGATATCGTATGGATGTGTTGTCCGTCGACGAAGCGTGGGCTTTCGTCGAGCAACGATGGAAATGATTCATCCGCAGCCTTTTGTATCCGTTGGAGCGTTGGTACACTTCACGTAGCTGACGTCGACTTGAATCTTGGACGTGGGACTTCTTGTGCAGTTGCCGGTTCCGCAAGAATTGCAGTCGAAGAGGCCGCAAGGCGAGGAGGTCCCAAAAGAAACGCCCGCGCTCGGGATGTTTTTCTGGTTGAAGAATGCATCCATGTACCACGTCTCGACAAGCTCGTTATTGGCATTTTTCGCGGTTACCACGAATTTGTTTCCCACGGAATACGTACCAAGCTCAAAGGGTGAAATATTCGTCGTGGCGTTCGCTGTGGAGGGGCTGTAGGTGCACGCCACCGAGCCTCCTCCTTGCTTGCTGCAGTTGAAATCGTTGGCCCCTGAATGCGCGACATAGGTTGCCCGCAGGTAGATGGAGTTGTCGATCGTCATCGAATAGGCTTTTTTCCAATCGGTAAACCTGCCGGAATAATCGATACTCGAGGGCTTGATTGTCTTACCGGCGAGATTGCAAGTTTCATACGTGCCCGT
Source organism: Polyangium sp. (in: bacteria) (assembly GCA_035437985.1). Lineage (GTDB taxonomy): Bacteria > Myxococcota_A > Polyangia > Polyangiales > Polyangiaceae > Polyangium. Next base: position 4,994 of record DAOMZH010000323.1, on the reverse strand, counting down.
GTCGGTAGCCGTACTCGAGCAACCCATCGCAGCCGGATTGATTTTCCAGTATTCGTAGCTGTCAACGTAATTGATCGTTCCATCCGCATTGGTCACCTTGTAGGCGTAGATAGCCCCGATGAGATTCTTACCCTCGCAATTGGTGTTGATGAGGCAAATCTCGAACGTACCGGGATCGAATTGCCCGACCGCCTCGAGCGGTACGTCGGCGTCCGAGCATCCGACGGTGCCGACGAAAAAAAGGGCCAACATGCGAAAGGAAGTAAAGTGGTGTTTCAAGGGGAGACTCCTGTGCAGGCCAATGTAGAATCGTACGGCAATTGCCCTGTTGCGGGCAATCGAAAAGTACGAAGCGCGGACGAGGGGCGAGCACCCGAGATTGAAGCGTTCGCTTCGCGGGGCTCGCCACCTTCATGCAAGCGGCTTCTTAGAGCGTGTCCAACAGGATATCCGTCCAAATCTGGGTTTGTCCGCCCCGGGAGGGTTCGATTTTACGGCGTCGCGGCACCCCGAACTCGCCCGCTGCGCGGGCTCAAACAGCGGGGTCCCCGCCGCAAACGCCGTAAAATCAAACCGCTCCCAGGGCTCGCATGATCCGCGGTGAAATCCTGGTAGACACCCTCTTAGAGCCTGATAAACACGCTCTTACGGCGCGCTGAATTGTTGCCGATCACGGCGTGTTGGCTTTGGACACGAGAATCGCGCCCCCCGTCGAACCGCTCACGCCTTGAGCAATGAAGAGCGGATTGCACGTATCGAAGTCTGGCAGCATGACGTCGCATTGCCCGGTGAAGCTCAGGTAAACGTCGACAGCCGAATCTTTGTTTTGCTGAACGAACGAGGCGATGTTCCAGGTGATAAAGACCTTCCTGGCTGGATCGTTCGGCAATGGCCACGTCACTTCCAAATGAACCGGGGTCGTGGCATACGCGAGCTCTGCGGTGTTGATGCTGCCGTAGTTCCCCTTGAAATTGGCCTTCACCGTTTCTGTCATATCCGGATTCGGATAAAGAACACTCGCTGCCATCTCGACGTTGGAATCGGCCGGCTGCGCGTTGATGAAATGGAAGCGCGTGTGGTCGACCGCGATGTTCGTGTAATCATCTTGCTTGAAGAGGATTATCGGGTTCGCACTACCCAACCCAAGACCCGCCACGGTATACTGTTTTTCCTGCTCGAGCACGTTGTTTTCTATCTGGGCAATGGGCCCATCGGCGTTCGTCGCGAAGAATCTATAGGTGCCCGCCGAACGATCGAGATACGCCGTGCCTTTGGTGGGCTCGAGTGACTCGCTCACCGGTGGATCGCCATTTTGATTCGCGCTATGGAGCTCGGCCGATTGGAAGAAGTCGGGATTCATGAACCGCACTTGTGCCGGGCCTTGTTGCATTCCGCCCTCACCACCGGCGCCCGCTGTACCACTGCTACTGCTGCTCGAACCACCGTTTCCCGCATTGCCATCGGGACCGGGGTCGACCGGATTGATGGTGCACGCGAAAAGGCCGAGAGGAAGAATGAAAGAAAGTGCAAGTTGAATGGTACGCATGGTTTTCTCCTGATGATTGGCAAACTGAGGTTCTTCTTGGCGCATCGTTGCGCTCGTCAAGGCATTGAGCAATCGGTGTGCCATCAGGAAAAAACACGCCGAAACGCGATAACAGCGCCCGTTTACCGAGGACCTCTGCCCATCACCGATGCACGGCGCTTGTCGGCTGCAAGCAAGCGCTTGCAACCAACAAGCACGAGCTTTTTCGAGCGCCATCGAGACAAGGGCATCAGGAGTCGAGCAAATGCTTGTACGGAAATCGTTCTGCTTCGCCGAGCACTTCGTAGAGAGCCTGGAGCTTTTCGATTTCCTTACGAAATGGTTTGTGGTGATTGCGATTGGCCAATAATGTTTCCTTGCCCAGCAATCGATACGCTTCGTCTTTATTGCCCAGCTTTTCGTCAGCCACGGCGAGCACCAGGCCTTTGAATGCGTCCGAGTGATCCAAGGTCAGCGTTTTTCCGTCGCGACGGAGCTCAGCTTCCACGACAAAGCGTCGAGCTGCTTCGCGCATGGCATCCGTGACGGATATGCGACTGCGTGGATCTTCGTACGCGAGCGCCATTTCGATTTCCATTTCCGACAAGACGATCTCGCGCGTCAATTCCCCATGTTTCATCAAGGCCAATGCATACGCGCGCCGAACCACGTTGTCGAGCTGCCGCAAATTCCCGGGCCAGCGTCGCGAGGAAAGCATCCGACCCGCAGCTTCGACCAAAATGGCGGGCCCTTCCCGCAATGATTCGCGATGGCGACGTTGTAACATATAATCGGCCCAGGCCGGTATTTCATCGGCTCGTTCATCGAGGGGCGGAATCTTGAGCGGAAGGACGTTGATGCGATAATAAAGGTCTTCGCGGAATTTGCCAGCTTGCACGTCCTGCAGCAAGTTCGCATTCGTCCCAACGACGAAACGCACATTGGCCTGTTTTTCTGCGCCACCTTCCCCGAGCGGACGATACGTACGTTCTTCGAGCAAGTGCAAAATCCCCGCCTGCGCCTTGAGCGATAACTTGTCGATTTCGTCGATGAAGAGCGTACCACCTTCGGCACGTCCCACGGCTCCCGGACTATCCTTGACCGCTCCGGTAAAGGCCCCGCGTTTCCAACCGAAGATCTCGGCCATCTGCAATTCTTCGGGCACCGTCATCAAATCGAGCACTTCGAATGGCGCGCTTTTTCGCGCAGATTGCTCCTTGCACCACCGCGCCAAACGAGATTTACCCGCGCCCGTAGGACCGCTCAAAAGAATCGTCTCTTCTTGCTTGGCAAATACCCGGAGCATCGCGGCGAGCGGCGCAGTCGTTTTGCCGACGACGGGCAAAAAGTCGTCGACGGGCGTTTTCGATACCACCGCCTGCGGCAAGCTCACGAGATGCGGCGCAGCGAGATCCACCAGCACTTGCAGTTCGTCACCAGCAAGCATCCAGATGAGATCCTTGCCCATGGCAATTCGGGCGTCTGCCTCGATGGCGATCATTCCATGAATGGCGCCCGTAGGCATACGTATCGGGAACGCGCAAACATGCGTAACGCGGCGTCCGACGAACCTGTCGAGCGTTTCCTGACTCGCCATAGGGTGCAATGGCGCTGTGGACTTCTGAACGTGTGCGGCTGCTTGGGGAGCGTGAGGCTGCACGCGGCCAATGACGGCGTCGATCGAGACGGCGCTCCGATGGCTCGCAACCCAACGCCACGCCGTCGCGGAAGGTACGTAGGAGATGGAGGGTTCGTCGGGACCATCGAGGTCCGCACCGTGTTCGATCACGGTGAGTTTGCGGTATCCGTCGTCGGGGCGGACGTGCACCATCACGCGCAAGACCTGAGCCCTTTCGGCAAATTCACTATCTTCGAGCGCTTCGGTGGCGACGTCGAGCATGACGTTGCCGAGCGATGTTGCTGCTTGTTCGAACGTCGCTGCGTGAAAAAGCGCGTTGGCCAAGGTGAGGAATGAATGAGCCATGGAGCCGACAGATTACCGCGTCTTGGTCAAATGTGAATTCATTCTTTTTCGTCGTGCCCACCATTTTTAATGGCTCCCAAATCCCAATCCCGGCTGCAATGGTTGCTCCCCATGGAACCGATTGGACCACCCCGGATGTCACTTGCACGGGCCACGCGTGCACGAGGATGCGTGATCGAGCTTCGCTACCCATGGTTCTTGATTGGTTCGTAGAACCGAACTTGCTCGCCACGATGCTCGCTCGCACATGAAGCACGTGCGCAACGATGCATGGAGTGCACAAGTCCGCAAGCGTGACGCAGGACGGTGAAAACGCAAAACCCTCGCCCACGTTGGCGGTCGCCAGGCAAGGAGCCGCACACTCCGCCGGCATCGCGGTCCGGCGTCGATGCGTCATTGACCACGTGGGTGGGCCCTACTACCTCCGCGTTCGAAAAGTCAGCAGCCCTTTGAAGGTGGGGTGGCCCAGCGGCGAATTGGCCGTGGACGAGGATTCCTTTGCACAGAAAAGGGCGGAATCATGAAGGATGTTGCGATTGGGTTACTTTGCGTTTCGGTTTCCTGGGCACTGGCTGGTTGCGGGGAACCAACGAACAGCAGTACGAGCGGTTCCAGTTCGAGCAGCTCGAGCGGCGGAGGGCAAGGCGGCACCGGCGGGTCTGGCGGGTCGGGCGGAAGCTCCCCGGACGGTCCGCCGATCATCAATGCTTCGCAATTCAATACGGTGCTCGGACGGCCGACGGATTCGAGCATTGGGATCAGTGTTCTCGCCACCGCTGCGGGAGACAAGGCGTGGATTGAATACGGTACGCAGCTCGACGAAACGAATATGCAAATCGCTTCGCCACAACAAAGCTCCGCCGTGGCGTCGATGAATGGCGAACCAATGGTTTTCGATATCGGTGGTCTGTCCAAAAATACCAAATATTATTACCGGGTCCATTACCAGCCCGGTGGTTTAGGCGATACGCCGGACAATCTTCATACATTTCGCACACAACGCGCCGCAGGAAGCACATTCCATTTCGGCGTTCAGGGCGATACACATCCCGAACGTGCCGGCAAAATGTTCCACGCCGAGCTTTTCACGTTGACCATGGAACAAGTGCGCGATCGCCAGCCGGATCTGTATTTCACGCTCGGTGACGACTTCAGCATCGAAAAGATCATTCAAAACTTCAAGGACAACAATTATGGCGCCGGGTATGCATTCCATCGCGCGGTCGAAGGTGTGGCGCCTCCGAGCGATTATCAAATGCTCGCCAAGCCATTTTCGGAGCAGATGATCGTCGACGGCAAACAGGCCCCGCAAAGCAACGCCGCATATCTCGAAATGCGCCAAAAGTACCTCGGGATCATGGCCAATGCGACGTCCTTGATGCTCGTGAATGGAAACCACGAGCAGGCTCATTTGGCAAATCTCGGCGGCGTCTTCAACAATGCCTCCATTTGGGCCGCTGACGCGCGTCTCAAATATTATCCCCT
>DAOMZH010000322.1:0-10436 GCA_035437985.1 Polyangium sp. (in: bacteria) | reverse complement strand
CGTTGCCCTCATAAAACTTTCGAAGACGCTGTCTCATTTGGGTTGACACGTTCCGCCCCACACAGCCCAGCTTTGGTGTATGCTCACGTATTGGCCGATTTCATACGGCCTGAGCGAGGTGAAATGATGAGTTCTTGGACTAAGTGGGCGCTGCATGGCGCAGCGTTCGCCATCGGCTTATGGGCGTTTGCCTGTACGGACGGTGGACAAACCACACCCAATTCTACCGGCGCAGCCGGCGGAAATGGGGGTATGGGCGGAGAAATGCAAGCGAATAGCTCGAGTTCAGCGAATTCTTCGAGCAGCGTGAGCAGTTCTTCGTCCGTCAGTGTTGGCGCCGGTGGATTCGGTGGCGCGCCAATGACCTTCGTCTGCGATCCTCCGGCAGCACCCGGAAGTCTTTATGAACTGTCAGCGAAATCGTACGATATCAATGACATCGAACCTGTTTCGATGTGTCAATATCGAGGAAAGGTTACGCTGATCGTCAATACGGCGGCTGCTTGAGGCTACACACCGCAATATGCGGGCCTCCAGGTCTTGGAGGATAGTTTCAGTGGTCAAGGTTTCGAGCTTCTTGGGTTTCTCAGCAATGATTTCGGCAGCCAAGCGGGCACCGATGAGCAAATTCACATGTGCGTCGATAGCTACAATCTGACGTTCAAGCAATTTGCCATCGATCACGTGATCGATACCGACATGACGGGTCCTCTCGAGCCGCAACCCGTTTGGAAATGGCTCCTGGCGCAAGTGAACCCCGGCCCGTTTTCACCTCTCCCGCCGGTGTGGAACTTCAACAAGTACCTCATTTCCAAGGACGGCAAGCTCGTCGGGCATTGGTCGCAAAACACCTATCCCGGAGACGATCCGAACAATCCGAACGATAGCTTCGACACGAATGAAATCGTGATGGCCATCCGCGCAGAATTGGCGAAATAATTCAGGGCTCCGAACGCGGGACGAATAAAAATCGCCCGCTTTTCGGCAATGAGGCGTCGAAGCGAAACAGCGTCGGCGTCTGCTTCGTATTCTTTTGTGCGCGGACCGATTCAGGCACGCGTTCCTTGACGAACTTGGCCAGTTCCTCGTCCGTGACCACATGGTCCGTGTTTGCATCGGCATTGGCCGTTCCAGACGAACCCACGGCGAGCCCTTCGATAATGAACGACGTCATGACGGAATGCCCGCCCCACGCCCACGCCCGCTGTTCCGGGTCGTCTTCCCAGGCGCGTTGCCCTTTGCTCGCGGCCGTGAGCACGACTTCGGCGCGTTCTTTCCATAACGAGCCGACGTGCGCTTCGAGTTCATCGTCGCCTTTGGCCCCGACGGCCCAGCCGCTGTAGCAGCAATCGAGCAAAAGCATGACGTGCCGCGAAGGTACGCCCTTACGAATGTCGCCGAGCAGCTCTTGCATGTCCCAACCTTTGTGAGAATTCGGCAAATCGGCGCGTTTGTCGAAAAACTCCGCCGGCTGAAGCACGCCGTAATCCTGGCGCGCTCCCTTGATGTAGCCCCCGTGTCCCGAATAATAAAACAAGAACGAACTTTCGTCTTTGTCGCCAAACTTCGTGCGAAACTTTTCGACGGCCAGCTTGAGCCCTTCGGCCGTGGGATTACCGTCCGAACTATCGCCCGCTTCGGGTTTGTCCACCAAATAAATGATGTTTTCGCGTTTGTAGCCGTATTTCTGAATCAACAAATCCCGCATGGCGCGCGCGTCGCGACAGGGCGCGTGTAGCCTGTGCTCGCCCTCGTATCCACATACGCCCGCAATGAGCGCATGCGGAATGATGGAGCGTGGTCCGTCATTACGATCGATGAGATTGATGACTTCGGCCGGGGAGAGCGGATCGCCCTTGCTACCACGTGGTTTGTCCCCATTGGCAGCTTGTGGACCTTCGCCTTCGTCCACCGATTCCGCGGTGACTTGCACGTTCTGTACGACTTTCTGCCCATCCTTTTTCTGCAAGTTCGTCCCGACCAAACCCGCGACCGCCAAGGCCGCCATTGCTCCGATGGCGATGCCCACGGTTTTTCCTCGTCCGCCTCCGGTTGAAATGGGGCGTAAACGAAGTTCTTTTTTCAAAACATCGACCACTTCGTCGAGGGATAAGAGCGTGCCTTCTCGTGGTGCGGCGACCAGGGTTCCACCATGGTCTTTCCCGTCGTACCAGGGCAATTCTTGGCCACCACGTTTTTCTTTTTCGCGCGCCGACAAACCTGGCGCCAATTTGCCTACTTTGGCGCGACTCGCCGGATCGGCGCTCAGCACGATCATGGTTTTGTCTTGCGCAATCAAGAGCAACGGATATCCACGGCCTTCTGGCGCATTCGTATCCATACGTGCCCACATTTTGAATTGCGTGGCAATGGGACGCGTAATGGCCAAGAGCGGCAAGGTTCGTTTGACGCCCGCAGGGGTCATATCGCCACTGAGTTCCGCAAAAAACCTTTGCGCGCGCCCGAGGTCCTCTTGATACAGCAATTTGTCTTGGGCCAAAAGAGCGACGTAGCGTTCGAGTTGCGCTTTGCCTTTGACGAGATCATCGTCGTAAAGCCGGGCTCCACGTTCGAGTTCGTCCGCGACGACTCGGCAAAACGCGAGCACTTCGGAAAGAAAATCATCGCGTTTGGGGGGATCGTTCAACAAATGCTGCTGAGCAATGGCCAAATAAACTGCCTGCACGGCATGTTCCGGGGCCACCCGATCCGGCCACAAGCCTTGGCGCACATCGCCCGCATAACGACATACCGCTTCCCAGGCTGCGGGAAAAACCCGACCACGGCGCTTTTCCGCGAGCAAAAACAACGCCCAGATTTCATCGAGCGCCGGGAAAACCCGCAACGCAATGGTCGTGGTATCCGCAAGCGCGAGATTGGCAAAAGGTCCTGTACCGCGAAAAACCAAAAGCGAAAGGGAATCTTGACCGGGAGCCATGCTGCGATCGAGCCAGATCGACGATCCTTCGGGTTGTTTTCCGTCCACTGACCAGACGACGCCAAACCCTTCGGGAAACGTTTGTCCTGACGATTCCGACGTGCTACCCATGTCCGTCTTCCCTTTCGCGGGCCTGGTTCAAGATTCGATGGCGCGAGACTGGAAGAGTTCCGCGGCGAGTTTCTTGAATTGGGCCGCCGTGGCCTTTTTCGTAAATACGGAAGGACGCACCATCTTGCCGCCTTCGAGAGAAGGATCGATGGAGACATTGCCGCTCGCGTCGAGGCGATACGCGCGTTCGACCGTTCCATTGCTGGGATGGGCATTAAAGAACACGAGATCGTATTTGCCATCCTGATCGGTGTCGTAATAGGTCCATTCGACGCCATCGCGGTGGACGAATCCGAACTCCGCTTTGAATTTGCCGCTCGAAGCCGCTTGGGAGGCCGATTGCGTTCCGGGCTTCGAGTCCTTGTCGATATCGACGACGAGCGAACTGGCCATCAAGCCCGCCGACACGAGAATGGCTTTGTCCCATCCGGTCTTGTTGCCGAAATCTTTGCTCCAGCGGGACGGATCGCCATAACTGAAATACACGCCGCCGTCCCCCAGCGGATCCGGGAAAGAGCCGAGCGCGTCGTCGATGGCAATGGCGGATGAAGGCATGGTTCGTAAGGAAAAACGGGCGAGTTTAGCGGCGTTGGGGGCTTTTTCCAAGAGCTTCGGGCGCATGATTTTGCGGCCGATGAATTCGGGTGCCGGGACCTTCGCGCCAGATTTGTCGATTCGATACGCTTCCATGGCCACGCCCGTACCAATGCGCGGCGTGAAAGCGACCAAATCGAAAACGCCGTCGTCATTGCGATCGTAATACACCCAGAGCTTGGTGCCTTGGGCGATGATGGAGGCTTCCGCGTCGACGGATTTCGATTCGAGCAGTTCGCGGGCCGCATCGTTTTTCGTGACGGTACCGAGCGACAATTGATCAATGTCGAATACGAATCCGCGGCTGTAGACCGAGCGCGTGGCCATCGTATCCATTTGCCCGTCGCGATCGGAGTCGGAAAGCTCGACGTCGTGTCCCCCGCCCAAGAGCGGATCGGGAAGGGTTTGTTCGACGGGTTCGCCCATTGCAACCATGGAACTGCCGAGCGTGACCGTGCCCAGGCGTGCGAGCGTATCGCCGTCGTCTTTTTTGGGCATGAGGTCCGGGCGAATCATGGGTGTGCCCGAACCGAGGGAATCATCGCGTCCGAGACGGCCATTTTTCTGAATGCGAAAGCCGCGGCTCATCCGACCGGTGCTGCCTTCGTCGAAAAGCATTACATCGAATTTGCCGTCATTGTCGGTGTCGTACCAAGCGTAGCTGGCATTGTTCAGCGCGAGGAAAATGACTTCCGCATCGAAAGAACGTTTTCCATAAAGCGTGGAGACGTCGGGTTTGCCCGTGACGGTGCTCAGGGAATTGTGGTCGATGTCGAAAAATCGCGCCGTTCCTTGGCGACCTTCGGTGCGCAAGACGTCGTAATGGCCATCGAGATTGGCGTCTTCGACGGTGGCCTCTTCGCCCCCGTCAAACCACGGATCGGGAACGATATCTGCGGGTTGCGTGGGAATTTCGGCCAAAAATGTCCGGATTTCGGAAATGTGCACGTGGAACGTGGAGCGATTGTCCTGATTGCCATAACCAAAACTGTTGAGCCCCACGAGCGCATTGGCGCGATTGACGAGAGGACCACCGCTGTCTCCAGGCCAGTTCGGGCACGTCGACTGAATGACTTGCAAGGGTTTGTCATGGTCGAGGACCTTTTTCAGGCCGTCCATCATCTGCTTTTTGCGCTCGCACAAACGTTTGTCGCTGTCTTCTCCGGGACCACATTCGAGTCCAACGAGTTGCGACAGGTGCGTGGAGAGTTTGCCCACGGCGGCAACTTCACCATCCTTGATGGCCCAGACCAACCCCGAGCCCGCATGTCCTAAGCTGGCAACGGGTTCGCCAGGGGCGGGATCTTCCGGGGCTGGACGAATGAAAGGCAGGTCTTTGTAAGAACCTTCGAGCTTGATGATCGCCAAGTCTCGAACGGGATCAGCTTTGTGTACATACGCGGTGACGAGTTTGTTGGAACGTTCCATCGCGCCGGATTTGTCGAGTTTGCCCATCTCGACCGAGACTTTGATGCGGAAGTCTTCGCGTTCGCCGCCTTCGATGACGTGGTTGTTCGTGAGGATCCAGCCGGTGTGGTTGATGATGACGCCGGTGCCGAGTCCGGTGGGCGTGCGAATGATGACCGTCGCTGGTGCGACCGCGCGATAGTTTTCTCGCACGTCGCCTTTGCCGCCTTCAGGAAGCGACGCGAGTTCGGTTTTTAGGCTGGAGTTGACGGGGTTTGTCGCGAGCGGTGCTTCGCGAATCGAGGAGAGCAAGTCGTGGGTGGGAACGGACGCGTGCAGAGGTTCGAGGGGGGCGAGTTTTGGTGGCTGAGCCGCGATTGCCGCAGGTTTGTCCGGGGCAGCGGCGGGTTTGGCGGAGCTCGATGGTGGTGGAGGGGAACCACCGCAAGCGCCGAGAATCGAGCCAAATGCAGCAAAGATCGTCCAGGCCGTCGTAACGCTCAAAAGTCCGCCCCATCGTGTACGCATGTTTCCTCCAGCTCGAACAAAACGCTCGACGATGCATCTCGCTCGCGGCGTCGTAACCTTTGCAATACCAGAAATCAGAAATGATGTTCAACCGAAACCCCTCCGGGAGGCTCGGTCCAGCGGGGTAGGTGGACGAACGATCGTGGGGAATCTTCATGCTGGCGAGGAAAAATGTCTCGTTGCGAAATTCATGCGCGGTCTTCCTTGCGCTGGCGGATCATTTGGCTGATCCTAGTGATTCGGAGGAGTCTTATGCGGACGAGGGCGACGAACTTTTTGTGCTTGCTGGGCGCGTTGGCGGTTGGCGGCACGTTGGCATCCGTGGGTTGTTCCGGAACGGACACCAATGCAGGTACTGGGGGAGCAGCAAGCACGAGCTCGGAAAAAGGGGGTAACGGGAGCGCGCAAGGCGGAAACGGGATGGGGGGCGAAGCTGGTGGATTCATTCCCAGCTCGGGTGCTGGAGCGAATGACGGAGGTCTCGATCCGGACAGTGCGTGCGCGGCGCAGAGTGCGCAAGCGACGCTGGCCAAAAAGCCGGTCGATATCATCATCATCGTTGATAACTCGGGGAGCATGAGCGAGGAAATCATTGGCGTTCAGAACAACATCAATGTCAATTTCGCGCAAATCATCGAGCAAAGCGGCATTGATTATCGCGTCATTCTCATCGGTACACATGGCAAAGCGGTACCGGACGAGAGCATTTGCATCGAGGCGCCGCTATCCGGAATTCCTGCGGGAGGATGCGCGAGCCCGCCTGGAACGCCGGTCAACAATCCCGGCAAGTTTTACCATTACAGCGAGGAAATCGCGAGCCACGATTCGCTGTGCTTGGCGCTCGACACGTTTGGCCGGGCAGATGCGAACAACTTTGCCCCGACGGGATGGCAAGAATGGTTGCGACCGGATTCCTTCAAGACATTCATCGAGCTGACCGATGACGGTGTTGGTTCATGTGCAATGGTCAATGGCCAGAACATCGACGACAACGACAATGCGACGGCTGCGGTGACGGCGGCAGATCGTTGGGATGCGGCATTGCTCAATCTGTCGCCGACGCACTTTGGGACAGCGGCCGATCGCAATTACCGGTTCTACAGCATCGTTGCGATGGATTACAACAATCCTGCGGACAAACCTTACGATCCCGCCGATCCTATCGTCGAAGCCATGTGCCCGACCGCCTTTGGTCCTGGCACCGGATACCAAGCCCTCAGTATCTTGACGGGTGGTTTGCGATTCCCGATTTGCGACACGACGTCGTTCGATGCCGTGTTCCAAGCGATTGCCCAGGGCGTCATTGCCGGATCGAAAGTCGCGTGTGACTTCCCGGTTCCTCCGGCGCCGATGGGACAAACCGTCGATCTGAATACGGTCGAAGTGCAATACACGGCGATGGGCATGGGTGCACCGACGGGATTGACCCGGGTGGCGGATGCTGCATCGTGCATGCCTAATTCGTTTTACTTGGACACCGTGGCCAAACACGTGTATCTGTGTCCAGACGTCTGCACGATCGTGCAACAAGACGACAAAGCCAAGCTCGACGTGCTCTTCGCCTGCGAAATCGGCATGTCGAATTGAGATTTTCGTAACGAGTTTCCCCAACTCGGCGAAGCGCTTCTTTTGCGCGCAACTGTTTCCAGGTTCATCGCCAGCATTGCCCTGCAAAAGCTCGTGATACTCCGTGCGCCGCGGTCCCGTGGGGCTCCTTGACTTTGCGCCCGCGCGCCGAAGACCATCGTATTCGAGGAGGCATTTTCGTTGGGTATGGCAAACGTTCATCGCTTGATACGCGCATGGCGCTCGATTACGTACGCATTACGCAAAAAAACCGAGATTGCCGTGGACAAGCAAACGACGGGCGAGATCCAGATGCTCGTGGACGATTTTGTCGAGTATCGGGGAATTTAGAAGGTGTCGATCAGATAGACAGCCGAATCCAGGTTTGTCCGCCCCGGACTCCCCGGACCCCCAGAACTCGCCGGCTGCGCGGGCTCAAACAGCGCGCCTCATTGCGGCGCCGGAACGTGCGGCAGGGATTCTCACGGCGTTGGAGGCGGCGGGGCCCTCCTTGCCTCCCGCGGCACAACCGCCCTCCTTTGCGACCGAATGCTCCTATGGCGCAGCACAACCGCCCCCGATTTGCTCCGCGCGCAAACATGTCGTGGCAAAAACGCATCCGCTCTGCGCCAAGCGCTCCTATGCCGTGGCAAAAATGCTCCCGCTCCGCGCCCGAGGCTCATGTCCGCAAGGAAGATTACATCCGCTCCGCTCCGAATGCTCATGTGCCGGGGCATAAAGACTGCCGCTCCGCTCCGAATGGTCCTATGCCTCGACAAAAATGGTTCCCCTCCGCGCCAACGGCCCACATGCCGCGGACATCGCAGATGCGCTCACATTTTCTTGCTATTTGGTACTCATCCACGTAAGGTTGCGTGCAAAGGAGGGCATATGGCCAGTCTTGACCAGGTTCCCCGTGACGAGAAACGTCGTATAGCTTCCGAAATCCATGACAACCTCGAGGGTCGCGCGTCGACCGGAGCGCCAGATGCGATTCTCGACCCGTTCATTGCCAAAAGCGCTGCAGTGCACCGAGCCCTCGCGACGCCGGTGGAGGACAAAAACGCAGCAATTGCTGAACGGGCAGCATTTTTGGCTGAATCCGACGTCAATGACGATGAGGTCGATCGTTGGTATCGTCATATTTATCGATATCTCGAGGTCGAAGCATTACGCCGTCATGGGCCTGCCGAGGCGGCTGTCGATGCCTTGCTCGACAATGCATATGCGGATGGTCTGGATCATATCGATGCCCGTATTCCGGAGCAGAATGAGCAAGTGCGCAAGACCTTGACGGCATTGCGGCATCCGGAAGTAGCGAGCACGCTGCAGGCAATTCAATTGCCGCGGGAGTGGCTGGATTATTTGGAATCGGCGGCGAGCCGGAGTGACGCGTCGTTTGCGGCGTATCAAGCGGCGATTGGGGATCAATCTTCTGCGGTGGCCATGGGCCGTGGTGCCGAGGATGAATGGGTGTTGTGGGCGCGGGCGTTGACGCATGCCATTGCATTGCGGTCGACTGGAGCATCGCTCGAGGTGGTGGAAGAGGGCAAACGGCTCATTGCGCCACTGACAAACGCGATTCGGAAATTACGGAGTGACGCTCGCGCCCGCGCAACGCGGAAGAAAGAATCGCCCGCGCCTTGATGGGCCAACTGCGAACCAGCCGGTGCCAGCTCATTGCCAGCTCATTGCCCGCCTTTTGACGTGACCCGCCGTCCGCGCTCGCGCTACCGCTTGCCTTTTCCTGCCCACGACATTTCGGTTGATATGGCAAACGTTGTGGGGAGACCAAGACATTGTCACGGCGCAAATCCACAAGGCCGGAACGTTGACGATATGCCCCGATGAGCTCGCGCAAGACGATGACGTTCTTTTTACCGTCGAAGTCATTCGTTTGTATTCCACGGAGTTCGAGCAAGACAAACACATCCTGGGTTGGATTCGGTGTCCCGCGACAGCGCGGATGACCTTCATGGCCGCCGCAGTTCGGCGAAGGGCGATGTGGTGGATACATAGCGGCCACTTGCGAAGTGCCAATGGTGACTCGCCGCGATCCACGTGTAATTGCCGCGGATGTACCGGCGCAGATTGGTCTTGGCGCGTGCCGCAATGGTCAGCAGCTCCGCGGTCCATTCCTCGACGAGCGCAATGGCACGGAGCGTGGCGCCGCGAAGGTCAAGATGCTCGTGGGTCATGATTGCGTGCAGGAGGTTGTTGGGGTTTCCTTCGCGCAAGACCTCTTTCTCGTAGGAAAAGATATCGTTGCTGACTACGACGATCAGGTTGGACAAACGGGCGATTCGTTGCGCCTCGATGGACGTGACGACGGCATCGTCCGCTGCGCTGCCGACGGCGAGTTCGATGAAGGGGAGAATGGTTTCATAAGCTCCCTCGTGTATCCGCTGGCTCAAAAACGTCTCGGGATTCGGGGTATGATCGGCTGCCCAATTGCGTGCGCCCGGAAGTGAGCCCCGCACGAGGTATTCACGAACGGCATGCTGAAAGCGACGAACGCAGGGGTGCGGCGCGACGGCCTTCAGGTTTTCGAGGATTCGCTGGAGAAGTTGCACATTGGGATCCGCTGCCTCTTGCGTTGGGGGAAGGTTGTGCTTGGCGAGGAGGTCGAGGAGCGCGCTGACGATACGCTCGTGCCGCGGTAGATCGATGGCGAGATCCCCACTGCGGACATCGGTGCGGTCGTCGAAGCTCCACAACCAATAGTGCCAAAGGTTGGCGACTTGCAGGACCTTGGCGGAGGCCTGCGGGTAGGCTGTGGCTGTAAGCTCCGTAAAACGGCTGGCATGATAACGCGCAAGTTCGACGGGACCGGTGAGCAGTCCGAGACGCTGCGCGAGCTGCAGCGTGTGACGATCCGCGTCCTCGGCGTGCTGATTGCGCAAGGGCGTGACGCGCAGTTGCTGACACGTGCGCAAGAGCGCGGACAGGTGAATCGGTTCGTTGGTGGCGGATGCGGTCCGAATGGCATTTTGCACGGATCTTCTCCAGTTCTTCCAGTGCGTAGTATTTGAGCGAATTTTCGCGGCGAAGGCGTGGAGTGTTTGAACGGTTGGGTCGAAGGCGACGTCGGGAACGTACGTACCGAGCGCACTCGCCTCGTATTGGGCGCGGAGGAGGAGGATTTCGCGTGCTGAGAGGTCGTGCTGTTGCATGAGCTGCTGGAGCGCATGGGCGAGGAGTGCGAGGGGCGCATTGTCGTTCGTGCGCACGTGACGGCGGGAGGTGAAGGTGCGAAGGGATTGGCTGGGGGTGGTGAGGTTGGGGGTGGTGA
>DAOMZH010000321.1:0-10443 GCA_035437985.1 Polyangium sp. (in: bacteria) | reverse complement strand
GGTGGTTGCGGCGGTGCTGGCGGCAGGAGCAGTGCGGGTTCGGGCAGCGCGAGCAGTTCGGGCAGTTGGAGTTCGAGCAGTTCGGCCGGGACCGGCGGCAAGGGTGGCATGGGCGGAATGGGCGGCATGGGCGGCATGGGCGGCATGGGCGGAATGACGGGCCCGAGCAGTTCGTCAGGGGCGGCCGGCATGGGCGGAATGGGCGGAATGACGGGCCCGAGCAGTTCATCGGGGGCGGCCGGCATGGGCGGAATGGGCGGAATGGGCGGCATGACGGGCCCGACTGGTTCGAGCAGTTCGAGCGGGGCAGGCGGCGCAGGCGGCTTTGGCGGCGCGGGTGGCATGGGCGGCATGAGCGGTCCGAGCAGTTCGTCGAGTGGACTCCCAACAGGCGACGCTGGCACCGCTGGTCGGGTCATCACCGAGATGAGCAGCAGCAGCAGCAGCTCGGGTGATAGTGGTGTTCGCGATCAAACCCCAGGCTTTGCGGACATGCTCATTCCTCCGGGCTATCTCATTGTCGGCGAACAACACGTTCTTCCCCCCACGACCCGCCGAAATACGGAGCGACGAACACCTCCGCGCGTCGTTGCCCCGCAGCGAGAACCGCTTCGCTTGCCATTACGTCTGTATCCTCGTAACGTCAAGCCGTGAACGAGCAGCCGGTTCCCCTGAACTCCGAGGCCATTCCTGGGCCAGGAGCCGTTCTTGCGGGCAAGTACGAGGTCATGAACGTACTTGGGCAAGGCGGTATGGGCGTCGTGCTGCAAGCGCGAAATCGGCGCACCGAGCAATTGGTGGCGATCAAGTTGCTGTTGCCCGAAGCTCGTCAAATGCCCGATGTCGTGGCGCGCTTCGAGCGTGAGGCGCGAGCGGCTGCGCGGATCCAAGGCACGCACGTGGTGCGCGTGTACGATGTCGATAGTTTGCCCGATGGCAGCCCGATGATGGTGATGGAGCTGCTGCAAGGGTGGGATTTGGGGCAAGAACTCGCGGCGCGGGGACCATTGCCTTACCCCGAAGCTGTCGATTTCCTTTTGCAAGCTTGCGAAGCGATTGGCCAGGCGCATCAAATGGGCGTCGTGCATCGCGACATCAAGCCGGCGAATTTATTTCTCAGCCAAGAAGGTACGCGGAGAATCGTCAAGGTCGTCGATTTCGGAATTTCCAAAGTCATCGATCCGACGCAACATACGCAAACGAACCAAACGGCGACGACGGTCGCTTTTGGAACGCCGCAATACATGTCGCCCGAGCAAGTGCGTTCCACGAAAAACGTCGATGGTCGTTCCGACATTTGGTCGCTCGGGGTCGTTCTTTATGAATTGCTTGGGGGACGCGCGCCATTTGGAGCCAATACGTCGACGGCGACATTGGCAGCGATCGTCGCGGATACACCTGAAGACTTACGCAACATTCGGCCCGATGTTCCCCCCAAATTGGCGGCGGCAGTCTCCAAAGCGCTCGAAAAACGTGTGGAAGAGCGTTTTCAAGATGTCGCCTCGTTCGTTGCCGCAATAACTCCGTTTGGCACAAAAAACGTTTCCGCGGCGACGCTCGCGAACGTGGCCACCCCCATCGTGCGGGAAGCGGGATCGTCGCCCAAAGTCACGACAGGCGGCTCCGATGATCCGAAAAAATTGGCTCTCATCTCCGCGGGAGTTGCGACCCTCCTCGTCGTGATTGGACTCCTCGTTTTATCCGCCAAACTTGCTCCCGCGCCTCCGGCACCAGCACCCATGCCCGTCGCGGCGGATTCTGCAGTCCCCAAGATCTCCGTCACGCCAGGACCGGCATTGTCGGCAGCGTCTGCAGCTACCATACCTGCCCCTGCTCCCAATGTCGAAACTCCACCCACCTCGACCGCCCATGTTGTCGCGCCAAACCCGAAATCGACGACGGCTCCTGCGCCCGCCCCAGAACCCGCCCCAGCGCCCGCCCCAGCGCCTGCTCCAGCGCCCGCGCCCGCGCCAGCGCCTCCACCCAAACCGGCCCAGGATCCCAACCATCTTTGAGCTGACCTTATGAATGGAAATTCTCGACGCACGATATTCGCCATAACGCTTGCGGCTCTGTTACCCATGGGGATCACTCCGGTTTGGGCAGACGAACCCGTTGCGCCTGCGGCTAGTGCCGATCCAGCCATCGTTACGCGTGCCAAAGATCGCAAAATCGATGGCGACAAGGCAATGGATTCGTTGCGTTATGCCGATGCGCTCACGGCGTACAACGAGTCGTATGCATTGCAGCCCGAGCCGGCGTTGCTTTACAATCTGGGCCGCACGTTGGAAGCCCTTGATCGGCTGCCCGAAGCCCTGGAAAAACTCGAAGCATTTCGTACGTCTGCGCCTCCGGAGCTTTTGGCACGAGTTCCAGGATTGAAGGATCGTATTGCGGGCATTCAAAAACGCATTTCGCAGCTCACGATCAAAGTGGACGTCGAAGGTGCTCGTATTCTCGTACGTGATGCGGTCGTCGGCAAATCGCCCCTCGACAAACCATTGGCCCTCAAGGCTGGCAAAGCCACGGTGCTCATCGAGGCGGAAGGGTATTTCCCTTATCAAACGAATGTCGATTTACCAGGCGGCGGTGGTTACGTCGTCGATGCGCAGCTTTCGAGCCGAGCAAAAGTAGGTCGTCTCGTCGTCCAAGCGCCCAAGACAAACGTATCTGTGGCGCTCGACGGCCATCCGTTGGGACAAGCGCCGCTCGAGACATTGGCAACGCCAGGCAGCCATAAGATTCTGGCCAAACATCCCGAGCATAGCGATTATGCAACGACGGTCATCATCAAAGCCGGCGAAGAACGCACGGTCATGGTGACGTTGGGCGATCGGCCGATCTACAAACGCTGGTGGTTTTGGACGGCGGTCGGCGTGGCGGTTGCTGGGGGCACGGCGGCCACCATAGCGGCATTAACGGAACGATCGCCCGATCGCGGCGATATTGCTCCGTACCAGATCACTCCTTCATTTTACGTGGTGGCGCCAGTCATTCAATTTTGAACGATGAAGTTGGCGACGAGAACGTCAGTGCTCGTCCGTTCGAGGAGGCTCTCGCATGCATGTTCCGCTCACGCTTGCTGATTTTCTGCACCGTGCCGAATTCGTCCATGGAAATCGAGAAGCGATCCTGGACGAACCACAGCAACCCGGTGGAGGATTCGGACGCATTACGTATCGGGCATTTGCCGACATGGCGCGAAGTTTGGCTGCGGCCCTGGACGACCTCGGCGTGCCCGAAAATGCGCGTGTAGCCATTATTTCTCCAAACTCGACGCGCTTTCTCATTTCGCTTTTTGGGGTCAGTGTTTTTGGGCGAATTCTGGTCCCCGTCAATTTTCGTCTGAACGCCGACGAAATTCGTTACATCCTCGAACATTCGGGTTCGTCCGTTGCGCTCTTCGACCCGGACCTCGAATCCGTGGTCCGGGCAATTCCGGTGCAGCATCATTTGATGTTGGGCGCGTCGACCGATGAACAACTCTTTTTGCGAAAAAATGCGCAGCCCAAATATGCAGTGGACGACGAAGCACGCACGGTATCGATCAATTATACGTCGGGCACGACCGCAAGGCCCAAAGGGGTTCAGCTTTCGCACCGCAGCTGCTGGCTCAATGCAGTGACGTTTGCCTTGCATGCGGGCGTCTCCGAGCGCGATACTTATTTGCACACGCTCCCGACATTTCACGCCAATGGTTGGGGAATGCCTTATGCGCTCACGGCCCTCGGTGCGCGTCAGGTGATTTTGCGCAAAGTGGATGGGGCCGAGATATTGCGGCGGATCGAGGCGGAAAAGGTCACGCTTTTTTGTGGTGCTCCGGCGGTCGTGGCCACGGTGCTCGATGCTGCGGCGGCGTATCGTTCCCAGGGCAAACCAGTTCCCGGGGCCGGGAGAATGCGGATCATCGTGGCGGGTGCTCCGCCGCCCGTGAAGACGATTGAGCGCGTGCAAACGGAGCTCGGGTGGGAGTTCATTCAGATTTATGGTTTGACCGAGACGTCGCCGTTTTTGACGATGAATCGAGCGCCCCAAGAATGGGACGACCTTGACCCGGTGGCCAAAGCGGAAAAACTCGGACGCGCAGGTGTGCCAGGGGTGGGTGTGCGAATGGCCGTCAGTCCTGGAGGAGAACTATTGGCGCGCTCGAATCATGTATTCGACGGATACTACAATCAGCCGGAAGAGACGGCAAAAGCCATTGTCGATGGTTGGTTTCATTCGGGTGATGGTGGGCATCTCGAAGGGCCTTATTCGGTCATTACGGATCGGAAAAAGGATGTCATCATTTCGGGTGGAGAGAACGTTTCGTCGATCGAGGTGGAAGATTGTCTTTACCAACATCCGGGGATTGCGGAAGCGGCCGTCATTGGTATTCCGCATGAAAAGTGGGGGGAGACCGTCATGGCGTTCGTCGTCTTGCGGGCTTCTCAGGCGCTGGGTCCGAACGACGTCATTCAGCATTGCCGGAGCAAGCTGGCGCATTACAAGTGTCCCACGGTCGTGGAGATCGTGACGAGTTTGCCGCGGACCGCGACGGGAAAACTGCAGAAATTCAAGCTTCGCGAACCGTACTGGGCAGGTCGAACTCGACAAGTGAGTTGACGCGCGCCGTGTTTTGCCGGATGGTTCGATTCTCCAAACCACGACATTGCCGATGACCACCGAAACTTTAGCTTCCGAACCAACTGCTCTCCCCCCAAAACCGTCATTGAGAGCCCGAATACGAGCGTTTTTCGATCGCGACATCGTGGGTCGAATCTTGTTCGTGCTCACGCTCGTTGCGGGTACGGCGCAACGCGCTTGGTTCATCTTTAGCGCCAATCCGCCGAAGAACTTCGTGTGGTCGGACATGCTCGGTTATGTCGAACGCGCGAATCGATTGGCCGATCCCAAAATAAAGCTCAATCCCTTTGATGCGTTTTACCCGCCCGGCACGCATGTGCTCATGGCGCCGATATTTCGGTTCACCAAGGATCGCGCTTCGGCATTGGACGCCCTGCAATGGTTGTGGTTTTTCCTGTCCGTAGCCACGATCCTTTTTTGCGGGATGATTGCCAAGCGCCTGTTCAAGCATCCGCTGGCTCCCTTCATTGCCGCGACGTTCGTTTGGACGCATTGGGCACTCACGGCGCTGATGGGGTTTTTCTCGAGCGAAAACCCATTCACGTTTTTCATGTGTCTCGCGTTGCTCGTGGGCTTGTGGGGGCGCGACATGGCCCCCGAGCGCAAATGGGCGCGTACGGGAGCGTATGCATTCGCGGGGCTTTTGGCGGGCATGACGGCATCGATTCGTCCGCAATTCGTCATTCAGGCGGCGTTCATTGGTTTGCCGCTCATCGATTTCGGTTCGTTGTGGGGCCGTCTGCGCGCGCTCGTACGGAAGGGGCTCGAACGCCCCAAGACGCCCTGGTTTTATTGGCGGGAAGCCATTGCACTTTTCGTGATGTTTTTGCTTCCGTGTGTGGCGACGATGCGCCTCAATAGCGCGGCAATGGGCAAACCTTCGGGTTTGAGCAACAATGGCGGGCTCGTGTTTTACCAGGGCCATTGCGACGTCGTGCACGTCCACATGGATGGCATGGGCTTTGCGGCGCCAGTGCGTATTCAACGCGTATTGCTCGAAGGTGGTAATGCGGAGAAGAAAGTCGTCCACAAGAAACGGGGCTGGGACAATGAATACTTCATCAATCAGGGGATGAAGTGTATTCGCCACGATGGTTGGAAACATTTGCGGCGCATTTACACCAACGTTGCCGATTTGTTTGCTCCGACCGAACCTTGGCCGCCGAATCAAACGAAATTCCGACGTCCATCGTCGCTCTCGAATGTCATCTTCAGCTGGGCTTTGCTCGGGATCATTCCCGCAGCTTGTTGGCTCGCGCGACGTCGCTGGGCTGAACGATGGCTCCTGCTTCAAGCATCATGCATTCTGCCCGTCGGGATCTTCTTCGTCGGTGATCCTCGTTATCGCATTCCCTACGACGTGTTTGGATTCATGATGGTCACGGGCATTATCTTGGCCATCTTCAAGATGCGTCGCGACGAACGTATTGGTGACAAACCCGTCCCGGCACCGGCGCCCGCACCACAGGACGCTCCGGCCGCCGAAGCTCCGGCACCGGTTGAAGATCCGGCCGCGAAAACCGCCGATTCCAAAGCGCCTACGGTCGAAGACTCGGCCGCCGACAAACCCCAAGAAAACGCGGAGGCCCCGGCGCCCGAAACGTCGGAAAGTGCGGTAGCTCTGGTTGTGGCGAATGAAGAAATCAAAGAATCGAGCGCCGCGGCCGAACCTGCTCCTGCCGCTGAATCACCCGAAAAGCAAGACGGTTGAGGTTTTGCGAGTTATTGACCACATCTTCACGCTGACCGAGACAGCGTAGGGAGTGGCATGATTTTACGGTGTTTGCGGCGGGGACCCCGCTGTTTGAGCCCGACCTGTAGGGGCGGGCGAGTTCGGGGTGCCGCGACGCCGTAAAATCGTGCCCTCCCGGAGCGGACAAACCCAGATCGAGCTCGCCATTCTGTTTCGTGCCGCATCAAGTCCGTTTACAAAGCGCCCAATAACTCATACCCGGCACATTGATTCCGATATCAGCCAAGCGGTGCGAGACGTAATTGTCCGCGTGAAGCGCCGTGTCGATGATGCGCGTTACCAGCGCTCCGGCATTCCAATCGAGTTTGGGCGGCGATCCATCATGGTTTGCCCCCAAGAGCTTTTCTTTCACGACTTGGGCCGTGCGGGGGGCCAACAAGCTATGAAACAGACCGCCTTGGCGCACGATCTGCAACCCCGTGTCATCAATCACCCGCCGGCATTCTTCGGGCGAATAACGTCGATAATGTCGCAATCGCGTGTCGTGGGACGAAAACAGAATTTGCCATGCGGGAACACTGATCAACACGAAACCATCCGTAGCGAGGTTCGTTTCGACAATCGTTTTTAAGAACGAACGGTCATCTGGTACATGTTCCAGCACATCGAGGAGCAGGACGAGATCGAATTGGGTGTCCGGACGCTCGCGCCGAAATTCGATACGGTCGGGCGTCGTGGCTCGAAGGTCGGCGATCAAGGCATCTGAATATTCGGCATCCCAACAAGTAATTCGCGTGATGTCGGGCATGCTTTCGAGCAATTGCGTCGAAAACCAGGCATCACCCGCGCCTGCATCGAGCACGCGTAATGCACTCGACGACCAGTGGGCGTGTTCGAGCACGTCGCGAAAAAAACGAAAGCGCGATTTTTCCCAAGGATGTCGGGCACCTACGTGATCGGGACGTTCAGAGAGATCCATGAAGCGCCGACGCTATCATGGGCTGAGGTTCAGGACAACCATGATGTGTCCTTCACGGTCACATGCAATAACCATTGACGCATGCCTGCATGTTGTTGGAACAATTGCGACAGGTCATTCCGTTTTTGCCACACGCTTGGTCGGAAAGACCCAGCTCGCATTGCCCATTTAGGCAACAACCACCAGAACACGTCGTCGAATTGCATTGAGGCACGTTGACGCAGGCATGATTGGAGCAGGATCCGTTTGCCGCGGTGCAATCTTGACACAATTGCCCGCCAGTTCCGCATAAAACGTCAGAAGTTCCAACGTTGCAGAGGTCGTTTTGGCAGCAACCATTGGCACAATTCGACGCATTGCAAAGCGCTGACCCACTGCTGCTCGCCGAACTGCTGCTACTTGCCGAACTGCTGCTGTTCCCGCCTCCTGAACCGCTCGCGCTGCTCGAACTAGCCATGCCCGATGTCGACGAACCATTCGAGCTACTGGCACTCGCTTGACCTGCGCCCCCAGCTCCGCCCGAATCATTGCCATTTCCTCCGCCAGTGGTGAACAAGATGTCGCTACCAGTCGCACACCCGATGACGGTCAACGACATGCCCACGAATACAATGAGTGTTTTCATTCCGGCACCGTAGGTATTTCGACGATGTTGATGGGCGCAACACCCGCTCCGCCCGGATACGCGTAGCTGACGTATTGCGTATTGAATGTGCCCGTTTCCGCGGATCCCCAGCCCCAAACGGTCAAACCAAACGGTTGTTTGCTAGAGATCTCGTGCCGCCCATTGTTGCAATTCCCTTGAGGTTGGAAATTATGGCGCACGAGGTCCACGCGCGTGTATTGGTATTTCCCGGCCGCACCGAGCGGTTGCCAACCGTCGACGACACCGAGACAGTCCAGATTCACGTCGGCAAATCCTTGGGGGCCTTGGGCCCGAACGAGCACGAGGTTCGTCTCGGAATATGTAGGATCGGTAAAGAACACGTATTTATCCAAATATTCGCCCGGAGGAATGACATTTACGAATTCTGCATCCCCGCGCCCATCGTCTGGGCCTGTCGCCGGCATTTGCTGCGCAGGATCGAATTGCGCCGCGCCCGTCATGTGTGCGGACACGTAAAACGGATGTAGATTATCTTGGCTCCGCACCACGAATTGCCCGGTGGCTCGAAATTCCACCACTTGTCCGAGATTGATCGATAACGGCGCTCCTTGTGGCGCAGCCGGATCATAAATCAATTGCGTGCCATTGACGGCTCCAATGATGCGCCATGGCGGAGCCTCTTCGATCCCGTCGTAACGATTACGATAACGTACGAGCGCGTATTCGTTGCCTAGCGCGCGTACGGGAGGAATTTGTTGGTGGGCACTATCATCGCAACAAGAATCGATACCCAAGGCTGTTTTTCCGCCCCAAACGCCCACAGGAAGATTCGACTTGATCACGCTACCAGCGAGCGGCGCGCCTTGCACGAATTGCAGCACTTGCCCGCGATTGAGGTTGTAGGTTGCGGGGACGCCTTTCATTGTGCCGGGTATGGTCGCGCTTCCGACGATATTGGCGAAAGGTTTGATCGTCACCGACGTGCCATCTTCGCGGGCGGCAATGGCAATGAACGGGGAAATTGGCCCGAATCCCGTGCCGAATGCATCTACGGCAATGTAATTGGTATCCCAAGCCGAAGTGGGCAACAGCAATGTGGCGCTCGTCAATGCGCTCCGCCCACCGCCGTAGGGATAAATGTCGTAGGCCACGACCGGCGCCGACGTCGCTATGTGAAAGGCCGAGCCGAACGTCGTCCCATGAGGCGCCGTGTCTTTGGTCGTAATGGCCGGAGTGATTCCGGGTGGGCAATTGGTATTGAGCCCAATGGGATTTGCGCCAAAGCGATTGAGAAACAAAATCGCAACTTCACCCGGAGGTATTTCGGCGTTGGTCAATGGATTGTAGGTAATCGCGCTCCCACTGCCCACAGGGATATAGGCGAATTTCGAGACGTCGAGCGGCGCTCCCTCGAAATCGACACTCACACTCACGGGCGTCGTCCATGTATTCACGACGAATGCGGCAAAACATCCCCCGCGACCGTCGAAAGAAATGTCCGGCCCAACGACGTAATAATCGCATCCAATGCTGGTTTTGTTATCGCTCGCGCTGGTACACGCAGTCACGCAGGTACTTCCGGAACAACCCTGGTCACCAGGACAGGTCATCACGACGTTTCCGCTGCAATCGACGAGTGTATGCAGATCGGCCGAGCAATGAACGCCCGAACACAGTCCACCGTCGCCGAATACGATGCCTCCTCCTCCCTCACCACCTTGCCCCGCAGTGCCGCTGGTATCGTTCGTTCTCGTCGTGTCCGTTGCCGAGCAAGCCGGATGCAGGCACACGCCAAGGAGTAAGCAAATGGTTACGGGAATGAATCGTCGCATACGAGCCTCCTGCGCCGCCCCGAAGGAATCGCCAGCATAAGCAAACGCCAAGCTTCGTGTATTCGTCAAGAGCCAAGTGAGCCGGCGCGAATGATTGCCCAGCGAAAACTACCAAGCCATCACGCAGACATCCGTCGTAGCCCATGGGCAACAATCCGCGCAGGTATTCAGTTCGAATTGCGAACCTTGGATATGAATTGGCTGCTCGGCGGGCGGAGTCAACGGGGCCGTATATTTTCCGCATGAATCAATTTTGCCGGTCGTTTCGGTTCCCCCCTCGACGCCATTGACGTACCAGTGTCCACCACAACGCGCCGGGCTCGAATAGGTTTCGTCCCCATAACGAAATAAGAATTGCACGGATTGATTGGGCTTGAGATTTTTCGGATCCCCATCGAGCGCTGTCAATTCACCGTCGGGGCAAATAGGACAACCGCCAAGAACCAGGAGGGCCGCCAAAAGACTGGTCACGTGTGCGCCGTTCATGCGAAAAACATAGCATCTCCATTGCCCTCTACCCAAATCTCGAAACGTTGGTCCTGTCGGGCAGATGCAAACCCGTCTCGGTCCTCGAGAGTTTGTCCAAGCTCCAGCTTCTCGACGTGCGGCTTGCAGACGTTGGTGCTCCAACGGTCATCGCTCGTCTTGCCAAACGCGGGGTCGAGGTCGTGACAGGAAGCTAGCCAAGACAAACCAGCGCTCCCTC
>DAOMZH010000320.1:0-10453 GCA_035437985.1 Polyangium sp. (in: bacteria) | reverse complement strand
GATGCAGGACGCGGAATGACCGCCGGCATCAACCCGGGAATGGCAGTGATTTGGCGACTTGGAAGTCGTAGTGGATTTTGTGGTGTTCCGGTAGCCGTCGGTGGCGGTGGGGGTACCGATGCAGGACGCGGAATTGTCGTCGTACCCGTTTTTCCTGCCAATCCTGCCACTGGCGGCGGTGGAGGTGGAACCGATCCCCGTCGCGGCCCCGCTGCTTCCGGCTCGGGCGCTTTCACAACCGGCGCCATCGGCGGCGGAGGGACAGACCCGCGGCGAGGCACAGTCGGAGGTTCCGGCATACTTTCAGGTGCAACGATTCTCTCGGTCGTCGAAGGCAATGGTCGACGCGTCGGTTCCGCCATCACTGGCTCCCTCGTCGCGCTCACGGTCTTCACCGAGATCACCTTGCGCTCATCGAAAACTTCGATCGCGTCGTCCGATACGTCCATCGTGGGTTCGTCCAGGATGAACGCGCCTCGCGGCATTGGCGGCGGAGGAGGTACGAGCTTCGACTGCACGGCGGCTGCGACAGCACCTCTGCTCAAGATCGTCGTCACAGCCTCATACGCTGTGTCGTCGTCGTCATCCTCGCCGCCTTTCATGCGTTACCGAATGTACCGCTCTTGGAAGGCGACCGGAACCGATCATTTCCCTCGCGGCATTCTTTTGTGTCGCTGCAGCGCCCTATCTTCATGCCCACCGCGCGACGTCGAACGGACTTGCATCGCACGCATACATACCCGCGCGACACGCGTGCTTTAATCGGCAATGCTCATCGCGGCTCGTTGCGACGAGTCCTCGGCTTTCCACACCCGGTTGCTTCGAGGTCCGCCATGAGACCAGGAAAACCCATAGCCGCATTGTTGTTTTCGCTCCTGATCGGGTGTTCCGGCGCCTCATCGGGTTCGAATCCGAACGCCCCCAAGCCCAACGCACCAAGTGTCCTGTGTTCTGCGGAAGCGGCGCGGACGTCTTGCGCTGGTGGTTGATGACCGACCTCCGCGGCGACGAAGCGGTGTTCGATTCGAGTGACAAACCCACCGGGCGCGGCGGAACGCTGGTCGCGAACGTCGACAAAACCCTACGTTTGGCGGACGAAGCAGACATCTACTCGATGCCGTGTCTCGCTCTTACTTCGGTGCGTTTTTCCCGACGCGCGACGTTGGAGGTCAAAAGGTTCGCAACAGCTCCCCGATCTTACGTGATGCCGCGTCATGCGCGATGCTCATCAACGACGCGATTCGCCCTCTCGCCAAGATCGTGAACAACAACGCGGTTGCTCGACGTGTGGTCGCGTGGAACGTCATCAACGAGCCCGAATGCACGATGATGGGGTCCGATTCCGTAGGGGATCCAAACGACGATCCGAACATCGGCGCAGCGACTCATCAAGAAATGGAAACGTTTGTGCTCGAAGTAACGAAGGCAGTGCACGAGGGATCCGTTGCGAAGTTCACTCGGGGCAATTGCACGTAATGAACGTTTTTCTCGCACCAACTTCTTGGCCCACGATGCGCAAGCCTGTTACGCCGAGCGCATGCCGCGGCCTCAGTTCGTTTTACCTGCCAAATACAGCGGGACTCTGTTCGTCGGAGACAACCTCGACATTTTGCGCCGACATTTGCCGAACGGGGCTGTTGATCTGGTCTACTTGGATCCGCCATTTCAGAGCGGAAAGACGTACCACCTCTATTCTGGCGTACGGGCTCCATCGTCCGGGGCGGTCGCTTTCGACGACACGTGGACATTCAGTTCGCACACGCAATGGACGCTCGAAACGCTGGTGCGCGAGCATCAAGGTTTGGGTCGCGCGCTTTCGGGATTGTATGGATTTCTCGGCCCGTGCGACATGATGGCGTACCTCGTGACGATGGCTGATCGCATTGTCGAAATTCACCGTGTTCTGCGCTTGACGGGCAGTGTGTTTTTGCATTGTGATCCGACGGCGAGTCATTATTTGAAGATCATCATGGACGCCGTCTTCGGCCCGGATTGTTTTCGGAATGAAATCATTTGGCGTTATCGACGTTGGCCCACGAAAGCGCGACGATTTCAACGCATGCACGATGTTCTTCTCTACTATACTCGTTCGACCAATCAGTGTCACACATTTCATACTTTGTATGGGTATGAGGAATTGGCCGAATCTACCAAAAAAACGTTTGGCACAAAGAAACAGCGCGCCGACTTCTCCGCCGGGCATCGCAAACCTGGACTAAGTGACGAAGAAACGCTTGGCCCTCCGTTATCGGATGTTTGGGAAATCGGGGTCATTGCGGCCAAAGGCAAAGAGCGCTTGGGGTATCCAACGCAAAAACCAGAAGCATTGCTCGAGCGAATCATTTTGGCAGCGAGCAACGAAGGCGACGTAGTGCTCGATCCATTCTGTGGATCCGGAACGACGCTGGGTGTTGCGCAGCGATTGGGACGAAATTGGATTGGGATCGATCGAAGCTTGGAAGCGCGCCGCACGGTGGAAGAGAGAATGCGACGTTCGTTCGGAAAAACCGTGCCCTGGATCGTGATCGACGACAATCCGGCACGAACAGCGTTGCGCCCACTGGCCAAGGTCGTTTCGGAAAATGCGCAAATCATGAACGAAGTCGCGTGAATATCGCGACATTCGACAAAGCTTGACACGAAGCAGGCATTTCGGAAACACTTGCCCGCTATGCGTGTCTCCACGGTGAATCGGTTTCTGCTCGTGTTGCCCCTCGTCGCGTGCGCGTGTACCGCGGCAACCCCTCCGCTTCCGTATCCAGTTTGTCCTCCGTCGCCGAAGGAAACTACGCAATGCTCTTCACCGGCGACGGCGGGGAGTACAAAAGAAAAACCGGAATTGCTGATTGCGGTCGTGCCGGATCAGCAGGCCGCGACGATCAAGGTCACGCTGACCCTGAAGTCGTCATTGGCGGAGAAAGTTCCCTCTTTTTCAATACATGCGCCCGATCCCGCGGCCATACAATTGACTTCGGCGAGTGACGCCAAGGGAAAACTCGAATGGAAAGACGACCGCAGTCCCGAACGTTTGAAATGGATACCAACGCGCCCGATCAGCGGAGATTTGACGCTTTCCTACACCGCACAAACTCGAATCGAAGAGGGCAAACTGCCCTGGATGTTATCGGATCCGGATCGTTTGGAAATCATGGGCGATGCCTTCTTATTGCCCGATGTCGAGGAAAATCAAAAAATAGTCGTGGCCTTGAATGTCGATTTGAGCGTTTACGGAACGAATGGTGAAAATGGAACTTTTGTGAGTGGCGGTGCTTCGAGTTACGGAATTGGTGCGTCGCGACAAATGACGACCTCGCCGCGAGAACTTCGCAATGCCGTTTTCGTGGCTGGGCGCATGGGAACGGCCATTTTCGATACGCACGAAGGACACGACGAAGCTGCTTGGTTCGGTTACACAGCCTTTGATCCGCGGCCGGTGAGTGCCGATACCGCGGCATTTCGAACGGCGGCAGGTGAGTTTTTCACGGAACGAAATAATACGCCGCAGACATTGCTCATCGTCCCCGCGCCAGGTCAGTCGGGCTCGTTCATTGCATCACGACGAACCCATAGCGTGCTCGTACATGTGGCTGTGGCGGATACGTGGTCGGGACCTTTGCGTATTGCTACAGCTGTCGAAACGTTACATGCGTGGGTTGGAGAACGGCTTTGGATTGGTCCAGACGAACCTGCGCGCGTGCACGAAGGAGTCTGGTTTGCCGACGGATTCGCGCGGCATTTGGCGCGAAGCATGTTGTTCGATTTTGGGCTCGTGACGCCGCTCGAAGTCGCGGCGGAGGTCAATTCCCTGGAATCGGTGCTCGCCATGTCCCCGTTGGCTCATGAATCGAATGCGGCATTGGCCGGACGAACCAAAGAACCGGGGGTCGTGCAGGTGCTCGTCGCGCGTGGGGCCATGTACGCATTGTACGTGGACGCGGCGATCAAGCAAAAAAGCAATGGCAAGCGCTCTCTGAATGACGTGATTCGGGGACTGTATAAGAAAGCGGCGGAAAAACGCGGGCCGCTGAATACGAGCGCCTGGACGGACGCATTGCAAGCCGAGCTCGGGCCGGACGGTCCGAAAGATTTTGCATCGATTATTGAAAAGGGCGGAAATTTGGAATTGCCGAGTACGGCGTTGGGACCATGTTTCCGCAAAGAAACGCGCACGTTTGCCCAATATGATTTGGGATTCGACGACGTGGCTTCGCGTCAGACGAAACCTCCGCGAGCGGCTGGGGTTCGTAAGGACGGACCGGCATATCGGGCGGGGCTACGAGACGGCGTGGAGATCTTCAATTTGCAACGTTCGCCAGGGCGCAGCGATGTGCGGGCGATCCTGGTCGTGGCCAAAGGCGAAGAAAACCAAAAGATCGAATTCGATCCGGCTGGGGCGAAGGTAAAGGGACGGGGCTGGATTCGAGTCAAGGACGTGCCGGACGAAAAGTGCACGAAATGAAATCTGGGTCGGCGCCGAAAAATAAGATAGAGAAACAGCCGCTGAAAGTAGCGCTCGTACAGCGTAATCCTTGGCTGCTTGCGTTATCGGGATTGCCTTTGGTCGTGGTGTTTGGGCTCATTGGCGCGGCACTCAGCACAGGTTCGTGGATTTTTGCCGGGCTCGTGCCGCAATTGTTGTTCTTGGCCGGCACACTGTATTTGGTGATTTGGATTCGCAATCCACGACCACGAGAAGTCGATGGGTTGGCCACTGTGGACAAAGAGGGCATTCGCGTTGGACAAACCCTGGTCTTGCCGCGAAAAGACATCAAGGCCGGATTCGTTGTGCCTCGTCCAGACAAACGTCCGCTCGTCGCCCTCGAGAAAAGGCGCAAACTCACTTTCGACCTGGAGATTGCGGTCGATGATGAAGAGAAAGGGCGTCGAGTCTTACGTCGCCTGGGCCTCGATGCTACGCAAACGATTGCTTCGTTTGTCTTGCCCTCGCGATTGTTCACAACCGCGCCGCGAGCAAGTCACTATGTGGCGCTCGCCGTGGCGATCATGGTCATCCTCGGCCTAACTCGAATTTTGCTTCACAGTCATGTCGTATTGGTTCCCCTTCTCGTGGGTTTGGTGGGGATTGGGTTTGTCACAGCTGGCTATCTTACGCGGATTCATTTGAGTGTCGGTGCGGATGGGATTGCATTGCGATCGCTGCGCTGGACGCGATTTGTCCCTTTTGACGAGATTGCGAGTATCGAGTCGTATGAAGAAAAGCCATCTCATCGGGGTGCCTGGGCCGGGGTCCGTTTGCGATTGCGTTCCGGGAAAGTCATTACCTTGCCCATTTCGTCACCGAGTCGTGGTGGCCTTCCCCGGGTGAACCTCGTATCCAATCGATTGCGACAAGCTTTTGCCGACCATAAACGTGCCCGACCGTCGGCACAGGCGCACCTTTCCCGAGGCAAACGGGAAATGCGGGATTGGGTGCGCGAATTGCGGAGCACAGGTACGGGCGCCAATGTAAATCATCGTGTGGCGCCCGTGACCACGGAACGATTGCTCGAAGTGGTCGAAGATCGCCATGCGGATCCAGTGGTGCGGGCGAATGCTGCGGTGGCTCTTGGAGCGAAAACCGAGGATCAGGAAATTCGGTCGCGTTTGCGCGTGGCTGCGCAGGTGACCGCGGCTCCGCGTCTGCGTGTGGCGCTGGAAAAAGCCGCCGAAACTGACGATGAAGAAGCTCTCGCCGAAGCCCTGGCCGAAGTCGAAGCTGACGCTAAGAAAAAGGTAAAAAAGAAATGATTTTGCAAAATGACTGTTCACATTTGCAAGAGTGTGACACCTTCCCCGCGTTGATCAATTTGTCATGGCCCGCTTGATTCAGCATATTCTAGAAAAACCGCGCCCGTGTTCGTACATTGCGAACGAAATTGCGTCGCTCGAACATCGCATCATGCTCGACATCGAGCCTGAGGAGCTGGATTGGTTGCTCGAACGTGGTCATCGGCGGTTTGGTCCTGATTATTTCCGACCCGCGTGTTCACCTTGTGGTCAATGTCTTTCAACTCGCATCGTGGTCGCGGAATTCAAAGCGAGTCGCAGCCAGCGGCGTGCGCGCAATCGAGCGGCTCATTTGCGAATCATGGTCGGACCGCCGCAAATCGATACCGAACGACTCGAATTGTATCACAAATGGCATGCCGAGCGAGAAGTGGCGCGAGAATGGTCTCCGTCGGCGCTCACATTCGAAGATTATTTTCATCAATTCGCGTTTCCTCATCCTTGTGGGCGAGAATTAGCCTACTACGATGATTCTGCAGGTGGAAAACTCATTGCCATTGGTATATGCGACGAAACGCCGCGCGCGTGGAGTGCAGTGTATTGCTTTTACGATCCTGCGTACAACCGTTTGTCCTTAGGAACGACGAACGTACTCACGATGATCGACATTGCCCAGGCTCAGGGAAAACCGCACGTGTATCTCGGTTATCAAGTAAATGCGTGCGCGTCGTTGAAGTACAAGGCGTCCTTTTATCCGCAAGAAGTGCTCGTCGGTCGACCATTGGATTTCGAGGCGCCGCGATGGGAACGCGCAACCGCGCCAACTGAGCTCGACGATTGAATCGTCCAAATATGCCGACAAATCATTCTTTCGGCCGAGCTGTCGAATCCGGATTACGCGGGTAGGTTTTACGCGTCAATGGATCCGCGGCCATGAGCAGCACCAGCAGAACGATAAATAGAAACGTGACGAGCACGATTAGGCGGCTCGCAAATCGTTGCTCGGCGAGGTGCATGAAAATGGAGAGAACGAGCAGAGTTTTGACTACCGAAATGGACAAAGCGACCGCTATTTCCACTCCTCCGCTCAGGCCCATCTTCGAGGCTCCGAACGACAACGTGGTGAGAACGAGCAGGTTCAGCCAGGTTCCGAAGGTTCTTTGAGGCGTCACGTGGGCAAACATCATCGTATGACCTCATTTTGCCAGGTAAAACAGCGGCCAGAGAAAAATCCAGATAATGTCCACCAAATGCCAATAGAGGCCCGCGTTTTCGACGATGATGTATCGATCTCGACCATAATGACGTCGTGCACAACCGATCGCGGCGATGCTC
The DNA here is from genome assembly GCA_035437985.1 of Polyangium sp. (in: bacteria). GTDB lineage: Bacteria > Myxococcota_A > Polyangia > Polyangiales > Polyangiaceae > Polyangium. The sequence goes on along the minus strand of DAOMZH010000320.1, from coordinate 3,391 downwards.
AAAAGTCCCATTCCCACGATGACGTGCAAAGCGTGCAAGGCGGTCATGAACCAATACAGCGTTTGTCCCATCACCACACCAGCGGGAGGCGATTCGGCCATGGTGTACATTCCTGCAGGCAGAGCATGATGACGAATGTGCTCGCCATACTCGACGGCCTTCAGCACCAAGAACGTGGCGCCGAAAGCCGTCGACAAACCGAGGAGGAGCGCCGCAAGAATCGACCGATTTTCACGCACGTAATGAACGGCCATGGCCACGGTAAAACTCGACGTGATCAGGACGAAGGTATTTGCAGTTCCGAGCACGGTGTCATTGAGCAAAAGCGCCTGGCGAAATTCCACGGGATACATGCCGCGATACGTTGCATATAGGGCGAAAAGCCCCGCAAAAAGTAGCGTTTCGCTGCCCAGAAAAACCCACATGGCGAGACGTGCCGCATGGTTTTGCTTTTCTAGGTTCTCGAATTGTTCAGCCAGCTCGACAACGCGCACGGGCATCCTCCTCGCTGAGGTGATAATCGTAAGGTGATCGTTCGATGTGTGGGGTAGCATCGAAATTGTGCTTGGCGGGGGGTGAACTGGTGAGCCATTCAAAACCACGCGAGCCCCATGGGTTTGGCCCGGCACGCCGACCCCATTTCAACGCCACGAGCAAGTTCAGCAGGCTCAATACGAGCGCTGCACCGAGCAACCATGCGCCTCCGGTAGAAAGCACATTGAGCCATTGAAATCGCGGCGGATAGCTATAATACCGTCGGGGCATTCCGGCATTGCCGAGCAAGAACTGGGGCAGAAACGTCAATACGAAACCAATGAAAACGGCGGTCGACGTCAAGAGCCCCATGCGTTCGTCATACAGTCGTCCGAACATCTTCGGAAACCAATAATGGGCGGCGGCGAGAAACGCCGTAAGCGTGCCACCGACCATGATGAAGTGAAAATGAGCCACGACGAAATACCCGTCATGCCAATGTACGTCGAGTGATTGCGTCGCTACGGCTACGCCGGTCATTCCTCCAAACACGAAAAGAAAAAGGAACCATAAGAAGTACAGCATTGGGGTGGCAAACACTATCGACCCGCCGCGCAAGGTCGCGACCCACGTGAAAACTTTGACGGCTGAAAAAATGGCGACGAACATGGACAAACCGCCAAAAATCCCTGCATCGAATTCGCTCATGCCCGCGACGAACAGGTGATGGCCCCAGGTGAAAAATCCGACGAACGCAATGCCCAGGGAAGAGTACGCGATGGCCCGATAGCTGGCCGGGGGTCGTTGGGAGCAGGTGCACACGACTTCGCTGATGACGGCGAACGCCGGCAAGATCATGATGTACACGGCTGGGTGTGAATAAAACCAAAACAAGTGTTGAAACAAGACTGGATCACCGCCATAACGTGGGTCGAAAATGCCCAAGCCGAGGCTGTGATCCAAGGCGACGAGGACAAGCGACAACCCCAAAACGGGGGTCGCCAGCAGAATGATGATGCTCGTGCCGTACATAGCCCAAATGAAGAGGGGCAAACGCTGCCAGCTCAACCCTCGGGCGCGGAGCGTATGTGTGGAAACGACAAAATTGAGCGCCGTCATGATTGACGAGATACCATTGACGAATATCCCGATGCCCATCCATGAAACTGCCGTATGCGATGTCGAGCTATAGGGGACGTAAAATGTCCAGCCAGTGTCCGCGCCTCCCGCAATCATCGCTGAAAGAATGATGACTGCGCTGGCGACATAAATATAGAAGCTAGCCAAGTTGATCCGCGGAAATGCCAAGTCCTTTGCTCCAAGCATGAGGGGCAGAACGAAATTGCCAAATACCGCCGGAATAGCCGGAATCATGAAGAGCCACACCATCGTAACGCCGTGGAGCGTGAACATTTGATTGTAGGTCGTCGCGTCGATGATGGTGGCATCGGGTGTAAGAAGCTCCGTGCGCAGAATGAGCGCAAAAGCGCCGCCGAGCCCCAAAAATAGCAATACGGCCCCGTAAAACATCAGCGCAATGCGCTTGTGATCTTTCGTGAGCAACCACGAGCGAACGCCACTTTCAGCTCGGAAATAATCAGGATGTTGAGCGCCCATGCCCCGCGGATCGAGCTGCTCGCCCTCATCGATTTCCAACGTCGTTCCACTCATGGTTTTACCTCGGGTGCCTGCTTTATCGAGCCATTGGGCGAAATTGTGATACCTCCAGGCAATCCGCCACTTGCCGAAGGACGAACGTACCTCAAACTTTTGATGAGTTCGATGATTGCTGCAGTTTCGGCCGGTCTCGCCAAACCCTGATAGGTGGGCATGATGGCCGGAAAACCCTGATGAAGTTTGACCAGGGGATCCATCATGGATTCCGTAATATATGCTTCGTCGACGAAAGCCGTCCCTCCCTGGGCAATCGGAACCATCGAACCAAATAGGCCGGCCCACGTAGGACCGAGGTGGGGACTCCCATCCAAAGAATGACAGCGTAAACATCCCAGCTGGGCGGCGGCAAGTTCGCCCTGACGTACCATATTGATGGGTTCGGAAGGTGCATAACGCCCAACGACGGCAGGTCGTTCGCTTGTTTGTCCCGCCAATGCTTCATTCGGGAGCGTGCCCTCGAGCCACCGGTCATAATCCTCGCTGGACAGCACGACCACCTCGCCGCGCATGGTGGAATGACTCACCCCGCAATACTCGGTGCATAAAATTTCGTGCCGACCAGGTTCCGGCGCTTCGAACCACAAAGTCGTGAGGCGACCAGGCACGACGTCTTGCTTGATCCGAAAGTCAGGAACAAAAAAGCTATGAATGACGTCTCTCGATGCGAGAATGAGTTTGACTGGACGACCAGCAGGAACGTAGAGGGTCGCGATGGAATTGGCGCCTTCGGGATAGGCGAACTTCCACATCCATTGTTTTGCCGTGACATACACTTCGCGCGCCCCTTCAGGAGCGATACGAATACGCATGTAATGGCGAAATCCGATGATCCACCACAAGATGAAAATGCCAAAAAGCGCAAGCACGACAAGCACTTCGAGGCCAAAGGAAATGGGCTGCACGGGCTGCCGCATAACGCTGACAACCCGACCCGATCGACGACGATAACGGAGCAAGAAATACCCGCCAAAAAACGTAACCCCCACGGCTCCGAGCATCGTGACGACAATCACGAAAAAATGCAATCCGTCAACCTCGGCTGCAATCGTCGATGATTGACGGGGCAGAAACAAGATCCGACGCAACAGTTCGTTCATGCCGCATCCCTTCGCGCTTTCCGGCGCCGCTCCATGCGCCAAAGCATTCCGACAACAATGCTGACCGTGACGAAAATCGCCAATGCCCCCAAGCGATAAAATCCGGTGATATAGGGACCGTACCGGCGCGTCGCAGGATCGAA
>DAOMZH010000319.1:0-10458 GCA_035437985.1 Polyangium sp. (in: bacteria) | reverse complement strand
AGATGCAGAGCAGCCATTCATGGGCCTGCGAACGACGCGTCCGGGCGGCATCATCCGCAAGGATGACGTCTCCATCGCCAAGAACTACCTCGACGGCGACGAACTCGATGCACTGAACCGGATCGTGAACGCTTTCATCGAATTTGCCGAACTGCGGGCGATGCAGCGCAAGGTGATGACCATGCGCGACTGGATCACCAAGCTCGATGAGTTGCTGAGCATCTCCGACCACGAGTTACTGAACCATGCTGGCAAAATCTCCGCAGAGCAGGCGAAGAAAAAGGCGGAGCTCGAATACGACCGCTACCGCGCCCTGATGGATTCGCAGCCGCGCATGGTCGATAGGGATTTCGATAACGCGATTGCGGAAGTAAAAAAACTCCCCAAACCCCAAAAACCCAAACCGGTAAAACCATGACCCTCCACGAATCCGATATCGAAGAAGCCGCTCTGGAATGGTTCGGGCAATTGGGATATGCCACCGGGCACGGACCGGACTTCGCCCCGGGAGAACCCGCCGCCGAACGCGCCACCTTCGCCGATGTCGTGCTCGTGGACCGCCTGCGCGACGGCCTGCAAAGGCTCAACCCGGCCATTCCGGACGACGCGCGCGAAGAAGCTTTACGCAAAGTCCTGCGCGTCGCCATGCCGTCGCTCACCCAGACAAACCGCGCGTTTCATCGGCTCTTGCGTAATGGCGTGCCCGTCGAATATCCGCGCAAAGATGGGAGCATCGCGGGCGATCACGCGCGCTTGGTGGACTTTGGGGAACCGAACAACAACGATTGGCTCGCGCTCAATCAATTCACGGTCGTCGAAGGCCAACGCCACCGCCGCGCGGACGTGGTCGTGTTCGTCAATGGTTTGCCCCTGGCCCTCATCGAACTGAAACGACCCGAAGAAGGGCAAAAATGGTTCGATGCGGCATTTAAACAATTGGGGACCTACAAAGCCGAGATCACCTCGCTCTTTCATTACAACGCCGTGCTGGTCGTCAGCGACGGCATGTCCGCGCGGATTGGTTCCATCACGGCAAACCAAGAATGGTTCAAGGTTTGGCGCACCATCGACGGCGCCAAGGACGCACCGCAAACTACGGTCGAGCTTTACGTGCTTTTGCATGGGGTATTCGAACAGCAACGTTTTTTGGATTTGCTGCAGCATTTCATTGTGTTCGACGAAGATCCGGAAAAGGGCACCGTGCACAAGATTTTGGCCGGATATCACCAATTCCACGCGGTGAATGCGGCGGTGGACGAAACCGTGCGGGCCAGTGGAATGGCCAAAGGGCGCAAAAGCAAGCGCGACATGCCCGGAGGCAAACTCGGGGATAGGCGCGCGGGCGTCGTGTGGCACACGCAGGGGAGCGGGAAATCGTTTTCGATGCTGTTTTTCGCGGCGCGGATCGTGCGGCATCCGGACATGGAGAACCCGACGCTGGTGGTGCTGACGGATCGTAATGATCTCGACGATCAGCTTTTTGGTCAGTTTCAGCGTTGCCACGAGATTGTGGGACAAACGCCGGTGCAAGCGACGGGGCGGGAACAATTGCGGGATTTGTTGAATCGGGCCAGCGGCGGCGTGGTGTTCACGACGATTCAGAAATTCCTGCCCGAAAAAAACAACGAAGTGATGCGCGAACTGAGCGCGCGGCAAAACATCGTGGTCATCGCGGACGAAGCGCACCGGAGCCAATACGGATTCGGGGCGAAGATGAATCGGAAAACGGGCGAATTGGCCCATGGACTCGCGAGCCACCTGCGCAGCGCTTTGCCCAATGCCTGTTTCATTGGTTTTACCGGAACGCCCATTGAAACGACAGACGCGAATACGCGGGCGGTCTTTGGCGAATACATTTCGATCTACGACATCCAGCGGGCCGTGACCGACAAGGCCACCGTGCCGATTTATTACGAGAGTCGCATTTCCAAGCTGCGCCTGAACATTGCCGCCTTGCCGAAGCTCGATTCCGAATTCGACGAGATCACGGAAGGCGAAGAAGAGAACACGAAAGAGAAGCTCAAGACGAAATGGGCGGCGCTGGAAGTGCTGGTGGGAGATCCGCAACGGATAAAGCTGATTGCGGAGGACTTGGTGGCGCATTTCGACAAACGCGTCGAGGCGATGGATGGCAAAGCGATGATCGTGTGCATGAGCCGCCGGATCGCCGTGGATCTTTACAATGCGTTGATCGCGCTGCGTCCGGAATGGGCGAGCGCCAAAGACGACGATATGGAGGCGGAAAAGAGCCAGGCGTGCGTGGTCAAAGTGGTGATGACGGGGAGCGCGGACGATGGCGACAAATGGCAGGCGCACATTCGGAGCAAAGAGAAGCGGCGCAAATTGGCCAATCGGTTCAAGGATAACAAAGATCCGTTCCGGATTGTGATTGTGCGCGATATGTGGCTCACGGGGTTCGACGCGCCGTGTTTGCACACGATGTACGTGGACAAACCCATGCAAGGTCATGGCTTGATGCAAGCGATCGCGCGGGTGAATCGGGTGTTCCGGGACAAGCCGGGCGGGTTGGTGGTCGATTACCTGGGCCTGGCGGATCAATTGAAGAAAGCCTTGGCCACGTACACGGAGAGCGGGGGACAAGGGGCGCCGACGTTCGATAGCGCGCAGGCTGTCGCGGTGACGCTCGAGAAATACGACATTGCGTGCGACATGATGCACGGGTTTGACTGGGCGGTGTGGACGTCGGGCAAACCGGCGGAACGCTTGGCGCTCGTGGGGGCGGGCATGCAGCACGTTTTGGAGCAGGACGACGGAAAGCGGCGGTGGGTGCAGGTGGTGACGGAATTGTCGCAGGCGTTTGCGTTATGCGCGGCGAGCGACGAGGCGACGAAGATTCGGGACGACGTGAGTTTTTTCCAAGCGATTGCGGCGGCGTTCAGCAAAACGGGGAGCCAATCACGCAAGACGCCGGATCAAGTGGACGCGGCGATTCGGCAATTGGTGTCCAAAGCCATTTCTCCCGAAGGGGAAATCATCGATATTTTTTCCGCGGCGGGATTGAAGCGACCCGACATTGGGATTTTGGATGATCGGTTTCTGGCCGAGGTGCGCGGATTGAAGCACAAGAACGTGGCGGCCGAGTTGCTCCAGAAATTGCTGAATGATGAAATCAAGGTGCGGTCGGCGCGTAATTTGGTGATGAGTCAGGTTTTTTCGGACAAGCTCAAGAAAACGCTGAATGCGTATCACAACCGGGCGATTTCCACGCTGGAAGTGATTGACGAATTGATCAAGCTGGGGAAAGATTTGGACGCGGCGGGCAAACGTGGGCAGGAGCTGGGTCTGAGCGACGCGGAGGTGGCGTTTTACGATGCATTGGCGACGAACGATTCGGCGGTGCAAGTGATGGGGGACGATCAGCTGAAGGTGATTGCGGCGGAGCTGGTGACGAAGGTTCGGCAGAGTGTAACGATTGACTGGACGTTGCGGGAAAGCGCGCGGGCGCGGATCCGGGTGATGGTGAAACGGATTTTGAACAAGTATGGGTATCCGCCGGATTTGCAGGACAAGGCGGTGCAGACGGTGTTGGAGCAGGCGAAGCTGCTTTGTGCGGAGTGGGTGTGAGCAAGAGGGACGACAGACGCGAACGCCCGCGAATATCCGAAACTATTATGGAGGCGCCGGGAAGCGAGCCGGATTGTTTTGCCTCCCCTTGAACTTGACGGTTTCGCAGCCGGTCCAGGAGACACGAGAGTTGAGTAACGGAGGGTGAGGTGGTTGGCGAGATTGAACCCCATTGACACGATCTGCACGCATGATACAAGCACATTTTACCATGTTCAAACGCATTTACGTTCACAACTTTCGGTGTTTGGAAAATTTCGAGTTGGATGTTGGGGGCAAACCATCCGTTCTGCTAATCGGCAAGAACGGCTCCGGCAAGTCGACCGTCAGCTTTGCCCTCGCCTTATTGCAGTCGATTGCCCGAGGAACGAATCGGGTAGGGCAGCTCGTGAAGCCCAAAGATTTTTTTCTCGGCAAAACGGACAAGCGGGCTGAGGACGCCTCTACGAAGCCCGAGGAAATACCTATGCGGTTCGAGGTGGATGTCGAACTCGAGGGTATACTCTATCAGTATCGTCTCGCATTGGAATTTCCCGAGGGATTCAAGGAACTGCGGGTGCAAAGCGAGCATCTTGTGGTCAACTCGCAGCCCATTTATTCTCGCGAACATTCCAAAGTTTCCGTGGCCAGGAAAGGACGAGGAGTAGCGGCAGAATTCATGATTGATTGGCATATGATTGCATTGCCGATCATTCAAGAGCAATCGTCCAACGATCCGGTGGCGATTTTCAAGCAATGGCTTGCTCGTTCTGTCATCATTGCTCCTATTCCGAGCCTGATCTCTGGGGAGTCGTCAGGAGAAACGCTTGAACCTGATCGACATGTCGAGAATCTTGGTGCGTGGTTTGCCGGTTTGATAAGTCACGCACCCGCAGCATATGCGACGATTGACACTTATCTCAAGACCAATGTCTTGCGTGATTTTTGGGACATCAAGAACCCGATCATCGCTGCCGAATCCCGAAATTTGATTGTGCAGTTTCGCAAGGAACGTTCGAATGTATCGTTGCCTTTTGCCGCGTTGTCGGATGGCGAGAAATCCTTTTTCATCTGCGCGCTCGTCTTGGCGGCGAGCAAGGCATACGGGCCGATCTTCTGTTTTTGGGACGAACCCGACAGCCATTTGTCAATTGACGAAGTGGGTCATTTCGTCATGGCACTGCGCAGTTCATTCGAATCTGGCGGGCAGATATTGATTACGTCACACAATGCGGAAGCAATACGTCGTTTTTCTGATGAGAATACGCTTGTGTTGTATCGGCGTAGCCATATGGAGCCAACGCGCGTAAAGTTGCTCGAAGGAATGAATCTCCAAGGCGATCTCATCAACAGCTTGCTGCTGGGGGATTTGGAGCCGTGAGCGTCAATCGAGAAAAGCCTCATTTCCTGATTCTTCCGGAAGACAATGCGGATGAACGAATCGCCAACGGTTTTTTTCTTGTCGACGAATTCGCAAAGTCGAATTGCCAAATTCTACCAGCTAAAAAAGGATGGTCGTCCATTCGCGACAGCTTTCCATCCGATCATAACTCGAGGCTCAAGAAGTACCCGATGGCGATCATGATTCTTCTCGTGGATTTTGATAATCACGAAGAAGAAAGCCGAATTAACGAAGTAAAAGAATTGGTTGATCCAGCAGTCGCCGACCGAGTATTCGTTCTCGGAGCCAAGAGTGAACCCGAGGAATTAAAGAAAGCGCTTGGAAGCTACGAGAAAATCGGCAAAGCGCTTGCCAAGGATTGTTTGGAAGGCACGGCGAATACGTGGAGTCACGAACTGCTGGCGCACAACCAGGCCGAGATTGCGCGAATGCAGCCGCACATTGACCAGATTTTCAAAGGAAAATAAGAAGATTTGGAGGCGCCGGGAATCGAACCCGGGTCCGCAAGGCCTACAATTCACCCTCATTCACGTGCGTAGTCGATGTATCCCCATCAACTGGGTCCGTGAATTCGGTCACGACCTATTCCTCGCTAATCTCGGTCACGTTATCGAGGACACCCTCACGCAACCCAGCTCTAGTGGTTGACACCCGCGGGATACCAGAACGATCTCTCCGTTAGGCGGCTATCGACTGTTTTTCAGGCAGCGAGAGCGTATGCGTTGTCGTTCGCACGTATGACGTCCCGCTTGATAGGCGGTGCAGGAGCCGCCAGCACGCAGATGAATCTTCGGTCCCCACGTCGAAGCCGATCGCCCCCTCGTGAAAAACCACGCCAAGACCACGCTGGCCCAAACGCGCGCACAACATACGACAATCCCCGCATCCGTCAAGAGCCGCCCCTCGACACCTCCCCACCTCTCGGCTACAGCACCTCCCCATGGGAAAAATGGTCCAGTGCGTAAAACTCGGGCAAGAATCCGAAGGACTCGATAAACCCCCCTTCAAAGGCCCACTCGGCGCACGCCTCTTCGAAAATGTCTCGAAAGCCGCCTGGAAAATGTGGCTCGAACACTCGAAAATGCTCATCAACGAATTCCGCCTCGACCTCATGAGCGAGCACGGACAACGCATCTGGATGACCGAGTGCGAAAAATACTTCTACGGCGAAGGCGCCTCGCTCCCCCCAGACTTCAAACCCGAAGAAAAGAAGTAACCCCTCCCCGACAAACGAGGGCCCGCTTCAGCACCCACGCCAGATTCTTGGCCCTCAAACGATCTACTGCACCTTCGGCGTCGGCACCGCGCCTCCCGCGCGCACGTAAAACACCACCGCCTTCGAAAGCGCCTTCTGCGTCTTCTCACATGCCGCGTTGACTTCGTGCCGAGACAAACCTTTGCACGCCTTCTTCATTTCGCCTTCTTTCAGCGAAATGCGCCCATCCCCGAGCAACTTCTGTTGCGTCTCGTCATCGAGCTTGCGCCACGGAATCGCCGCATATCCCGGCTCGGGCGGATACCACTTTCGGAGCTCGTCCGCGTTCAACGTCGCACACATCCCATCCCACCGCATGATGTCGTACGTCCCATTGGCCCCACTGACGGTCATCCCGCCCGTGTTGGCTGGTGGGTGAAACGCCAAGACCAACACTTCCTCGTCATAAGCAAGCTTCGTCGACGCCGATCCTGGACCACTTCCCGACGCGTCCCAGGCTTCTGTTTCCCGTGCCAAGTACATCCTCTGCCACGGCGTACCTTTCGCAAACAACGCTAGCGCCAAGGCCGGCGCGTTTGGCGCGGAACAGAGATGCTTCGCGAAAGCGGCCGGCATGATGCACGTCTCGCCCTCTTTTTTCGTACAAGCCGTCGGAAACTCGACCGCCTCTTTCTTCTCCGGAGCAGGCGCAGTTTCCGCGTCTTTACTCGCACTTGCGGCAGGTTTTTCCGGCTCGACCCCCCCGGTCTTGGGGGGAGGATCCACTGATGAACCGCCACATCCCAGCAACATCACGAGCGAAAACAACGCGGAAGTCTTCATGGCCGAAAAAGTCATAGGGACGAACGCCTCGAATCGTGTCCGAGGGTAACCGATGGCGGCGGCACCCAGGACGTGAAAATCGCGCCACATTGGGAGGCTCCCACGTTCCTACGTCGAACCTTTGGCGCTCCGTATTGCATTTGCTCGGCTTTGCCGGAAAACCGCACAGCGACCCGCTTGACGCTGCGCGCCGAGAGGCGGACCCTTGCGTACAAACGCGGGGAAAACTGCCGGTCTTTCTTGGAGCACGTCATGAGCATGTTCGTCCGACTGCATTCACTTCATGTTGCCGCGCTTTGCGCGTTTGCCGGGTTCGCCGCCATCGCCGGGTGTGGATCCACAGGCGATACAGCCGCAACCAGCACCGGAGACACCGGCAAAGGCGGTGCTGGCGGAGTGCTCACGGGCGTTGGTGGAGGTGATGGAGGGGTCGGTGGAACATCCGTTTCGTCATCGTCGGGCCAGGGAGGCTCAGGGGGCGCCGCAAAACTCGGACCGCCTTATCCCATCGTGCTCGCCCACGGGTTTTTCGGGTTCAACGACTTCGCCGGACTTGGGTTTCTCTCGTACTTCTACGGCGTCAAAGACTACATGGAAGCCCACGGCGAACCGCTCGTGTTCACCCCTGCCGTCGATCCGTTCAACACCTCCGACTATCGCGGCGCGCAGCTCGAAAAAGCCATCGAAGAGATCCTGAAGGCCACAGGACACGAGAAGGTCAACATCATCGGTCATTCGCAAGGTGGTCTCGATGCCCGTGTCGTCGCCAATCTTCGTCCCGATCTCGTCGCGAGTGTCGTGACCGTCGCGACGCCGCACGGAGGATCACGCGTGGCCGACATCGCGCTCCAGCTCGTGGCGGATCCGAATGCGCAAGATGTCCTCAACGAGTTGCTCAAGCTCATTGGAATGCCTCTGTACGATCAGATCGGCAACGAGACGAACGTCATTTTGCCATTGAAACTCTTCAGCAAGGAAGGGATCGCCGCGTTTAATGCGGCTCACCCGGACGAACCCGACGTGTTTTACGCATCGATTGGAGGTCGAACGGATTTGCATTTGGGTGGATCGGTCTGCAAGGCCGATGTCGACCTTCCGTTCATCAATGATTGGGCGGGCAAAATCGATACGGTGGATCCAGCGTTGTCGCTCTTCGAAGAGTTGCTCGATGGAGGATTTGGGGCGCCGTATCCGAACGACGGCCTCGTGCGTGTGGAAGACTCGAAACGCGGTCAGTTTTGGGGGTGTTTGCCCGCGGATCATCTGGATGAAGTGGGGCAGCTAATCGGCGATTCCGCAGGGATAGGCAACAGCTGGGACTATCAAGAGTTTTATGCGGCGGTGATCGCAGAACTCCGAAAGCGCCAATTTTAGGCTTGGCTCGAAGCTTGGGGCGGACACGTATCGGTCCGCGGCATGCGGCAGCATTTCATTTCTGCAATACGCCGAGACGTGAGTCGACTTTCCGCACGGGGCTCGTGTATATGTGGAGACGCTCGCGCGGAAGCGGCATGAGCATGCGGAGGTTGGTTTGGACGACAGTGGGCAAGCAGCAGAGATCGAGCATCTGAAGGCTCGGGTTGCTGCACTCGAGCAGCAGCTTGCAGAACGCGATCGCGTCGAAGCCCAGTTGCGCGCTGAATCGGCGACGTTGCGTGCGGTCCTCGAACAGCTCCCGCTCGGTGTCGCCGTTGTGGACTCCTTAGGAAAGTTCCTCGTGTTCAACGACGAGGCCAAGAAAGTCCTCGGCGAGATCGAGACCGATCGCCCCGTGGATGAGATCGTCGCCGAGTACGGGATTTACGAGGCGGACAAGAAGACCGTCGTCAACCCTGAAAATGCTCCAATCGTGCGGGCGATGCGCGGCGAGACCATTCGCGGTGCGGAGCTATTCGTTCGAAGCCGAAGCTTTCCCGAGGGAGCTTGGTTCGAGGCGCACGCGGCGCCTTTTGCCACAGCGGACAACACGAATTCGGGCGCGTCGATCGCGTTCATCGACTGTCGAGCCCGCAAATTTCTCGAAGAAGAAGCGGCCACGCAAAACACATCTCTCATGGCCGCAGAGTCAGAGAAGCTCGAGATCATCACGCGTCTTCGTACGGCGGTGGAACAACTCTCGACGCCGATTCTGGAACTTTGGGAAGACGTGCTGGCACTGCCGATCATCGGCATCGTGGATTCACGACGTAGTGCGGAGATGATGGAGCGGCTTTTGCACGAAATCGTGCAGAAACAATCGCGGTTTGTCATTATTGACCTCACCGGAGTCGAAGTGATCGATACATCGACGGCTGATCACTTCATGAAACTCGTCAAGGCCGTCGGGCTCATTGGTGCACGTTGTGTGCTCACGGGCATTCGACCAGCGGTTGCCCAGACGTTGGTCGATCTCGATGTCAGTTTTGGACAACTCGAGACCTTGAGAAATTTGAGATACGGGCTGCGGTACTGTTTGCGGGTGCTGGACGGTGAAACTGTCTAGCGAGTGGTTCGAGGGCCAGGAGGGCCAAACGTCATGATGATGGAAGGGCAGCGAATTCCGATAGTGCGGCTTCAAGGAAAGCTCATCGTCTCAATCCAAACGGCGCTTTCCGACACCGTCGTCGATCGTCTGCAGCAAGACGTGGCCACGGCTTGCGAACGCGGGGATGCGCGAGGTCTCGTCGTCGACCTCTCTGGCGTTGACATTCTGGACAGTTACATCACGCGAAGCATTCGCGATTTGGCCGTCATGGCTCGTCTGATGGGCGTGGAAACAGTCGTTTGCGGTCTCCGTCCCGCGGTTGCGATGACCCTGGTCGAAATGGGCATGGAACTTCCCGGTGTGCGCACAGCGCTCAATCTCGATCGGGCCTTGTCACTTCTCGACAGTCTCCAACCCGCAGGTTCGTCCGCGAACCTCGGCGATGATGGCGACGAAGAGGATGGTGGCGTGTGATCATGGTTCGTCCGACTGAACTGCAAAGGAGGAGGCGCGCTCGATGAACGAGATCGCGGGGGAAGTCCTCGCCATCTTGCGACGCTACTTGTCGGATCCGACGAGTCGGTCGCTGCTCAGTTCGGCAGCGCGACGGGCGAACGTGCGTCTCGAGACTGTGTCGCGCACCGATGTGCCCGCGCTTGTCCGGGAACTTGGACCGGGACTCAATATTTTCCTCCAAGAGCCCGAAAAACTGCAGAACTGCAAGAGTCTCCTCGCGCTCGTTGCCACAGAGAACACGCCGCCCCCGGCAGGACCAGCGTTTGGCGGTGGTGGTAGTAGTGGTGGATTTGGATCTCACGACCATCACGCACCGGCAGAATCGCGTGCTGATGGGATCAGCGTGCCGATTCGTGCTGAACACGATGTCGTTCGGGCACGCACGCTTGGCAAAGACATGGCCAAGCAGTTGGGTTTTTCCGATGTCGTGCAGACGAAAGTCGCCACGGCCGTATCTGAACTTGCTCGCAATAT
>DAOMZH010000318.1:0-10474 GCA_035437985.1 Polyangium sp. (in: bacteria) | reverse complement strand
TCATTCGACATGGGTCGTTTGATGTTGGATTGGCAGAAGTTTTGGCGCGAGGACGGGCATTTGGCAGCGGAGGGATTTGGTTATCGAGAATCAGGCCCGCATTTGATGCTGATGGCGTATTTGCAACGGATCATCAATGGTGGAGGGCGAATCGAGCGCGAATATGGTCTTGGCCGCCGGGCTTTGGATTTGGTGGTGCATTGGAAAGACGCGCGTTACGCGATTGAAGTCAAGATACGCCGCGATACGGAGACCGAAGGTCGGGGACTCGAACAGTTATCGGAATATTTGGATCAGATTGGGCTGAATAGCGGGTGGCTTGTGCTCTTCGATTTGCGCAAAGACATCCCCTGGGCCGAAAAAGTATTCGTGCGCGACGTGGAACATGCTGGAAAGCAGATTCGGGTGGTGGGTTGTTGATGACGTGTCGAACGCGCTGTGGGTGGGTGTTGATCAGGCGTTGCGAGCAGCCTGGTCAACACCCACTGAGGGGTTGGACGCGTACCGCCACCGAGCAATCGAAGAATCCGTCCCCGAAATGTTTATTGCTTACCCGACTTGATTTGCGGCCCTGGCTTGCGAGAAACATTCGATTTCTGCTGCGGCATCGTGCGCAGCGCATGGTTCAGCGCTGCCCGCATCGAGCCGAACGTGCGAACGGAGAGAGGAATATCGAGTTCGACCAGGACCCGCGCGAGTTGCGGACCAAGGCCCGAAATGAGACATTCGCTTCCGACGAGGCGTACGGCTTGAATCATGTTGCCCAATCGGGCGGCAATCGAACCATCCATCGCCGTCGCGCCCGTCAAATCGAGAATCGCAAAACGAGTATTGTTGGTGGTGAGGACAGTCAGCAATTCCTCGGTCATGTGTACCGCGCGCGCTTCATCAATGGCGCCGACGATGGGCAGCGCAATGACGCCCTCCCACACATCAATGATGGGTACCGAGAGTTGTTGAATGGTTTGCGCTTGAATGCGTTCACGCTCGCGGAGGTTATCCTCTTCTTTTTTGCGATCCGTCACATCGTTCACGAGTGATACGACCCCGGTAACTTCCCCGTCAATATCGACGAGGGTCGTATTCGACCATTCGCACACGATCGTGCGCCCATCTTTGGTCACGTTTTCATTAACCGCATTGACGGCTGCACGTGAAGCCATGAGGCTTTCCCACACATCTGCGACATACGGGCGCACGGCTTCGGGAACCACCAAGTCTTGGCCATACCGTCCCATGGCTTCTTCTCGAGAATATCCAAATATCCGTTCCGCCGCGGGATTCCAATCCGTCACCCGAAATTGTCGATCCCATTCAATCATTCCTAGCGGTGACCGCTTGAAATGCCACTCGAGCCGCTGTTGTGAACGGAGGAGGTCGTCTTGCGCGCGCCTTTGTACGGTGACATCGATGCCTAGGCCATAAAAATATTCTAGACGTCGTTCCTCGTTGAAAATGGGTCGTCCATGCCATTCAATGCATCTCTCTTCGCCATCCTTGGTCAAGACGTGGTTTTCATTGAGCGTTACTTGCCCCGTTGTCGTCAGGCTCCGAAAAATATTTGCGAGAAGCTCGTGTTCTCGTTCCGGAACGAACTGCTTCATGTAATTGTTTCCAATGACTTCTTCGCGCGTATAGCCGAATCTGGTCAGCATGGTGGAATTCATGTAGACCATCGTTCCCATCGCATCAATGGCTACGACGAACATTGGGCTACTATCGACCATTTGATGGGCCCGGAGTATCTCGTCAATATGCGCTTGGCCCTGGCCGTCGAGTCCCACACTCGTAGCCATCGCAATGATCGGCGCATCAGAATGCTCCGTACGCCACGCTCGCCAGGCAAGCAATTGCGTCGCCACTCGAGAATCAAGGGGAACGGCGAAAAAGGAAACCTCCGAAGCGCCGCCCAAAAGGGTATTCAGCTTCGTCTGCACCTCCATACGCTCATCCGTCGCTACATGCTCGACGAATTTCGTTCCCACCAGATTGCCCACCAACGTGACGAAGGCCGGGTTGGCCGCCAAGATCCGACCCGCAGTGTCCAAAACACACGTCGCATTGGGGCACGAAGACCAATATGTATGAAAACTTTCGAGTGTAGGCATGGCTATCCTCGCGGCCTCCCCCACCTGCGTTGGCGCGCAATCTGCTGTTCGTTATCCCTTTCACTTATACTTCCAGCGTCAAAGATTTGTCAAGGCCTCAATCCTTCAATTTGGATATGTTGGTGCATTTTATTTGAATGACATCAAACGGTTTGTTTGGATTGAGGATGTTGGTCATGGGACGCATTGTTTAGGCAGATTGTGCTGGTGATTGCTCCCGGGCGTCGCCGACGCGTTGATGACGCTTTCTCGTTTGGCTCGGAAAAAGGTTTGTCGGAATACGTGCTGCCGGCGCGGCGCATATTGATCGGAGACGACGTCTTGCTTTTCTGAAGAGCCCAAAGAATCGCTTCAGAGCGTCGAGTATGGGCCATTGGCGGCGAATATCATTGACAGCACGTGTCTCCTGTAGTTTTCTACGCGTCATGTCCGCCATCACCATCGAACCTGCCGACGAAACCGCATCAACGTCACCGGCTTCGGCCAACGTCGAATGGAGCCAAGCGCGCCGAATCTCGTTTCGGTTTTTATGCTCCTACTTTCTGCTTTATTTCTACCCAGAAAAGCTGGATTCATTCATCTTCTTCGACATCACACCATTTAGCAAGCTCCACGAGGCGTTGTGGGTGCCGATTCTGCGTTTGGCCGGGCGAATTCTGGCCTTGCCGGGGGGCGTCGATTCCGCTTCGACCGTCGGCGGTGATACCACATTCAACTATGTGCGTTTGCTGTGCATTTTTGGTTTTGCCGTCGTGGCCGCAGCCATCTGGACGGCCGTCGACAAACGCCGTAAAAATTATGTAATCGCCGAAGACATCCTCAAAATCGCGGTTCGGTATACCCTGGCCATCACCATGTTGGCGTATGGTTTGTCCAAGGTCTTCAAAAACCAATTTCCCACGCCCAGTCCTTTCGACCTCTTGAAGCCGTTGGGCGAGTTGACCCCAATGGGATTTTTGTGGAATTTCATGGGCACATCGGCACCCTACACCATTTTTGGCGGGGCCATGGAGGTGTTTGGCGCGGTTTTGCTCATGTTTCAGCGAACGACGACGCTCGGTGCTTTGGTCACTGCTGGCGTCATGACCAACGTCGTCATGCTCAATCTGTGTTACGATGTCCCGGTAAAACTCGATTCTTCACATTTGTTGCTTTGTGCAATTGCTTTGGCGGCGGCGGATTTGCGGCGCCTCTTGGCCGTATTTCTCTTGAATCGACCGACTGGGCCGGTGCCTCCACGGAAACGATTGCCCAAGCCGTGGATGGAAAACGTGCGCCTTGGAATCAAAGTGGTGGTTCTTGGTGGCACTTTCGTTACAATGACGACCAGTGAGCTCGACAGGGCTCGCGCATATGGCCTCTTTTTCGAGCCTCCGCCGCTTTATGGTGCTTACGACGTCGTCGTGCAGGTGCAAGACGGAAAAACGGTGCCGCCATTGGCTACCGATGCCCAGCGATTTCGCCATATGTCGGTCGTCAGTGCGCAGGCCGTGATCTTCGATACGATGACGGGCGAAAGAAAAATTTATGCGATGAAGCTCGATAACGACAAGAAAACGATTTCCTTCAAGCCATTTGGACCTGGGGATGACCCGCCCATGGTGCTCCAGTTCGACACGCCAAGTGCCGATCGTCTCGATATCGAAGGAACACTCGAGGGGATTCGGACGCGACTGGAGATGAAAAAGGTCGACCCGTCGAAGATGATCCTCATCAATCGCGGGTTTCATTGGGTGAACGAACAACCTTTTGGTTGAGTTCTGTGTAGCAGCGGGTTTTTGATGTATTCAGCTTCGGTCGCCTCCGCTGTCAACCTGTATACAGTGGTTCGGCTGTGCCGCAGGCTATGGTCATGACCGAATTGCCATCCGGTCAATTCGTCGAGGCGAGGTCATTCTCCGGCCGCAATCGCGTTGCAACTTGCGCAGCCAGCCACGCCATCGGGATATACGCCACGAGCAAATCGAGCGCTTTGAACCATCCTGGCGCGGGAATCATCATGCTCGCCGCAATTCCCCCAAGGAGAAAAAACACCCCAATGACGTAGGCTCGTCGAGTGCGGTTGGTCACGGCAATCAAATGCGCAAGGAAGGCGCCGACCAACGTACCCAGCGCATGCGCCAAAAATGGCATGATGAAATGGCGGGGTTCGAAGAGGTGAATGCCTTTGGCGAGGCTTTCGGCATTGTTGACGTCGATCCCCGCTGGCGGAGGAATCAGCGACGGGCTGAGCTTGATGAGGAATCCATTGACGCTTCCGCCGATGACGATTCCGGCAACGGTTGCGAGGATGTTACGTAGTAGTTTGGGCATGAGTGTTCCCCGAAAGTCGATCGTGAGCCATTCGGTTTCCTGCGCCAAAAGCAAGGCGCCAAATGTCCACGCGCGCAACCTAGTCGCAACGCACGCTCGTGGGCAAGACGTTTTTGCCGTTGTGCCTACACATTCGCTCGCGCCTGCGAAAAAAGCGCCTGGACGTTTCTTCTTGCTTTGTTTGAAGCTTCCTGAGACCATCGCCTCGGAGGCTCGATCGTGACGCAAAAAGTCCTTTTCATCCAAAAGGAAATCGAAGGAGCTGAACCGATCGGGGCCTTGTACGTCGCCGGTTGTCTCCAAGAGGCGGGGCATGTGTGTCGGTTTGTCGGGACACGCGGCAATGACGTGGCCGCGGAAGTTCGCCGGTTCGAGCCGGATGTGATTGCATTCGGGGCCACCACCGGCCTGCATCATTATTACTTGGGCTTGGCCCATCACCTCAAGAAAAGTTTTCCGCGTGTTTTGACGCTGATGGGCGGGCCGCATGCCACGTATTACCCCGAAGTCGTACAAACGCCAGGCATCGATGTGGTTTGTCAAGGCGAAGGCGAAGACGCAGCGGTCGAATTGTGCAATGCCCTCGATCGCCACGCCGATCATCGCTGGATTCGTGATTTGTGGGTGAAACACGAAGGCGTCATTCATAAAAATCCCGCCCGTGAACTGCGGCGAGACCTCGATGCGATCCCGCATCCTCCGCGCGAACTGCTTTACGAATACGATGATTCCCTACGCAAAAGGCCACTCAAGTCGTTTACCACGAACCGCGGTTGTCCTTTTCCGTGCAGTTATTGTTTTAATCCGTCGCTCGTCGAGCATTACGGATCGTCGTGGAAAAAAGTGCGGATTCGCAGTCCCGAAGATGTGGTGGCCGAGATTCTCCATGTGCGGTCATGCGGGCCTTTGCAAGTGATTGGCTTTCGCGAGAGCATTTTTGTGTATGACGCAAAATGGCTCCGCAGGTTTGGCGAACTGTACCGCAAGGAAGTCGCGCTGCCGTATTATTGCCACTTGCGGGCGGATATTCTGAATGAAGAAATGGTCGAGCTGCTCGCGTGGTCGGGTTGTCACACGGTGAACGTGGGCATTGAAACGGCCAATGAACGGCTGGCGAACGACGTGCTGCATCGACAAATCAAGATGGATCGGTTGCGGCGAGGCATTCGGATGCTCAAAAAAGCGGGCATCGTCGTGTTTGCGGACAACATTTTGGGAATTCCGAGCGGCACGCTGGAAGATGACTTGGCGACCTTGGCGCTCAACATCGAATTGGACGTGGATTACGCAGCGGCGACGTTGTGCACACCGTATCCAGGCACGGGCATTGCCAAGTTTGCCGTCGAGAATGGATACTTCCACGGAGATTTCGACGCCATCGACGAGAGTTATTACACGGAGAGCGTGCTCCGATTTTCGTCGCCCCAGGAAAAACAACAAATCGAAAACCTGCACAAATTGTTCGCCGTGACGGCAGCTTTGCCTGCGCTCATGCCCGTCGTGCGCAAGCTCTTGCCTCTGCCCCCCAATGATTTTTTCTACGCGATGTTTCGATCCTGGTATCTCATTTGTCACATGACGGACGTGATGCCGCGAAGACTCGAAATCAAGGAAATGATCGATAGTGTGATGAGTGTTTTTGGGGTGTATCGCGGAGCGGAAGAGAATCGTTGGCCAGCGCCAGTGCCGGAGCATTTGCCTATCGTCGAGGCGCCAAAACCTGCCGCGGATCGCATTACGTTGCGCCGAAAATCGCCTACGGAGGAATCGATCCATGTTCGCTGATCCCAAAAAAGTGGATGTTCGTCGATTGCGGCGGCGACTCAAAGCCGGAGCCGCCGTGGCTTTGGCCATGGTGGCCGGTGCGTTTTTGGCGTGCAAGGGCGAGGACAAACCCGCAGAGCCGCCGTCTCCAAGCGGTCCGGATGCTCGTTCTGGACCGGGTTCGCGCGTCGTCGAAGATGCGGGCGGCGTGGATGCGGCGAATGAAACGGTTGTGGATACGGCAGAGGATGCCGCCAATGATTCCGCAGGTGATGCGCAGAACGACGCGCCGAATGATGCATTGGCCGTAACGGATGCTGCGGCCGACGGGGCGACCAAACTTACCGTTCGCGATGCGGGTGCAGATGCGGCTGCGAAGGCGCCGCGCGTGGACAAACACGAGCATCGCAAGGGAATGCCGGTCCGGGACAATTTGCTGGAGTGAAATAATTCGACGAAGTTCCTCCCGTTCGCGACGAATCACGCTAGGATGTGTACACGGCTTCGCTTGGCGCGGGTCGCAACGCTTGGGAGGTACGAAGTGCACATGCATTGGAATTCGCTTGGATTAGGGTCCCGAATCGCTTTCGCCGCGTTGGCAGTGGCAGCATCGATCGCTGGTTGCGGAGGCGATGTGTCCGTCACGTCGACGAGCGCCGGGGGAAATGAAGCCAAGTGTGGAAACGGGGTCGTCGAGACAAACGAAGTTTGTGATGATGGCAATGACGTGAGTGGCGATGGTTGCGAAGCCGATTGCTCGTTCAGCTGTGACAACGCGAAGCCCGAAACGGGCGATGTGAAATGCGATGACGGCAATCTTTGCAACGGGACCGAGACGTGCAGCGACATGCACGCCTGTTTGTCCGGGATGACCGCCCCGGACGGCGCTGCGTGTGGTACGGGCAAAATCTGCATTGCGGGCGGTTGCGTAGACGACATTTGCGGCGACGGATTCGTCAATTCGATGGAGGAGTGTGACGACTCCAATATGGTCGACGGTGACGGTTGCGATTCTTGCAAATTCACCTGCGCTTCGGATGATCCGACCCGCGATTGTTCGAATTTGGATCCCTGCGTGGGCACGACGTGTGACGACACGAAGCATACGTGCGGCAATCCCGTTGCGCCGGGCGAAGTTTGCGCGCTGAACTCTATTTGTGAAAACGAGGTGTGCACAGCCATCGTGTGTGGCAATGGCAAAACCGACGTTGGGGAAGCCTGCGATGACGGCAATATGACCAATGGCGATGGTTGCGAAGCCGATTGCACGTTGACCACCGGCGCGACCTGTGGCAATGGGACGCGCGACGCTGGCGAACAATGCGACGATAGCAATACCAAAAACCTCGATGGTTGCGATTCGGCCTGCAAATTCGAGCAAGTGCAGCGGGCGACCTACTTGCATATTCAGTTTGGCGAGGAAGCACCATTTTGTCCCACGAACGCGTTGGGTGGTGCATTTTCCGCTGCCGGCCAAGGCCAAATCCAAATGGGCCTCGATACCGGCGTCAAAGACGGTACGGTCAGCATCATGTTCAAAATGCTGGGCATCAATGATCTCACGGGCATGTCCGAGCCGTCGCTGGAAGTGGGATTTCTTGCAGGTGCGCCAGTCAAACCGATGGGCGTTACGTATGATGGAACGAAGGATCTCGATTGGTGGCACACGATCGCTGCGCAGACGATCGACGCCAATCGTAATCCGCTCGAGAAACTCGCAGGTTACATTTCTGCCGGTACGCTCCACGCCGGCCCTGGCAAACTCACGCTGGGCATTAACTTTGCGGGAATTCCGGCGACCTTCAAGATGAGCGACGCCCGCATTTTGGCTTCGATTGGCATGGCGAGCACCCCGCTCGCGTCGACGGGTACGACCCCGGGGCACTTGGCATCGGAGAACCTCGATCCGGCATTAACGAGTTTTGCAACCCAGGGACAACCGGACGAGACAAACGCTGGGCGCCTTTGTGGCAATGTGGGAGCAACTTCGCTCGATCAAATTCCTGTTCCTGCGATTTTGACGATGGGCATGCAATCGTGCGATCAGGGGTATACGACGGCGAACACGTTGCTCGATGTGTTCGTGAGTGGATGTACGGTGTTTGGAGCGTTTAGCGTCATTGCGGCGACGCAGCCGGATCAAGCGGATTCGACGGCGCCGGTGGCCGGTGCCGGGGCGCCCTATACATTCACGACAAACGCGGGCAAAGAGGTCACGGGTTGTCGCGACAAGAATAATCAAATGGTCGACTTGAATACGTGCAAGACTGCAGCAGCGTATTCGTCGTTCTTCAAGTTTGCGACGGGACGCGTAATTCCGAAGTGAGCAAATTCGACGCTGGTCTGTCAGGGCCATCCGTCGATCAGAAAGACAAACCAATGCGCCGCTGATGAATCTCACTTTTTCGGCGGCGCTGCCATGTCGAGTAACTGGTCCCGCGCTTTGTCGGACGCCTCTTGGCTTTTCGCCGCTTCGTCTTCGAGCTTTTTCTTTTTCGGGTCGTCCGCTGGCAAATTCTTCGCCTCGTCGAGTTTCTTTTTGGCTTTTTGCTCTTCGTCATTCTTGATTTTATTTAAAATCTCGCTGAACTCCTGTTTGGTAACATCAACGGCTGCATTGCGAGACGCCACGTGTTGTTGACGCACTTCCAAGCATTTTTTCAGGGCCTCGTTTTCTTTATCGAGCGCCATGGCTGCTCCAGCATCAGCCGACGCCGTATTGCCCGCGGAACTGCGCGTGAGCAAGACGGTTGTGGGTACGGCGAGGAGGCCACCTGCGCCAAGGACGAGTGAATTGCGATTTCGTTGTGCCCAATTGGCATCGGCTGACGTGTCGGGGCCCATGGCCGAACCGGCTATCACGGCGGCGCTAGCGAGAACGGTGCCAACGATGCCAAAACCAAGCATTGTAAGAGCAGCGTCGTCGGAATGTTCGCTGAGTTTGCGGCAATACTGATGACCGTTCTCCATCTCATATGAAACCTTGTTCTGCGCGTCCTTTTGACTCGTCACGATGGGAAGCGGCGTGTTGCCGCATCCAAGCAGTGAAATTCCGATGAGCATCAACGGTAGCGTACGCTTCATCATTCGAATCTTTCCTCCCATCCAATGTCTTGTAAGCACGGCAATTCAGTCCAACGCGGCGCGTTTGGACAAACCATGCGCCTTGGTTGCGTGTTCTCTGGCCCCCTGGCGTTTGGATGTGTCGTGCAGTGGGTGCCGAAATCCTCCCGACTTGTCACGGCTCGTCCCCACCGACCAGGAGCGAATCCTATCCCCCCACTTTGCCGCCATTGCGGGACGTTTGGCGATAGGACGAATCGCCTATGTCGCGGACAAACCTGGTGCCACCCCGCGCTTCGAGAAATGTCAATAGGCGAAATCGCCTACTCGTTTACGTCATGGGCTCGAATCATCATCCAGCTCGAGCGGGTCATGCACTTCAGATTTGACTCGGCGCGCCAAAAAAAGACCTAGGGCGAGCCAGACGATGCCCGCGACTTTGGCCCGAGTGTTTAATCCCCACAAAAGTGCGCCAGTAGCTAAAATCCCCAAGATGGGAAGCAACAGATACCAGAGCAATGCGGCTCCGTGCGTTGCCCGTCGGCGCCAGACGAAATGGCTAATCACCGAAACATGCACGACCAAAAAGCTCGCGAGCGCCCCGAAGTTCACGAAAGAAATCGAATCCTCGAGTGATAACCCAAATGCCGAAAGCCCAATGACTGCCACGACGATAATCGCGACCTGCGGCGTTCGACGCGTAGCGTGAATACGTGACAATGGTTTTGCCAGGCCCGTAGCTCGGCTCATGCCAAATAAGAGCCGCGCTGCGCCTGCATGTGAGGCCAAGGTCGAGGCGATTGCGCCGACGAGAAGCGCGATTGTCACCAAGAAGGCCATGCGCTGCCCGGCAATGGCCTCCGCCATGGTATATGCCGCAATTTCGGGAATATCGAAGTGGGTCACAGGATATGCGCGAAATGCAATTGCACAAACGCCGCAAAACATGATTCCGGCAATGAAGCAGGTCGTTACGACGGCTCGCGGAACGTCGCGGCGTGGATTTTTCGCCTCTTCGGACAGGGTCGTAATCGCGTCGAAACCCAAGAATGAAAGTGCAAGAAGGCTGGCTCCGTGGAGCAGGGCCCATGCGGTCATTGGCGGACGCTCTTCGACAGCGACCAAGGGCGGACTCAATGCTGCCGCAATACAAAACGCGGCAATGCAGACGATTTCGATGGTCAAGACGACAAACCCGGCGCGATCTGTCGTCCGAATGCCAGCGC
>DAOMZH010000317.1:0-10511 GCA_035437985.1 Polyangium sp. (in: bacteria) | reverse complement strand
GGTGACTTGATCCGAACCGATGATCCAGGTATCTGGTCCCGCGGAAATGCTCTGGGCTTTGCCTTCGGCAAACGAGCGGGCGATATCGCGAGGGGCTAGACCTTCGGGAGCGATTTCTTCGAAGTTCGGCGGCAGGGCTTGATGGGCCACACCGAGCCGAGCCATCAGGGCAATGCGAAAACGCGAGGTCGAGGCGAGAATCAGCTGCGGCAGAGATCCAATGTGCGGCTTCATGTTCCGAGGATAAGCCAAAGAACCGACCGCGCATAGAAAATTTTACAGCGCTCGAACGCACCACGCAGGAAGCGTCTATTCGTCCGTTCATTGCGCAATACGGGAAAAAGAGCCTCGAACCTCTTCTGCATTGGCAACCTTGCGCATGGCGAACGCCAAACCGTCCCGCAACGTGGCATAGGTACGTACGTGCGCAAGATTGACTCCAAGAGAAATGATCGTTTGGGCAATCTTCGGCCGAATTCCGGTAATGAGCCCTTCTGCACCAAGAAGTCGTACCGCCGAAATGATATTCAACAAGTGACTCGCTGTTGCTGTATCGACCACTTCGACACCGGTTAAATCGAGAATCGCAAAGCGTGCTTGGGCTCGCGCTACCTCATTGAGCAAATCGTCGGTGACCCGAGCTGCCCGCCGACTATCCACGACCCCAACCATCGGCAGCGCTAAAATTCGGTCCCACACTCGTATGATCGGGGTCTCCAGCTGCTCAATGGCGGCTTGCTGTTTTTCGATCAGCGCCATTTTGGCTTCGAGCTCCACCTTCGACAAATGCGACGAGGTAACGTTGAGGCTCATTCCAATGACGTTCCAGGCATCGTTTTCGTGCTTGCGTACCGGCACGAGCCAATTTTCCCAGATGACACCGTTCAAGTCCGTGATGTCATGTTGCGGCGTACCCTCGGCTGCTCGGCGCATATTGTGGGTATCCGGGAATATCTCGAAAAAGTTTTTCTCGTACAGCGACCCTCGAGGTATACCTACCGCTTCGCACCCAACGCCATCATGGAAGAGGCATTCTCCCTTTCCATTGATTGCCCACACGACAATGTCGAGGTGATCAAGGAGCGTTTGAAGTATGGTTTCTCTCTGCGGCAACTCGTGAGCCATCGCCACCCCTTCGCCGCCCTCGTCATTCAAATGGGACTGCTCGTCGTTGCGCGCAAGGCGTGCCTCCAGTTCTTCGACGCGACGACGTAATCGTGCAATTTCCTGCTCGCTCTCCGACATCGTATCCTCCCCAATGGGTCCCGTTGTTCCTTGGCCTGTCGAGTGAAGTCCTATGCAAGGGTTAACCTCATGTGTTTGTATTCGTGTGCACAAAGGTGGGCTTGCGAAATTATGTACTTTAGGAGTTCGACCCGACGATGTCAATCCCAATTTATGGGCTGACACGCTTTTTCTTGCCCTACAGCACATTCTTGCCCTACAGCACAGCAAGTACCCGAGCACGACGAGATATCGCGGCTCGTACGCGACCACAAGGTGCCGGGAGTCCGGAACGGTAGTGAAGGACTTTGCCCTGTCTAGCCCCAGGTTTTAACCTGAGGCGGGGCTGCGGGTGATGCGATGGTCACCTATTTGCAGAGCGCTGTACTCAGGGAATGGCCACGCCGCACTCGTACCACGAGGCGGTGTACAAATTGTATTCGGGCCAGTCAGGGACGAACTCGAATGGAGCGCCAAACGTCGCGCGCGAATAACCTTGCGTTCCCACAGGATTCAAATACCACTCGCCTCCTTCGACCGACGTTTGGCACGCCGTGCACCCTCCGCTCGTGATCTCGTCTTCGTTGGGAATCTCGAATGCAGGATTGACAAGCTCGCAATGGTCCTGCCCATGCCCTGCGTAATCGCCAATCTGCTGGAAAACGCCATCGGGCGAGGGTCCGAGATAAATCTTGTACCGCGTGGACGAGCAAAGCGCGACGCCGACATAAAGCCCGTACCCCTCGTCAAAACGAATGTATCGATCCCCATCACAGGGGTTATCCTGCACGTCACTAATGAAGCTATGGGCTGTCCAGTCCGTGTATTCAGGCGTCGTCGGGAGCACGACGGGTGGTGCCGTCATGCCGCCTGGGTCCTTTGGCAAATCTTCCTCCCCGCCGCCAATCACGACGACCGGCCCACAACCCATGAGCATCGCGCTCATCGTCAAAAAAACCGCCCCTGCACCCATTGCTCCCTTGACCTTCATGTTCATCCGTCGCCTCCATGGTTGCTCTGTTTCAGCAGGCGACGCAAGGTACCGCATTCTGTCCAAAGCGGTAGTGCTCAATTTACTTGATTCGACATCAACGAGTGGTCAAGTGGACCGCAATGCGATGGGACTTGGACCGTTACGCGAAGTCGAATGCACTTCGACCAGCGGTCGAGCGACAACCAATGCACTATCCTTTTTGTAGAATCATGTAAATTATTGAAATGACTAGGTTTTGAACCTCAAATTTGCTTTGCGCTAATAAATTTTGCGCGGTCGAGCGCCTGGTGCAGCTCGTTTTGGTCATGGAAAAAGTGGACAAGCATGGCGATGGCGATGCGATCCGTCGTTGTGCAGCACGGTTCTGGGTCGATTGCCCCCATCATGTCAGCTCCCGCGTGCTTTGCTCGATGGTTTTTCGTCGCGACACCTTGCGGTGTCCCCATGACCGCTCCAACGCGCCGTGCGAAAGGCGGGACAGTCGCTCCGAATGAAGCACAAGGAGATCATATCTATCCAAGATCAAAAGGCGGAGACGGTGCTACGGTGGAGGATCAACGAAATATACGCATTATCTGCGCGACATGTAACAACAAGAAAAGTGACCGGGTTCCATGACGACTGAATCTGCAAAAATCATGTTTCCCCTGGAGGTCGACGAAGATGGCTTCCCCCCCCATTACATCCGAGTCTCTCCATGCACGAGCGGACTAAGTACAGCGTCCCAGAAGTTTGTGACCATCAGGCTTCGCCCAAACCGACGACGGGTTGAGACCCGCCTCGCCACATAACGAAGTTACTCACGCCGCCGCGCTCGAACTGCCGCGCTCCAACCCGGAACATCATCGAAATTTGGCGTCGAAATCGCAGAAAAACCAATCTCTCGCAATGCCCGCCAACGTGCGGGATTTTATGGCGACAGTAGCACAAGGTGATTGGGACCCCGAGGTTACCAAGGGCAAGGCTTCCTGTGTCGTCGAAAAAACAAGCTTGCACGAGCCGACGATGATACATTGACCAACATCGCAATGAGCAGTGACTTTTTGGATCCAATACGAGCGTGGAAGGTACTCCCAGGCCTCGTACGCGAATTGATTGCTTGCAAGCTAATCGATCCTGAGCTGCCCGCGCTTCAAGTTTTGCGCGACGTACTTCCTCACAATTGGTGGGTCTTCTCTTCAAGCAGCGGCGTACTCGACCAGCCCGGCTGGCCCCTCCGAAATGACGTGGTCCTCGCCATTCGCGCCGCTCGTGAAGCTTTTGGAACTCGTGCGCCCCCGGAACTCGATGAAGTCGAGGCGTGGTTGAATGATCCGCAGGCGCCCGCGCCGCGACGACGTAGCAATGTCGAGGTACTTGCCTCTCATTTCTGGGAGCCCAGAGCTCCGGAGGAGCATCTCATGCAACTCTTCGAGATCATGGTGCCGAATGCCACGGACGACGACCGCAAGTTATTCCTTTCAGTGCAAAGCGGACCGCCAATCAATTGCGTAATGACGTCGATTGTCGAGAGTGCTTGGCACATGCGCGAAGGGTGGTTGGCTTATCTCGCGCATCGGTACCAATCGGAGTCGGCTACACTCAATGCCGCCTTTGCGATCAGGACGCTCGTGAGCAGCAGCTCGTTTAATGCCGAGCGAATTGTCGATTGGGCTATTTCGATGACGACGAAGACAGGTGGCATATCCGAACCACGACGTTGAGCGTCAGGCAATGAAGCTAGACGAATGTGTAATGCATGGCGCCAATGCGTTGCGCTAGGACATTGTGTAATGATTCTAGATAGTTGCCGGCATGTTTGTTTTTTCGCGTCACCTGGCGGCCGCCAACGTGGGTGAGGTGGTTTTCCGCGGTATCTACACATTTCGCCGTCGGGCGAATTCTCATGGCTTATCCCAAGCCGTTCCGGAGCGGTAGGCGGCAATGGATTCAGCAATGACCTCGACCGCCCTTTTGCGATCATAGAGGTCATCAACTTGGCTCATCTTCTTCTCGAGGATCTTGTAATCCTGAAAGAAACGCCTAATTTCAGCGAGTACATGCGGAGGTAGCTCGATCGCCTCCATGTAATGGGCGTACGCAGGATCGTCGATCGCCACCGCGATGATTTTGTCGTCCACGCCCTTGTCGTCCCGCATCTGAAAGCCACCAATCGGTCGCGCTCGGACGATGGTTAATGGATGTACTGGCTCCTGCATCAAAACGAGGATGTCCAAAGGATCCCCATCGCCAGCATGCGTCTGCGGGATGAGCCCGTAGTTCGCCGGATAATGCACCGACGAATAAAGCACACGGTCCAGCATCAAGAGCCCCGTCCGTTTGTCGAGCTCATACTTGAGCTTCGACCCTCGTGGGATTTCGATGATCGCCGGGACAAACTCTGAGATCGTATCCGGAACGACGTGAATGTCGTGGAGAGGATGCATGGTTTTCGTGGATCCAAGGGGAAAGGGTGAATGCTCGGCGTGCCCGACAGGCTCGGTTTGGAGCGAAAGCGCACAGCTCTTTCGTCCCAGACCCAGCCATTGTTACCTCGAGGCGCGAGCTTTGCCAGGTCGAAAGCAACAGGCGTTTGAAAATACGCTAGACGCGACAAAGATGGTGTAGCACCTTCGGGAGGCACACTTTTTGTCGCGGGTTGCCCATGTGTGGTGGAAAAGCTTGCTTGAATCGGAGGAAAGAGTCTGCGGTGGGCATCAATAATTCCCTCCGCGCCGTGTGGAGTCAAGACGTGCGGCGACAACGGACAGCTCGGGTGTCCAAGCGTGTCCGTTCAAGAACTTGCGCACGACGAGGCGCTCGAATCGAGTCGCCAATTCATCGTCTGACACGGGCGCATCATGCGCGTCGATTGAGAACATCACGCTTTGCGACGAGGGTTTCGATGAAATCAATGACGAAACCCACGCATTTTCATTATCGCGAAGCATCGCCTTGGTGGGATTCGCCGTGCTTGCATATCGGCGCCGATCGCGTAGGTGTGCTTGAACGGAATTGTTGCTCGATCAAGGCCATTGCATTTTCAAAACGCGGGAATCGTCTGCCCGGGATCGACCATAGTAGCCACGTCACCCACGGTCAGCACGGCGTCATGATTCGGGCGGGTTCGTTGCGGCGGGTTTTACAAGAAGAACGTCGCCATCCACCGTCGCCCCAAGGATCAACCCGACGCTGACCAGAACCAAGTTCTTGATGATGTATTGACCCTCCAAGGTCGGCGAAATCGGGAACAGCGTAAAGGTCTCGTGCGGGAAAAAGAGGATGGGGAGCATGGTGCCCGCCATCTGCAGAAAAAGCAGCAGTATCGTGAAGCGGAGATATTTTCCGCTCAGAAAGCCAATCCCGATCGCGCATTCCCAGAGAGCCAATATCGGGAGGCTGAGGGCGGGGTCCACCAAGCCAAACGTCAAGACGCTGATCGTGCGTCCGGCCAAATCCTGGGCGGGACTGAGGCCCGGGAAAAATTTCAACACGCCAAACCAGAAAAATACGATACCGAGGGCGATACGCGCCAAAGGAATGCCCGAACGCGCCATGCCCTTCTTGAGCGCCTGATCCATGGTCGAAAACCACGATACCCAGGTGGGCCGGATGCTTGCTTCGTGTCGACCTGTGAGTTCATGTGCTGTTTTCATGCGAACACCTCAGTCGTAACCGAATAATTGGATGATGTTGTTCTGCTTTTTACACGTTAAGGTCGAGAATACTGGATGTTAGAGGGTGTCGATCAGGGTTTGCGAGTAAATTGCGGTTTGTCCGCCCAGAGAGGGTTCGATTTGCGGCGTCGCGGCACCCCGAACTCGCCCCTTCGGGGCTCAGACAGCGGGGCCCCGCCGCAAACGCCGCAAATCAAACCACTCTCTGAGCTATCGTTTCCATCGGCAAAATCCTGATAGACACACTCTAAGGTCCAGCCTCATTTTTTGGGGTTTGACCATTTCGTATGCCGTTAGCCTTACGACGATGCTTTGGTCACGTCATACCCCGCAGCGCGATGCAGATTTTTCTGCAATGCTTTTGCGGGCGTGATTTTGACGGCAAAGTTCCGCAAGGCCACCAAGAAGGGATTTGCAATTTGACCACCTTGACCAATCGCCCAGGATGTTTTCGTAATCCAAGCGGTTCTTTCGTGCCTTTCGCGTTCGTAGCGAGCAATTGCGGCGTGGTGGTCGCTTTCTTCCCGTAATGCCCGCGTCAAGGCATACGCCGATTCCATCGCCATACAGGCCCCTTGTCCCATATTCGGCGTCGTCGGATGCGCAGCGTCTCCAAGAAGCGTCACGCGGCCTTTGGACCATGACGACAGCGGCGCAATGTCGTAAATGTCGTTTTGCAAGATGACTTCGGCCGGAGTCGATTGCAGCAAATGATCGATCGGCTGATGCCAATCTTTGAAGATACCCAGCAATTTGGACTTTTTTTGCTCTCCGGTGGCTTTTTCGCCGGCCGGCTGATTATGCGTCGCAAACCAATACACTCGTTTTCGGTCGACGCGCACAATTCCAAAACGCGCCCCCCGGCCCCATGTTTCCGACGTCAATCCCAAGGCGGCTTCGTTCTCCGTTTCCACGACCCCGCGCCACGCCGTGTAGCCGGAATATCGCAAAGCAACATCGGGAAAGATTTGTTTCCGGATCGTCGAATGAATACCATCGGCGCCAATCAACAAACTGGCTGAATCGGATTGACCATCGTCGAAATGCACCGTCACTCGTTCCTCGTCTTGTTCGAATCGCACGCCATTGGTCTGCAGCGAAAGCGTATTCGGAGCTAGACCGGCGACGAGAATTTCATGCAAATCAGCGCGATGAATGGCAATGACCGGTTCGCCATATTGCTCGCCCATTTCGCCCATCCCCGCAGCGATCAACATTCCGCCATCGTGGACCCGAATTTGCGACCGCTCCACTTTCGACCCCGCCGCAATGATCGCCTCGGCCAAACCCAACGCTCGAGCCACCTTGAGCGCATTGGACCATAACGTGATTCCCGCGCCAACTTCTCCGAATTTCTTCGCCTTTTCATAAACTTTCACGCCAAACCCCGCTTGTTGCAAGGTTATCGCCGCGCAAAGTCCGCCAATCCCGCCACCCATGATGATCACCTTGGTTTTTTCCATGAAATTGCTCCTGTTGTGCCAAAAAATCAGATCAAAGCTTCGAGGCCGACGGCCACGACGGTCACGATCAAGGCCATGATCGTGGTCAAAACGATTCCTCTCCCGAATTTGTTCACGTGAAACTTGTAATCACGGTATCCCGCCAGCCCGTCGGTCCCCGGTAGGATCATGAAACGAGGTCGCAAGGTCATCAAAATGAACCAATCGAGCCACAAAAGGTCAATGAGATTCCATATTTGAAAAATCACGGTCGAAGCGAGAAATGTCTCGGCAAATCGCAATTCGCCTAGTAGACTCCGCAGCTGCCACAATCCACACGCTACCACGAAATCCGAAACCAACACCAAGGGAATCTGCATTCGTTTTGCCCGCCGACGCGAAACCTCGGGCATTGGACCCGCCTTCGCCTGAACGTCCGGCGGATATTCGCGCAGCAGCATCATGACGTCAATCCTGCCCATCACCAGCACTGCCGCCGTGAAGGTGAGGCTCAACACAACACCCCACGTTGCCCCAACCTGGATGACCTGTAGCCAGTTCATGTGGTAGCTCACTCGTTCAAGCAGTCACATTTCTCATCTTTCAGCTTGACAGAATAGATCCGCTGATCCAAGTTGTCAACCAACTGGTTGGTTTATGTCGCACGACAACACGCGAGAACGAATTTTGACCGAGGCGCGGGTAATTTTTCAGCGCAAGGGGTTATCTGGCGCACGGATGCAGGAGATCGCCGATGCTGTGGGAATCAACAAGGCGATGTTGCATTATTATTTCGAGAGCAAGGAGCGGCTTTTTGCGGCGATTTTCGAGGAAGCCGCGACGATGTTGTTTGCCGTGATTAACCGCGTGTTGGAGGCGGATTTGACGCTGGCGGACAAGTTGCAGACGTTTGTGAACGAGTATCTCGACGTGTTGCTTGCGCACCCGCATATCCCGGTTTTCGTGTTGGCGGAGGCGCATCAAAATCCCGAACGAGCGCACCAATTGGCGTCGACGTTGCACCTCGAACGATTTACCGCGCAAATCGAAGGCGAGGTTCGGGCGGGTCGAATTCGCCCGACGGATTCGCAACGGGTCTTGCTGGACCTTTTGTCGTTATGTGTGTTCCCTTTTGCTGCGCGGCCGATGATGCACGGCCTTTTCGGTCTGAATGACGAAGGATTCAAGGAAATGATCAACCGTCGGAAAATCGAAATTCCGCATCTTTTAATGTTGTCCCTCGAACCAAAGGAGATTCGACGATGAATACGACAACCATTGCTTCGGCGCCCAATCCGATGGTGGATGCACCATCTTGGTTCAAAGTCACCGCGACGATTGTTTTCTCCATTGGGGCATTGCTTCATGGATCGAATGTCGTCTTCGGTCCCGAGCGTTTTTTACGCGATATCTTCGTCCCTTCGGTCGAAGTGATTTTCTCGCTGCTCATGACGATCGCCACCATTGCGGGCTGGATGTCCTGGTCGCGTTTTACTGGCGGTCGAGCGATGCGTTTCGCTTATGGGTTTGCGCTCGTCTTCATTACGATCAGCGTGCCAATTCATTTGCGTTCGGTGTTCATTTGGAGCACGAGCTGGGCGGCATCGTTTCCGAAGTACTACAGCCACGCCGAAATCCCCTTGTTTCTGGCGCTCATTTGGTTGACCAGCCAATTTCGATTCGCGGCGCGTCATCAATCATAAATCAACGGGCTGTTGGCACTACTCCGCGACTTCGTTCATTGTGCTTGTCGAGGCTCGATTTCCCAGCATCCGCGGCACCCCGAACTCGCCCGCTGCGCGGGCTCAAACAGCGGGGCCCCACCGCGGCGCCGTGAAATCAAGCACTCACCAAGCAGCGGGTCATGAGATTTCGCAGGGTAGTGCTTGCCGCTCATTTCTCCGGACGTAACAACGCTTCGAGGCAACCTCGAACGTGTTCGCGCCGCACAGCGTCGTCATGAAATTGCAACCCCCCCACATCCTCCAAAAAGGGCGCGACCAACAGCGGATACGCCAGTCCTCCGATGGCTTGACTGATTCGCAACGTCAACCGTAACTCGTCAATGGGCGTGCCCAGCGCACTTTGCACGGTTTCGCGGAGCGCGACGATTCCTTCGGAGCGTACGAAGCTTGCATATTGCTGTTTGGCATCCCCCGACAAGAATCCAAGTCCGATGGCTTGGCGATAAATGGTCGCATGTTTCAACAAGGCAAGCGACAATTCATCGAGGAATCGATGCAAGCGTTTGGCAGGCGGAACTCGGGAATCGTTCAGGTGGGTGAATGCTTGTTGCAAGCCGCCGGTCAGGAGCAGCATGACTTCATTGATCAGGGCTTCTTTCGAGCCGAAGTGATAATTGACCGCGGCTACGTTGACGCCAGCTCGTTCGGCAATGGTGCGAACGGTGAGCGCCGATAGACCCTCTTGCTGAATGAAGGCGAGCGTGAACTCCAAGATTTGTTTTCGCGTCGCCTTCCCAGCATCTTGGTTCGTTTTGCGAGGAACCTTGCTCAAACTCTCTCCTTCGGGACCAATATGGCAATCATGTGGTTCGTACGGACGTCAATGCGGGGTTTGGCTTGGCGTTTGCGGATGCGAGCCAGCCGAAAAGCTCGAGGGTCATGAGCGACAGATGAATCGCAATGCCCGCATGAGTAATGCCATATCGCTCGATGTCGCGCCAGAAAAGAAAATTGGCCGCCAGCGGCGCGGCATGACTCAAGATGCCCACGAGGTGCCAAACGCGAGGTTTCTCGACGAACGACGCAACCCACAAGGCTCCGCCCAACGACGCCATGAGCAAATAAGCTTGAAACAAGCCAATGTACCCAATGGGCTCGGAATGCAACATGGCAAACTGCCCTTGGCCCGACAGATATCCCAATCCGCTGGCAATGGTCAACGACGTCGTCGCGGCGACGAGCAACGAGCCATGAATACGCAGAACGATACGGCTAATTCGTGTTTCTTTGGTGTCGGTAGACATGGAAACCTCCCTGACTGTTCGATGTTTAGTTTTTCTGCAAACTGATCTGGTCGAGTGCGGGATGCGGAATTCGTACCGCAGCGATGGCTTGCGCCAGCACGAAGGCAAAATGAATGCTCGTGATCACGGCGCCAAAACGCTGCATTCCAAGCGCCACGAAGGCGCCCTGAAAAAAGAGCAAATTGCTGCCGCCCAGAATGACGTGC
>DAOMZH010000316.1:0-10512 GCA_035437985.1 Polyangium sp. (in: bacteria) | reverse complement strand
GCATGATACACGATGACCTACGCATGTCGGTTCGCCAATCGAGGGCCATCGCTGGGGCCGTTGCGCTATTCGCTTTCGCAGCGGTGGTGCTCGAAGTTGCGCTTGTGCGGATGTTTTCCACGCTGCTTGGGCACCACTTCGGTGCTGCGTGGGTCGTCGTCATGCCCCTGGGACTCGGACTCGGGGCGCTGCTCGGAATCTTCGTCCAGCGTCGAGCGCGGGCTCCCTTCAGTGTTGCCAACGTTGCGCACTGGACAGCGTTTGCAGCTCCTTGTGCCGCACTCGCGGTCATCGTTGGAGTACGGGCCAAAGGCGTTGACAACTTCGATACCGCTGCACTTCAGCAGATTCTTCTCTTCCTCGGCACTTCGACGCTCCCGTTTGTCATTGCTGGACTCACGTTCGCCCATGTGCTTGGCGCATCGCAACGTCATGCATCGGGACTGCTGCGTACCGTGTTCGCTGCAGCTGCTTGCGCATGGGTCGCGTCAGCTTTCGTCATGCGCTTTGGGCCGGCGCGAGTCGGTCTTGGTGTTGCTGTCACCATCAGTCTTGCCGCTGTCCTGTTTGCCCGTGCTGCCCATTTTGACGAACGTGGTCCGCAAGCAAGTTCTTCCCTCGTCGCGACATTCGTCCTCGGTACGTCTGTCGTTCTCGCCGGGGAGATCGGTGCGCCCTACTTGAAGCTTGCGTCGCTTCGCTGGATCGGCCTCGACAAAACCGAAACGCAAATCTGGACGGCGAATGGCTTTTACACGGTCGACAAACCCCAGTCGAACAGCGCGCTCATACGTGTCGATGGCACCTACGGCCGCTCGATTCCCGATAACAAACAAACCCCTCCAGTTGCCACGGACGAGCTTCCCTATCTCTTTGACAAGGGAACAGATCCGGTGCTCATCGTGGGCGCTGGTGGGGGGCGCGAGATTCGCGCCGCCCTTCGTCAATCACACCACGATATCCAAGCCATCGAGGAAGACATCACCATCGCCCGTGCAATCATGCGCGGCAGTTCCTACGCCTTTAGCGACTCGCTCTACGACAAACCTGAAGTTCATGTAACTCTGGGTGGTGCCAAGACCTACGTTCGTAGCCGCCCAAACTCGTTTCAACGCATCATCGTCGGCTACTACGATACCCAGGCAGCAGCTCCCTCGGGTTCGCTCGCCACCCGACCAACGTTGGGCCTTACCACTGAATTCATCCAGGATTTGCTCAACGCTCTACGACCCGACGGCACCCTTACCATCCTCCGTCCAGATCCGGAACTTGATCGTCTCGTCGCCCTTCTGGCCCATGCTCTACGGACCCAAGGTTCGCGGTCGCCCGGCATGCACATGTTCGGTTGTGGCCGAGACAAACTCACCACCGTGCTTGCAAAACGCTCCCCTTGGCAAGCTGACGAGTTGTCCACCTTGCGTACACATTGCCGCCGACACAAGTTCACCGAGGTTGTCTCACCCGATGCAGTCAAGGACGAATCTCGCCAATTGCTCATGACGGGTCGTGATCCGTCGGCTGCCCCCATTGGACAAACGACCGACCTTCGCCCACCGACCGAGGACCGCCCCTTCTGGTTTTACTCGGTCACCCCGACTCGCCTCGTATCCACCCTGCGCAACTACCGTGGCCTCATCGAGCACCACCGATCTCTTCTTGTCATCTCGGCCGGCCTAGCTCTGTCCCTTGTGCTCGGATTGCTGGTGTTTCTTTTTGCTCTTGTCGCCCCCAGCCGATTGTGGGGCTATGAATCCCGCATCTCCGTTACCCGCATGTCGATGACCCTGGCGTGTATGGCCACCACCACCGTGCTTTTTGGCTATGCATTCATTGGTCGATTCGAACCGATCATCGGTCGACCCGACATCGTGGCCCTGTTTTTCCCGCTTGTATTTCTCTTGGCCCTTGCTCTCGGCGCTGGTTTGGCCGGACGATTCGATGATGACGACGCTCGGGCTGGACTCCAACGTTGGCTCTTGGCCACCACCTTCGTCCTTGCCCCCCTCCTCATGGCGCTCGATGGTATCCTCGGAACCGTGGTCGATCTTACGTTGCCTCTGCGGATCTTGGTCCCGTCTGCCATCCTTGCTTGCGTAGGTACCGGCCTGGGCGTCGGAATCGGACTTGGCGTCCGTATCGCTGCCTCTTGGGGCCTCCGAACCACCGCCAGCGTCTTTGCCCAAGCGTGTATTGCTGCGTCCACGGCCATCCTCGTCGGCTTGCTCGTTTCGATGAACCTCGGCTACTCTGCCGTGCTGCTCGTCGCGAGTGCCACCTTACTCTTGGCCATCATCTTCGCCGCTTCCGCCCACGTGGTCACGCCAGAACCCCCCACCTTCTTTCAACCCCTCTCGTCTCACGACACAGCCGACGACGACGAACCCATATCATTCCGCAATCATGGTCCATCGTCCTCGACGTCCGCCCATTGACCCCATTTCCGTCGCCTCGCCAATAACAAATTTTTATTCTCCCGCACTCAGCTTGCACGAGCCCCAATACCATTTCGTGTCATATTACTTACGAGCGCTCGCGGTGGCTCGGGGGGGACGCCGACGTGCTCGCGAGGGGAGGTTACGGATTCCGTGGCTTCCTCTCGTTTTTTTTCGTTTATGCACAACAAAGCGCTTGCACCAACTTTTCTTGGCCGACCGACCTGGACGCTGCTAGCAAATGCATCGGCACCCTTCATGCAGCAATCCAATGCCATTCCCAGAGACGGTCGTACCAATCTTCGGCGCTCACTCGCTGAATTACTTCCGGTAGCGGATGCACTTGGGGCAGGAGGTCTCCGCGAAGCCGCCGAAGCCTGCCTCGTCCTTCTCGATGCCCCATTTCGTGTCGAACAAAAAACGTTGGCCCCTTTGCTCAAACTCACCCACGAACGCGCGGCCGCTGTATTTCGCCAAGGTGCCCGCGACGCTCGCGGTCCCATGCGCGCTCGCCTCGAAGCTTGCCGCGTTCGTGCCGAAGCCCAAGTCGAACAAATGAATCGGCTTCTCCCCACTCTGTTCTCCTGATTCCCATTTCCGTCCATTGCGATCAAAATGGATTTGGCCACCTCATGGCCTCGGCTCGAAATTGACGCGCCCACCTTTTCCCGAATCTTCCCCGTTCGCCCACCCGTCCGACTTTTGACGATTCACCCACCGTCTCGATTTCACTCATCTCCTTCATCGAGCCTCTCTTCTGCCTCTGCCAACCATACAATCGTTGCGTATCTCGGTAACAATCCCCTACGATCAATGTGTTGAACTTCGCGAAAGATGTCGTTTGTCGTCGCGAACACATCATGGGTGGTGTGGCCCCAGTGATGCCAAACTGCTCTTGTCGTTACCTTGGTCGGGAGAAACCTAATGAAGACGTTGGCTCGTAAAACCGTTCGGTCTCGAACTTTCACGCAGGCTCGTCCCGCACTCTCGGTCGTGCGTGAACCCAAGAAGGCTGCGGTTCCGTTCGCGCTCCGCCGACGAACGTTTGTCTTGTCGCTCCTTGGTGGAGCAGCGGCCGTTGCTGCAGGCTGCAGTGACGACCCTGTCAACAACGGCAGCACCAGCAACTCCAGCTCCAGCTCCAGCAGCTCGGGAAGCGGGCTCATGTGCACCCCGGGGTATGTGTGTATCCCCGAGATCAAGGAAGGTGAGGACATCTTCGCCTACATCGATCGCATCAAGGGCGCCTACGACCACGAGTTTTACAAGGCCATCATTGGGGCGGCGAACGAGTACAAAGAGGGCGACGAATCCCTCGGCATCTCCGCGGACAATCAGACTACCCGCGACAACGCCCGTACGCTTCTTGGCAACACCAAGATCGGTCCTCTCGCCGACAAACCCATGCTCGACGACAACGTGTACGCGGCCATTATGGCCGCCACCGACTCTGCCGTGCTCACCGCCAACCGCGACATGACCATGACGCAACTCAAGGCCGCTCTGCTCGAGAAGACCGAAGCGGACATCAAGCAACTCATGGTGGGTTTGCCCAGCGACATCATCGGCATGATCGTCAAGCTCATGACCAACGATGACCTCATCAAAGTTGGACAAACCGTCTTCAACCCGCTCCCTGGCACGCAGATCGGCGCCAAAGGTTACATGGGCGCCCGTATCCAACCCAACTCACCCACCGATGATCCCGTCGACATTCTTTGGCAGGTCTTTAATGGATGGGCATTCGCCGTTGGTGATGTCGTTCTCGGCAACAACCCCGTCTCCAGCCTTGTATCCGACGTCCATCAAATTGAATTGACCCTCAAAGATGCCCTAGAAACCTTCAATTTGCAGGACGTATTCCCCCATTGCTGCTTGGCTCATATCGACGTCCAAGCCGAAGTCGAAAAACAATTCCCTGGTTCGACCGCTCTCTGGTTCCAAAGTCTCGGCAGCACCGACGACGCCAATGCCACTTTCGACGTTACCGCCGCCAAGATGATGACTCACGCCGCCACGCGCTCTGGCAAATATGGTTTGTACTTTGAAACCGGCCAAGGTGCCGACGCAACCAATGGTCACGGCGCTGGTTTCGACATGGTCGTCCACGAATCGCGAAAATATGGATTCGCCCGCGCCCTCCACAAGGCCGTCGGCGAAGCCCAAGCCAAAGCTGGCAATCCCGTCGCGCCCTGGGTCCACCTCAATGACGTCGCCGGCTTCATTGGCCCCGAAATCTTCCGCACCAAAGAACAACTCGTCCGTTGCTGCTTGGAAGACATCGTCATGGGCAAACTCCACGGATTGCCCATTGGACTCGATATCTGCTCTACCCTCCACATGAGCGTCTCCCTTGACGACTTGGATTGGTGCATCGAGCAAATCATGCCTGCAAATCCGGCATATCTCATGGGTTTGCCCACGAAAAACGACCCCATGCTCTCGTACCTCACCACCGCGTACCAAGATCACGTCCGAATTCGGAAAAACTTTGGTTACAAAGTCGCCGATAAAATGTGGGACTTCTTCGTCAATACCCTCGGTGTCGTCAATGCCGATGGTACACCCACTCAATACTTCGGAAACGTCAAATACGTTTATGCCAAGTACATGAACGCCAAGGGACTCGATACGCGCCCGGTCGACCAAATCATCAACGATCCCGCGACCCAAACAATTCTCGACGGGATCAAGAAACGTGGCGTATTTATTGCCGAAGGTACCGGGACAAACCCATGGGATCTCAATCCCACGATGGATGCCTATATCCGCCTCTTGTACGAAGATGGCAAGAAGAGCATCTTTGCCGAACTTCCAGCAAACTTTGCGACCTCCGTGGCCAATGCAGTCACCGTCTGGACCGGGTCGGCGAGCCGCGAGGATTATATCCTGCACCCGACGACGGGCGAGAAGATCAAAGACGACGCCGTCAAGGTCCTCGAAACTCTACGCGATCAACAAAAAGGCGCTTACAACGTCCAAATCATGATTTCAGACGGCCTCAACGCCTACGCCATTACCGACAAAGATCACCTCGCCCCATACCTATCAGCTGTCCGCACAGCACTCGAAGCTGCGGGTTATGCCGTCGCACCCGAACACATCGTATGCACCTCCGGTCGCGTGCGTGCTGGTTATCACGCCGGCGAGATCCTTTTCGGAAGCATTGCCGACAAGACCAGCAAACGCGCCATTTTGCATATCATTGGCGAACGCCCCGGCTCCGAACACCATTCGTATTCGGTCTACATTTCGGCCCCGCCTGTCGATACCTGGTCGAAACCCGGCACGGTCGATCACGATATCACGAAAGTGGTCGCTGGTATTGCCGACACGGCCCTATTGCCAGCCACGGAGGCCGTCCAAAAGACCATGGAGATCATCACCGCACTGTTTGCCTGAGCCAAACCCTGCCATCGCCTGCCGGAGCGCTTCAATCGCTCCGGCACGCTTTGCCACTCATCATTGCGGCAAAGCAATCGCCCGCAGCTCCGTTCCCGCCGCGTACGAATAACTCACGTACGAATCGAATCCGCCCACCGTCACCAAGATCGGCGCGCTCGAAACGATGCTATGCACTCCGTCGTTTTGATTTCCCGGCATCGTCGTCGGTGGATTCGCCAGCGGATCGATGATCGGAAAACTCAACTGACACCGATACACGTAATGCGATGGCCCTTTGCCACCCCGTTCCTCGTTCGTCAGCCCATCCGCGGCCGCAACTTCGCAAACGTCCGGAGCGAGCAATCGTTCGTCCAGGAGCACACCTTCGCCTGCCGGAGCGACCACCGAGATGTAATCGAATGCGTATTTATCGGGCGTCAAGAATACGTAATTGTCGCGCGCTTGTTCCATCGGTGGCACGATCAGCAGACTCGGATCGCCGCCCGGAATGCGTTGCTTGATCCCGACGGCATCTTGACTGGCCATGATTTGCGCGGCAATGACCGGCTCGGTGCTCTCGGCCATGAAGTCGCGATAAGCAGTCACTTCTTTGTAATCGCCTAACCAGCGCAATTCGATGACATTGTCGGGCGCGGGTAACGTCGTCTTGATGACCGCCCCTTTTTTGGACGCCGAGACAAACCGCACGTAATCGGGCTCGGGAATTTCCGCCGTCAAGGCCCCCGCCGCCGTGACCATCCGCGTGCGACTCGGATTGTGCGCAATCGCAAACAGCTTTCCTGCCGTACGAATCGGATCGAGCTGATCCTCCACATGGTCCGCACAGCAACGACGCTCCGACAATTTCGGGAAATGCGGCGCATCCGATGCTTCGCCACCGGTGAACACGGCAATCGGACGAGTCGATTGGATCAAGGAACCCGTGAAGTCCGCCGCGAAATCTGCTGTTTCGAGATTCAACACGTCAAAAGCACCAAGCTGCACTTCGATCGTGCCATTGATTGGCGTTTCGGGCACTGGACCTCCCGCTACGACCCGCGCTTTCGTTTTCACTCTCACCGTCGTCGACGGTTGCGTCCCGACAATCGTTAAAAACGACCGCAGATTGATCGGCGAATTCGAACTGAAATTCGTATCCGGATCATCGGTGATGGCAATCGTTTGCGGCCAACCCACCACCACGTACGACGTCACCAAATTGTTGTCATTGCCAAATGACAAAGCTTCCCGCGGTTTCAAGAGTGACGCGTCATTTGAAAAAACCGCCACGTTTTCGAGCGGATTGAATTGGTACGCAACCACCGGGAAATCCGTTTTCACCCGGAACGCATGGCGCGTCAATGCCGTGTGCGTGCCCGTATTGTATTCACCTTCTGGACTGCCATCCACTTCCCGTGGCCCCAATTTGAATACTGCCAAATTCAACGGCGCAATGATCGCCGAAGCAATGTCGTACGGCGCCGGCTCGTCTCCAGGAAGACCATCGTCCTGCGCAATTCGTACCGATACTGGCACATCCGGATGCGGATTCGATATGACCACCGCGAATTGTTGTGCCGCCGCGTTGCTCGTCACATCAATCATTGCATTGTCGAGGTCCACCGCCCAATATTCGCACCCCACATTGCTTTGCTCGACCGTCGCCCGCCCACATAGATCCACACACGCCCCACCACGACACGCAATACCTTTGTCGACATCGCAGGTCTCGATGTACGTCTTCACATCCCCCGTCGTGTCGCAGCGAAATACTTCTTGCCCATCGCACGCAGAACGCTCCGGCACGCACTTTTTGCATTGATACAAAATTGGCACGCACACGAGGTCCGCATCGGCGCAATTCTCTTGAACCTCCCAATCCACACCCGCGCCGCCGCGATCCACACAAACCTCGATTCCCGTTTGCGTACATCGCTGCTGCCCCGCCGTGCATTTCGGCGGCGGAGGAGGACCAGGATCGACCGCCTCCCAACGCGTCGACTTGTCAAAACAACTCGCCAAAGCCACGACGAATGCCACCGTAATGGCGCGGCGAGCAAAACGATCTCGGAGGTAGGGTTGGTGTTGCGTTTTCATAGGAACGAATTGAAGTAGTCCAGTGAGTAGGCCGTCATGCCCGAGGGGCGAATGTCTCGATAACGAAGTGATCCGTAGGACAAACCATTGACGCGCCCGCCGTAGATGCCGATCGTAATGGGACCTTTCGGTAACCCACCATCGGGGAAGGGAAGGAGAGACAAACTTGGCACTTCAATGGAATGCGTCCCCCGTGGCACGACGATGGTCCACGTGATGAGCCCATCGCCGCTCGAAATTTCGTACACCGTCAAGTCAATGGGGGAACCACCTCCACCGAAGGTCGTGGCCAACGTTTTTCCGTCCCAACCAGCGCCAGAAACCGGCGTCTCGAGGATCGGAACACCCACAAAACCTTCAATCAACGGATTCACCGCCGTGGTTGTCGTGAGCACGCGCCCCACCACCGACATCGGCGCGCCCCCTTGCGCCCCTGTCACAGCTCGTGCCGACGAATAATACGTGCTGCCCGCGAGCTGCCCGTCGAGCGCCGGCAAACCCACGAAAGAAATGGGCCCGGAAAGCGGAAGTAATGGTGTTTTCAGCCCCGCTGGCAATATCGCATATCCATCATTGCCCAGCATGACCGAGACCGTTGCTTTCATTCGATCCGGACCTTTGGGCCCAGGTGCCGGAGGCGTTACATCCATCGTCAAGGCTTGATCCAGCGTTCGATCCATCGCGATGTACACGTCGGACGTCAACATTCCCGGTTTGACATTGACGCCCCGCACGGTTCCCATCGCATAAGCTGTGAATTTCGCGGGCGATGTTTTCGTCGTTTCGAGCCCGGCCAATGCGTACAGCGCCCGGTTGCCCGCGTAACTCGTCATTTGGAATTCGTATCCAATTTCTCCCGGCGCCGTCGGCAAAATGGCCGTCGTTGGAGATGGCGGTTGAAATACGCCCGTCGGATCGGTACTCGCAATGAACACATACGCCGCTTCGCGCTCGTCTGGACCCGGCGCTGGAATGTTGAGCCACGGCGCTTTGTTGAA
Organism: Polyangium sp. (in: bacteria); assembly: GCA_035437985.1. Classification (GTDB taxonomy): domain Bacteria; phylum Myxococcota_A; class Polyangia; order Polyangiales; family Polyangiaceae; genus Polyangium. The sequence continues at coordinate 1,601 of DAOMZH010000316.1, read as the reverse complement.
TTCACCTCCGCCCTGCCAAACCAATTCTCCCTTGATCGTCCCCGGAGTCGATGGTTTTCCCCCAACCGGAGGCGGATCCCCTTCCATTGCACAAAGCGGGCTGAGCACCGGATCGAGATACACGGTCACGGTATCAACCGGCACGTCCACGAATGAAATCGGGCAATGACACCGCCCCGCGATCGTCACCGTTTGCGGCGACGTCAAGAGGGGACTCGAAAGCACCGCCACGCCCGTTGCATCAACTTGCCCCAGAACCCCATTACTTTGGTTCGTCCCGGCCAGAACGAACGCTCCTACGACAGGATCCCCCGTGTAATTGTCATACACGAGCACCTTCATATTTCCCGCGAGAGGCGCCCCTGACAAACCACCGCGGAAGCCGTTCGTACTATCCTCGTAGGTATATCCATCGAGCACCACGATGGATTGGCCATCCCCAGGATCGACGGAAATGGGTTTGGCGCCAGGTGTTCCTTTGGGCACGGTGCACGTAATCAACGTCGGATCATCCACCGACTGCATCGTGCACGGTTTTCCTCCAATCTTGGCTACGGCAGCCGACGTGAAATTCGTCCCCTGACCTCGAATTTCAATGATCGTACCTCCAGCCACCGGACCACTCGACGGTGTCGCGAGCAACGCGTCGTACGCATATCCACCCACCAACGTTCGTCGGGTCGACGTGTCGTCACCCTTCTGAACGGTCAAGGGCACTGCTCCCGCCTCACCCGGAGGCACATTGATTTGCAGGCGCGTCGGATCGATCGGCACCATCGTCGTCGCATCCGCTTCGACCGGGCCAAACCATACGCGGGTCGTTGATCCAAACCCGTTACCCCGCAAGATCACGCGACCACCACCTGGGAACGGACCATGCGCCGGATCCGCTCCAATAATCGCGTACGGATCGTTCACCCCAACGTCGGGACTGCTGTCGATCTCGAAAAATCCCCCGTCGAAATTGATCTCGGGAGGCTCATCTTGGTCGGTTTGTCTTCGAACACCTTCTGGTGCGCTCGCAATGCAAGCACCGAGCACCAACATCAGCGGTGTAACGAACGGGACGGCGACTTTCAGCAAGCGACGAGATGTTTCACGCACGAGCCAAGTCTACGCGCGGACTGCAATTCGCGCGACCCCTGAGCAAGCCTCGAGCCTCGGGAAAGAACGTTGATTCAGACGCTCTTGTTGCCGGTGAGGCGCGCTTGTTTCTCGGCCAAGGCCCGGACGTCTTCGAGTTCGCTTTCCGGAAACGCATCGGCGAATTGCACCGCCATGGCGTATGGCCACATGTCGGACATCTCGACGTTGCGCCGCTCGTCACGCACCACCCGGCCTTTGACTTGCCGCGCTTCGCTCAGATTACCCGTGAGGTACAAATGCAGCGTGATGTCGTCGCCGATGTTCACGCGCGCAACCGTCATCATGAGCAACCCGGTGACACTCAAGTCCCGAATCATCGCCGGCCGTTTGATCCCGTTCCCAACGTCGACTTCAGCCGGGAAAAACGCCTGGTGCCGCAAGGCAACTCGGCGATCCGATGCCGAAGGCGGAGGAGCATCCGAAGACGTTGCGACAACTTCCTGATCCTGTTCACT
>DAOMZH010000315.1:0-10560 GCA_035437985.1 Polyangium sp. (in: bacteria) | reverse complement strand
GTCGCCACGACCTCTGGCTCATCGTCGACGAGATTTACAGCGAGCTCGTTTACGACGGATTTCAACACGTGTCCGTCCCAGCTCTCGCGCCGGATCTACGAGATCGTACGATTGTGATTTCCGGCGTGAGCAAGACGTACGCGATGACGGGCTGGCGTATCGGTTGGAGCATGTGTCCTGCGGACTTGGCAAAGGTGCTCGACACGGTGCAGGGCCAAAGCACGACGAACGCAACTGCAGTCGCCCAAGCTGCGGCAGCTGCGGCGCTCGTTGGACCACAACACGAAGTAAAGATGATGCGTGAAGCTTTCGAGCGTCGTCGCAACCTGATGGTCTCGGGTTTGTCCAGTATCCCCGGGGTCACCTGCCGTCTTCCCGAAGGCGCGTTTTACGCTTTCGCAGACGTGCGTGGCCTTTACGGTTTGTCCCACAATGGAGCGTCGATTCAGAACGACGTCGATGTCGCCATGTGGCTCCTCGAAGAAGCACACGTTGCATCCGTTGCGGGCACACCGTTTGGCGCACCAGGGTACGTCCGATTTTCGTACGCCTGCTCCGAGGACGATATTTCGGCTGGAATCGAAGCCATTCATCGCGTGCGCCAAGCAAACGGCTGAGCCCTGACAAACCCCACGCAAAACACTTGTCCTGAATCGCTCCCTGCGGTAGTGATGCTCCTGCGAATCGGCACTGCAGCTCCAGGCAGCCTTATCGCAGTCGCTTTTGGGCGCATAACTCAGCGGTAGAGTGCATCCTTCACACGGATGAAGTCACAGGTTCAAATCCTGTTGCGCCCACCAAGTTTCCCGATGAACCAAACCCCTCCGCCTCAGGCGCGAGGGGTTTTTCGTTTTGTCCTGCAACAAACTCGCGTGGGCACGTGCGCGTGCGCAACGCATGGACGACACCATGGTTGCGTCCGCAACGTGTGGATGAATTGCTTTTTGGGGGGATTATTGCGCCGCGGGAGGAGCTGCGGGGCCGGGGGACGGAGGCGGGGTCGCTGGCGGTGCTTCTTGTGCCTTGGGCTTCTCGACAGGTTTGTCCAAAGGAGCTTCCACCGGTTTTTCTGCCGGCGCCTCGGCCGGTTTTTCCGCGGGCTTGTCAGCGGGCTTGTCAGCGGGCTTGTCAGCAGGTTTCTCTGCCGGAGCAGGTTCCGTTGGTGCTGCCGCACTCGACGAAGTCGCCGGAGCAGCTGCCGACGAATCCGGTGCAGCGCTCGAAGACGCAGCCGGAGCAGCTGAAGGCATTGCTTCGGCTGTCACGGGCGGCTTGGGCAATGGAGCCTCAGGCGCCTTCATTTCGGCACTTACCGCCGGCTTCGGCTGTTCTGGAGCTTTGTTGTCCCAAAGCGCCAAGTACAGCGCCCCTGCGACAGCTGCCGCGATGAGCAAGATCGTCAAGACGCGGCCACCACCACCACCTTCTTCGGCGGGCTCGGGTGCAGACATCGTCGCTTTGGCGAGTGCGGCTTTGGGTTTGGCCGGGGCAGGTTTGTCCTCGCCGTCCTTTGCCTTGGGCTTCGCCGCTGCAGCAGGTTTCTTCGCTTCTGGCTTGACGGAAGGAGCAGGTTTGTCCTCGTCAGCCTTGGCGCTGTCTTCCTTGGACGCAGAAGGCTCAGCCTTGGGTTCTTCAGCTTTCGCTTCGGCCTTGGGCTCTTCCGCTTTCTCCTCGGCCTTGGGCTCTTCCGCTTCGGCCTTGGGCTCTTCAGCTTTCTTCTCTTCGACAGCGGGCTTCGGCTCGGCCTTCGGTTCTTCCTTGGCGAGTTCGATCTTGCCGCCAAGATCGTCGAGAGAACTGCCAGTGCCTTCGAGCGCTTGCTTCAAAAGCTCGGCGGCCTGACGCATGACCGTACGTTCTTCGGGAGGCGGCATCTCCGAACCAGGATCGGTTGTCGGGAAAAACATCCCGCCACCACCGGAATCGGATTTTTTCTCTTCCGCCGCAGCGGGTTTGCCCGTTGCTTTGGCGGCAGCACCCACAGTGCCGAGTCCCAACATCGTGGCGCCACGTGGTGCAGCCTTGGCGACAGAAGGCGTTGGTGTTGCAGCGGGGGTTGCAGCAACGGGTCCATCTCCATCATCGCCACCTGCATCCGCAGGCTTACCCGCATCGTACGCGTTCGGACCATCGCCCTGTTTGTCGACAAGACGCTGGATCATCGCCTTGGTGGCGTCATCGATCTTGATGAACTTGACGCCCATACCAGCAGGCGACTCATCCGATACCTGATCAGAATCACGTTTCCAGACGACGCGCCCAACGCCACTCAACACGGGCTTTTCGTCCTGGATGCGAATTTCGAATTTGAGCAACGTTCCCGGAGGGAACGGCGATGCAGTCTTGATGAAGATCCCGCCGCGGCTCACATCATGCGAATGGTTCTCGACGAACTCTTCGACGTTCGCGCTCTTGTAGCGCACAGTCATCGAGAGCACCTTCGCTCGCGGGTCCTTACGAGTTTCCTCAGCCATCAGGATTGACTCCCATCTCGATCGGCGAATCTTCGCCAAGCAGTCTCGCCCGGAGAGCGAGTAGCGGGGCGGATGTTACCTTGAGGCTCCCTAAAAACCCAACTAGGTTGCGTGTCTATTTTTCGAGATCCTTCCGCGCCCACAGAAACAGGCTCTGCACCCCTACCTAAAGTGCTGCGCCGAACGCGCGCTACACCGTAGAATCCGCACCCATGGCCCCTCGGGACCACTACCGCACCCAGGGACGCGTACCCGTTCGTATCGATGCTGTGTTGCGACAGCAGGGCGCGATCACGCGTTCGGTGACCATTCGCAATCTTGGATTCGGAGGCGCGGGCATAGAGCTCGCCGATCCGACGCTTCCGACCTCGGCGCAAGCAGCATCGGCACATGCCGCTCTTGCAACAGGCGCTCCTGTCGTCCTCGAAGTCGTCGCTCCCGTCCTTTGGGATCCGCTTTATTTGCCGGGTCAAGTTGCATGGAGCGTCGACAGCTCGAGCGCAGAGCGACCATCACGTGCAGGGATTCGCTTCGATCCACTCGAGGCCATCACGCTGCTCTCGCTCTTCGACGTCCTCACCTCGACTTGAGCGTCGCGCGAATCGTTCGAAGCTGAACGAATTACGGATGCAGTCGCGCGCGTTGTCCTTCTTGGTTGAAGCGTACTGCGTAGAGCCCTCCGAACAACGCCGACACAATGCTTGCACTCACCCAAAACAGGGGCGCGAGGAGCATGGACGAGGCGATCGAGTTGCCTACGAACAACACCACGAGGCTCGCCAGGAGCACCACCCGCAGCGGTGCTGCATAGGCCAATCCGATTCCAGGTAGCAGCGCAGCCAATCCGATCGCCAACGTCACACTTTTCCTACGTTCGAAGAGACGCACCGGGGGGACGAACCAACGACTCGTAGCGAGATCGGCGACCACACGTCCCGTGCTCGTGCTCAGTCCGCGCACGCGATACACGACAAACCCTTGAGCTTCGTCCACTTCGAGATCCAATCGCCCATCACGCGTCATGCGATCGAGGAACAATTCGGTTCGTGCCGGATCGATGTGCAGATGCGCGACCACATTCGCGACGGTCAACGGCACACCTTTGGCAGCAAGATCGATCGCGGCGATTTGGAACGTCACGTAGTCCACGTGAAGTTTCTAATGCGTGACGCGATTCCTAGCCCGTGATGGAAGTCGTTGGAGTACGAACGGAAGTCGCCCAGACGAACCCAACGTTCGTCTGGGCAAACAGGCTCGGGGGGATCAAAACGCGAAGACGGGACCGACGCTCGGAGAAACGACGAAGGCGACGGTGGTGACCATGACCATGAACTTGAGCTCGGCGTTGATGCCAAAGGTTGGCGTGATGCCGTAGGTCATGCCGGCGCCGAAGGAGATGAAGTTGAGCCCCGAGATTTGGTAGGCATCGAGCTTGCGATCTTTGGCGTTGACGACGTTGGAGCAGTCCGGGTTTCTATCCGCGACACTGACGTCGCTCTTGCCGTCGACCGAAAGGCTGTCGCACACGGTGACCGGAACGGATGCGGAGACTTTGGCAAAGCCGCCGCCGAGGAATCCGTACGGGCGGAGAGCGCCTTGCTCGAACGTATTGCCGGCGAACGAGTAGTACGCGCGGGCCTCGAGATGAAGCGGCGGAAAGCTGACGATGGGCAGATGAGGGTTCCTGCCATGCGCACTGGGCCATGCGGGCGGTGCTGTCGTGGAGTCGGGATGTCCACCGAAGGCGACTCCAACTTTCACGCCCAAACCGAAGGCGCCTTTGCCTGCTTTGGTTATTTCACGATCGTACGAAGCGAACGCGCGTCCACCACCGACTGCAAAACCACTCTGCACGCCGTTGGTGCCTTCTTTGACGATGGGATCGCCGAAGAAGCGATTCGATGTGCCTTCGTAGAAGCAGTAATAGTTGTCTTTTTCGCCCGAGCAGACGTTGTCTGCTGTGCCGACCCACATGACGTCGAGCTGTGCACCGACGCCGACGATGTTTTTCTTGCCAGACGACTTTCCATCATCGGACTTGCGCTGTCCTTCTTCGCATTGTCCGTTTTGGCAGATCAGGCCGGTCTGACACTCTCGATCGGCGTCGCAAGACGAGCCCCAACCCTTGTCGCCTCGTTTCTCACCGCCCTTGGCATCGCATCCGGGCAGTCCTGGCGGACAACTGCTTTTGTCTTCGCACTGGGTAGGTGGCTTCTTGCCTGGGAACGAGGGTTCGTCGCCTTCGATCTCGTGTTTGATCGCCACGCGATGGGGTTCTTTTTGCGTGCCTGCTTTGAGCTGCTCGCCGGCCTCGTCCGTGACGATGATGTAGTACTTCACGTCGCCCGTGGTCGTGACGTCCGTGCATGGAATTTCGGCGCCCCAACCTTTGCCGATGCGATTCATGTCGACCGTCTGCCACTTTGTCGCGCCAAACGGTTTGTACTTGAGCTTGACATTCGCGACGGTGACGTCTTCCGGCACTTCGATGTAGACCGGGACTGGAGTGTTCACCGCTTGCTCGGTGGGAGGCGTATGCGTCAAGTCTCCACCGGTCTTCGGTTTGTCACTACCATCGCTGCCCCCATCGCCCCCACCGCCATCGTCGGGCTTGTTGGGTTTTGAGGCCTTGGCGATTTCTTTCGCTTTCTTGAAAGCGTCCGCGAGTTCAGGTGTCGTGTACGACTCGTTCAGTTTGGCACTTGGATCGGCCTTGAGTGCCAGGACAAACTCGTCGCGGGCACCATCCAAGTTCTGCCGTCCTCCGCCGAGAACAGTTCCGAGACCCATGTGAAGCTTGGCAACGACGTTCGGCGAACAGCCACCATCGCCGCACTTTTTCAAGGCGTCCTTGAGCTTCTTCTCGGCCTTGTCCAGTTCGAGGTTGAGGTAATCCTCATCGAGCGCAGCATCATGCAGCTTCAAGGCATCCTTGTCTTTTTCGCCGGCTGCGAACGCCGAAGACGAGTAGCCCGTGAAGCCACCGATGGCGGCAGCTGAGAGTGCGAAAGCAACGATCGACCCAAACGGACGAAGATTCACGGTAGTGAGTCCTCCGAGATGCATACGTAGGGAGGGGAGTGATTCCCGAGTTTATGGCTTTGCTTCGGTGCGGACAAATTGGACGCGTCGATTGAGTGCGCGGCCCTGATCGGTGGCATTTGACGTGATCGGTTGTTCCATGCCGTACCCGTGTGAAACGAGGCGGTTGGGATCGATGCCATGAGAGACGAGGTACTTCAAGACTGACAGAGCACGACGATCGGAGAGTTTCTTGTTGTAGTCCGGTCGCCCCTTGTTGTCGGTGTGGCCTTGGATCTCGAGTTTGACCTTGGGGTTCTCCTGCAAGATCTGCACGACGGCGTCCAAGATCGCGAAGCTGTCCGGCTTGATCTTGTCCTTGTCGAACTCGAAATGGATCTGCTGCATGATCTTGATTTCTTTTTCGGTGATGATCGCAAGCGCCGGTTTCTTTGGACAACCGGGTTTGTCACCACCAGCCGGGCCAGGCTCGTTTGGACATTGATCTTCGACGTCCATGACCGAGTCTTTGTCGTTGTCCGGCTCGGGACAACCATCACCATCCTCGTAACCATCCGGATCTTCCGGATCGTTTGCGCAGCTGCGGCCCGTCGCCGTGTCCTTGTCAGCATCGTCCAAGATGCCGTCGAGATCGTTGTCGAGTTCGGGGCAACCATCATCGTCGAGATAGTTGTCCTTGTCTTCGGGCACGAGGACACACGTGTCTTTCGAGTCCGGCAAACCATCGCCATCGAGATCGGGATCGTCCGGACAACCGTCGTCGTCTTGGTGGCCGTTGTAAGTCTCGGCGTCGCACGGACACTTCTGATCGAACGGATCGAGCAACCCATCGCCATCGCAATCTCCTGGAGGAGGCGGGGGCGGCGGGGGCGGAGGAGGCGGCGGCGGCGTATCATCGTCGAAGCCACGCTCGGCGCATTTTTGCGGCGGCGACAGGTCATATGCCGCGTGTGCGTTGGCGCGCGCGACGTCGAGATGCGCTTTGGCTTTGAACACGAACCCTTGGTCGAGTTCCGTTTCGGCAAACGTCAGATGACTTTTCGCCGTGGCGAGTTCGCGCGGTGCACAGCGAATGGCTCCGTTACGCTCTGCTTGTTCCGCGACCTTCTGCAACCCCGTGATGTCACCACGCATGGTCGAGACTTGCGCGCAGGAGGCTTGCGTGACGGCAAGAACTACGATCGCGGGAAGACCCAAGGTGCGGGTGATGCGCGAGGGCGTGCGCCCTGCATTGTCGTTGCTCGGTGTGCGTTTCATCGGCCCGACCCCTCGTGCGCCTGTTTGGACAGCACGATTGCCTTGTCGGCGAAGTCCTCGGCAATCCCTGCGAATTTGATCGCGTCACCGTAGTCCGCAGTGGTCGCTTCTTCCTTCGCTTGGATCAGGTGCTCTTTCGCCATCCAGTACTCATATGGAGCATGTCTCTCCGCACCAAGCGCCTCAGCTGCTTCGAGCTTCGATTCCGCGCCCGTCGAAGTGATGACGTAGATCGAGCCACCGCAACCGGTGTTGATCGACAAGCAAATGAGCGTGCTCGCAAGCACTGCCACTGTTCGGAACCGCTTCACGTGTGCCTTCACGATCGCGTTCTTTCTGGGCAACGGCGCCGTCAGTCCATTACGCCGAACCCAGCCGGACGCTATCAAGCCCGCGGCTATCGCGTCAACGGCCCAGTGGAAGGTTCTGTCGAGGAACGAAAAGTGCTCGGTCGAGCTGTGAAGTGCGGAGAGGTTTGGGAAGGCTCAGATGCGGCGGAAGACGCCAATCACCGTGCCGAGCAACATCGTCGGCTTGAAGTCCGAGGCTCGGACGAGGATCGGAGCCATCTTGGAATTCGCCGGTTGAAAGCGGATGTAGTCCTTCTCGGGAAAGAAGTACTTGACCGTCGCTTCGTCACCTATGAGGGCAACGACAATTTCTCCGCGATGCGCCGTGGGTTGACGCTTCACGAAAATGTAATCGCCGTTCAAAATGCCCGCTTCGATCATCGAATCGCCTGACACCTTGAGACCGAAAATTTCTCGGCCTCCGCGGATGAGCGTGCGATCGACTCGCACGGTGTCGATGATCTGTTCTTCTGCCAAGATCGGCAAACCCGCTGCGATACGTCCGACGATCGGAACGTCAGCCATGTCGTCCTCTGGGGGAGGCGACGGTAACTGAACAACGGTTGCGTCTTCTGGCATGCCATCGGCCATGTCCTTCGGTCGAAGGGCACGGCTCTTCATGTCCTCGCGCGTCAAGTACCCCTTGCGCTCGAGGGCTCGGAGATGGTCGTTCACCCCATTTGTGGAGCGAATTCCCATGTGAGCGCCAATCTCACGCAACGTGGGCGGATAACCGCGGTCGTTGATGGATTGGCGGATGTAGTGGAGGACTTGTTGTTGGCGCTCGGTTAGGCCCTGCATCGCACCAACCACCCTACTGAACGGGCGATAGGGTGTCAAAATTCCTGCAACCATTTGTCGCAAAGGGCTTGACGAGCGGGAATTAAGCAGGTTTTTCGCCACGCGGACGAACAACCTCGCCGTGCCGTAAGACAAACTCGACTGCCAATGTTCAGGAGTTCATCGGACGACCACGAGCCACCGGGGTTCGCCCCTCGATCATCGCCCGTAACTCCTCGATTTCGCCCGCATGACCGTAACAATCGTCGAGCGTGATGAGGCGCCGCGAATACAGGTTGTACAGCGATTGGTTCATCGTCTGCATGCCCGTGCCTTGCTGACCGACCTGCATCTGCGAGTACACCTGATGCAGTTTGTCCTCACGTACCAGGTTCCGAATGGCCGGGTTTGGCACCATCACTTCCACTGCCAACACCCGACCTCCCCCGATTTTCGGCACGAGTTGCTGACTCATGACGGCCGCCAACGTGAAGCTCAATTGCGCTCGCACCTGCGATTGTTGATGCGCCGGAAACACGTCGATCACGCGGTTGATCGACGTCACCGCGCTGTTCGTGTGCAGCGTCGCGAACACCAAGTGACCCGTCTCGGCGATCGTCAACGCCGCTTCGATCGTCTCCAAATCGCGCATTTCGCCGACGAGCACGACGTCCGGGTCCTGACGCAAAACATACTTGAGTGCGTCCTTGAACGACGTCGTGTCCGCTCCAACTTCGCGTTGGTTCACGATCGAGAGCTTGTGATTGTGCATGTACTCGATCGGATCCTCGATCGTGATGATGTGCAGCCGCTGCTCCGAATTGATCTTGTCGATGATGCTCGCCAGCGTCGTGCTTTTTCCAGAACCCGTCGGTCCCGTCACCAGCACGAGGCCACGTGGCTTGTTCGCGATCTCGTTGGCGACCGGGGGCAAACACAGTTCGTCGAAGTTCAAAATTTTGAACGGAATTTGACGAAATGCCCCGGAAACAGCCCCACGCTGCATGAAAATATTCGCGCGAAAACGCGACAATCCTTGGAGTCCAAACGAAAGATCGAGTTCGTTTTTCCGTTCGAACGTCGCTTTCTGTTCGTCACTCAAGACCGAATAACAAAGCTCCCGCGTGTCCTCTTCGTTCAGCGGCGGAAGCTTCAAAGGCACCACGGCACCGTCGATACGCAACACGGGCGGCGAACCACGCGTGATGTGCATGTCGCTGGATCCCTTGTCGACCATCACCTTCAACAACTGTTGCAAGGTGTATCGCAGGGGCTCACGCGTCCCCGAGTCAGCTGCCATGGTCAATCTCCCATCGTGCAACGACCGACTTCCTCGGTCGTGGTCATGCCCTGACAAATCTTCTCGATACCAGCCATGCGCAACGTGTTCATGCCGCTCTTGATCGCGGCGACTTTGAGCTCGGCCGTCGAAGCTCCCTGCAACACGAGATCCTTGAGCGGATCGTGGAAACGCATGACTTCATAAAGCGCGACGCGACCCTTGTAGCCCGATCCATTACACGTCTTGCAACCCGTGCCCTTCATGAGTTTGGCGCGCGAAACTTGTTCGTCCGTGAAACCGAAATCTTTGAGCTGCTGCGGATCTTGCTGAAACGGCACTTTGCAATCCGCACAGTTTTTTCGCGCAAGGCGTTGGGCCAGCACCAGGTTCACGCTGGCCGTGATCAAGAACGGCTCGATGCCCATGTTGAGCATGCGCGAGATGGTCGATGGCGCATCGTTCGTGTGCAGGGTCGAAAGCACCATGTGTCCCGTGAGCGCCGCTTTGACCGCAATCTCGGCAGTCTCGAAGTCGCGAATCTCGCCGACCATGATGATGTCGGGATCTTGTCGGAGGAAGGAACGCAGTGCGGCGGCGAAGTTCAAACCAATCGAGTCGAGCATCTGCACTTGGTTGATGCCGTGCAGGTTGTACTCGACCGGATCTTCGGCCGTGCTGATGTTCGTGTCCGGAGTGTTGAGTTCGGAAAGCGCCGAGTAGAGCGTGGTTGTCTTGCCAGACCCCGTGGGACCTGTGACGAGCGTCATGCCCCAGGGTTGATTGATCGCCCATTGGAAGTCATCGAGCGGTCTCCTGTCGAAGCCGAGCTTCGTCATGTCGAGCTGCAGGTTCCCTTTGTCGAGGAGCCGCATGACGATCTTTTCACCCCAAATCGTCGGACAAACCGAGACCCGGAAGTCCATCTCTTTTCCGTGCCCGAGCTTGAGCTTGATGCGTCCGTCTTGAGGCAAACGACGTTCGGCGATGTCGAGGGAACTCATGATTTTGATGCGGCTCGCGATCGCGTTCTTCAACTTCATCGGTGGCTGCATCTCTTCGATGAGCACACCATCGATGCGGTAACGCACCCGCTGCTTTTTCTCGTAAGGCTCGATGTGGATGTCGCTCGCGCCCTTCTTGATCGAGTAATTGGTGTTGGTCTTACCGTGTGGTCGATCGGCACATTTGGAAGCCGGATGGATGTGTGGACAACATCGCCCAGTCTATGTAATCGGACCAATGGTGCCTGGAGAATTCGATGCGATGTATATCATGGTGGATGGCATCTTTGCAGATGACGAATACCCGCAATTGGCGAAGAAACTTGAGGAAGATTGGCAGAAAAGGCAATATGAACGGAGGCAATGAATGGCGC
>DAOMZH010000314.1:0-10628 GCA_035437985.1 Polyangium sp. (in: bacteria) | reverse complement strand
ACGAATCGAAACGCTGGGCCAACTTTCTGGTCACGGATTTGCGGAACGCTGTACTAAGTTGCCTGGCCAATCATGGTTCGCAGTGTCGATGCTCGCAAACCGACAGCCAACAACCTGCGCAAGGTTTTGGTGGACGATGCAACACACCGCGGGAGGCGAACGTTATGACCCCCGAGGAACGCCTCGAACGCGTCGTCGAAATGCTCGAAGAAGACGCCGTTCGACTTCGCGGTGCTGTGCCATGGAGCACTGTACTACGAGTTTGCGAGACCAACGGATTCGATGCGCTGCAAATTGCCGAAGTTCGGCGTCATCTCCTCAAGTCTGAAGTCACTGCACGGGAAAGTCATCCCCAAACGCCTTCCGAAGCGGCGCCGTGCTTCCAATCCGTCGCGCTTCGTCGAGCCATAACGCGAGTTTCTCCAAACGCTGGTAAAACTCTTGCATCTGCTGGTTCGTCATGCGCTCGAATACGTCGTCTTGCGGGGCACGAGGAAAGTTTAGCTTGATGCGCTGCGTGTATTGCCTCGTGCTCGAATCCCACGCCGACGAAAACCGTCCACGAATGGCCTGCACGAGCGCCACTGTTGCCGCCAGATCGTCGTAATCCGCATTATGATTGTAGTAGTACGGATTGACTTTCGCCGGTTGAAAATGGTGGAATGCCGCAACGGTAAGACCAAGCCCCGTGGGGGCCGCACGCCCTTCGCTCGCGAAATGCACGTCCCTCCAACGTTTGAGGTACCGAATCACCCGACGAAATTGCGCCCCATCTTCGCCCGAGAATCGATTTCCGACGACCTCGATGAATCCCTTTCGATCATCTTGTTGCCACTCTCGTTGTTCTTTGGCCGAATGTTCTTTACCAATCGCCAAGTGCATATTGCCCCAGCGATCCTTCGCCAAAATGGCCAAATCCACGTGATAAATGGCCTCGCCGGCCTGGTGGTAGTACACCGTAATGCACGGACGGCGCCACTCGACGCGCGCCGTGTGTTTTTCCACGACCTTGTAAATCCATCCTTTGACCGTCACCGGATCGTATTGGTTCTTGTCGATATCGAGCACAATCCCAATGTCGATGTCATAATCGCCATCGAGCGGCTTGACACCAGTTCTCATGGCGTAGCTACCTTGATTGAACCAATCGATTTTCATCGACAGGTTTTCCTGCAGGCGGGTGATTACGCGATCGCGTTTTTGTCGAAGGTCGGCGCTTTCGTCATAGTGGCCGAGCTTGATGTTTTCTTCGAATCGTCGAAACAATGGTTGGAAGTCCATTCTCGTCTCCTTCTTTCGCCTTCTGGTCAGTCTCGAACCGTTTGCTCGAATGCAGCGCGCAGCACGCGGAGAATCATTTCACGATCGCGCCTACGCACTCCGTCGAGCAATTCAGCTATCGAAAAGTCAAGTCGCACACCGTGGCGATATAGCTTGCCTTTGTGATAAATACCCAGTTCTGGAATCGAAACACGTTTGGCATCCAGCTCGAAAAAGACACGTTCATCACGCATCACGATCGTCGGCCCAGCCAACTCCAAAATGGGTTTTTCCGCCAAGATCGCCAACACATCATCGAGCTTCGTCACGCCGGAGTTCCCAGCTCCCCGCTCCAAACGCAACCATTGCCAATACCAGCTCAGATAACGATTGAGCCTCCGAATTTGAATCGTGTGTAGGTCCGACCCGTCGTCATCGAATGCCCACATGGTTTCTGTCGCCACACGCACCAATTCCAAGAAAAACCTTTCCGGTTTCTCGACTTCGGCGCGCGACACGCTCTCGGTCAACGCGTATTCGTACAGCATAGCCCACACATCGGCGTGGTAATCGATCTCTTCGAGCACCTTCGGAAATCGACCAATACCTTGACTGGACGAACGCGTGAGCGCCTGAGGACCGCGATGGACGGCTTCGTGCAATACGAGTTGCCGTAGGGCCCGCCTACGCTCATTTTCGTCAGGAATCCGTTTGGCCAATCGCGTCAACCAATGATCGGAGATTTGCCAGGCATTTTCGGGGTTCAAACGAAAACTGTCCTCGATATCACCGGAACCGACGTCGACGGTTGTCTTCGACAGCGGCGTTTGATGTAATGCCGGTAAGCGGAGCCAGCCCAACGAAAATGCAGAATGCCCCTTGCGTTGCGACAATGCATTGGCAATCCAATTGGGCGACGGATCTTTTCGCGAGCGTTCCGCAAAACTGGCCATTCGCTCGACGTCAGCGGACAAACCTTCGCGATCCTTTCGCGCACGTATCACATCTTCATCCGAAAGCGCGGGTAATGGTGCGCTTGACGGACCATTCACTAAAATTGCGGGCACGTGATACGGTCCGTCACCCGCATGTCGTTCGTATTGGTACGTTTGCACGGGGGGATGCATCGTTGTACTGATTTGCGCGCCGAGCAGCAGGGCCATGCCAGGTTGCACCGAGGCAAACAAGTGCACGCGTTGAATCCCGGAGAAGTTATCGCCAAAAATGTCGAGCGCCTTGCGAAAGGCTTGGGCAACGTCGTGCATCTCCGACAAACAGGTAAACGCGTCCTCGGAGGGATGCTCCAGCGCGATATCGATTTCCACGAGCGGTTCGGGCACAGCACGCAACGTCACCTGCCGATCGACCCAGTGCGACGTCGATACGCGAATTACTGCCTCACCCACAGTTCGATCGCGATAATCGGGAAAGTTCGTCTCGGCCAAACGTGCAGAATGTTCGAGATCGTTGATCCATTTCCAAACGCGCAGGGCGTGATGATGCGGAACGATTTCGATTTGGTGCCAGGTTTCCAGCAAAAAACCCAACAGCACGGTGAGTGGTATCGATGCCGAGCCGAAGTACACGATACGATAATCTGGATATCGTTGGCGAAGTGGATCGAGGCGTTCGCGAACCATTTGCACGAGCGCACGTTGAGCAGGACCGAAGTCGCGCGTTCGAATGGCTTCTCGAGTCAAATCCGCAATGTCGATTTCGACTTGAAGCTTCGGCAAACCCGAATACTCGGGGGGCAAGGCGCCAAACATATCCTCGGGACTGAGACGAAGTTGCTCGGCTTGTGAAAGGAGAATGATGCCGCGGGGAAGATTCATATTCGTGTTGGTCATGGCAGCCCAGGGAGTGATGTGAAGGTTCGGTAAATGGAAGGATGCCGGTTGCGCCAAAATCCATCGCGGTGCAGTCGTTTTTTTTTGTTGGCGCGTTGGCAAACTCGTAGTGCATCCAGCGTACCTGGATTGAAGTGCGAGAAAACCGAATCATTGCGTGAGTCGATGGGTGGTCGCGATCAGGGACGTGCGGTGGGGAGATGAGCGCGATCAATCAACATCCGGCAGCGAAACCACCTGCCGTCGCACGGAGATCGAGTTCACGTTGCAAAATGCTCACATTTTCGGCGTTCATTGGTTATCCGTATCCCGCCATGACTTGACACAAGCGACTCCGTGCACCGAAGACGCCCCCATTAGCTTCAAGCAGCGCGCGAAGGACCATAACGTTACGCCCGATTGATAAAGATCGTCGAGCACAATTACATTTGCACCCATAATGGGCCGCGAAAGACGCACGTGGGCAGGGAACATGATTTCTTCCAATGCCTGCATTTTTGGTGACAATGGCAAATTCTTGAATGAGCATTTCGGGCAGGTTAGCTCCGCGTGCAGGAGCGGCTCAGCAGCAAGCTCGAAAGTACCGACTTCGGAGTGACCAACAAGCTTTTCGGCGATGACCTTTGGCAGGTGAAACCGCTTTCCTGGCTGCGCCGCTTGGGTTTGCCCAGCGGCGTTTTTCCAAGCGTGAGCTGTACGTAAAAAATGCCAGAATTGGGAGGGTTTTGATAAAGTGTTCCAGTGGCGCGACGAGGCATGACGTTTGGCGGAAACGTCTGGCGCTGGGTCGTGAGTTTGTCAAGCGCCCTCAGCCGACACCGTATGCGCAAAATGTCGAAAAACGCGTTTCGTTGCTCTGCGTGAAAATCTTCAAACGCGATGCTGATTCGTGTATGATTCGAGTGCGCCTTGTTCTCAGGAAGTTGAATTCCGCTAGCCGAAATGACAACGAAAGGCTCCATTGATGAACAACGTGGCGGGCGAAATTTTAGCCATCTTGCGACGTTACCTCTCGGAGCCGACGAGCCGCTCACTCTTGAGCTCCGCTGCGAGGCGAGCAAACCTGCGACTCGAAACGATGACGCGCGTCGATGTGCCCGCACTTGTCCGCGAACTCGGCCCTGGGCTCAACATCTTCCTCCAAGAGCACGAAAAACTGCAAAATTGCAAGAAATTACTTGCATCCGTCACCAAGGAAAGCTCCGCTCCCAGCGACTCGCCAACGCCGGATGGCAATCTTCGTCATCAAGGTGAATTCGATCCCCTCGCACAGACGCAATCGCAGACCGATGACATGAGCATTCCCATTCGGACCGAACATGATGTCGTCCGCGCTCGCACGCTGGGAAAAGAGATGGCCAAGCAAATTGGTTTTTCCGATGTAATGCAGACCAAGGTCGCCACTGCCATTTCAGAGGCGGCCCGGAACATCTTCCAATACGCCGGTACAGGCGAAGTACGCATTCGGCGAATCGAAGGAAAACCGGGCGGCATCGAAATCGTCGCGCGAGACCAAGGGCCGGGGCTCTCCGAGCCAACAATCATCTTGAGCTCCGCATATCGCTCAAAGTGGGGGGTGGGCGCAGGCTTGCGGGGAACCAAGCGATTGATCGATGAATTCGAGCTCGACCCACACCCAAGCAAAAACCATCGCCCAGCTTGGCTCGACAAACCGCTCGTGCTCGTACCCACCGGCGCACGATTATTCCTTGCCAGCGAAACGTTTCCGCCCAAGAGCCTTTGGCCAAACCTGACTTCTGCGGATCTGCAATGGCTCGAGGGCGCAGCATGCGGCGCTCCTGGTTCGCTCGTTTGGCCGGGTCTTTTTCCCCGCCTCCATCAAAAGCTTGCCCGGCTGCTCCTTGCATCCGCTGGCCATTATGATCCCCACGTCGTCCTCGCCGCCGCTCGAGACGCTTATGCCCCTGATCTCGGCGCATTTTTGCCGCAAAAACCTCGCGAAACTCGTCGATACCACGCCCACGATGCTTTTGCTTGTGCCCTGGTGCATCCAGGAATCTCGATTGAAGAGCGCCATTCATTGGCCCTTGAAACAATAAGGCCCAGTTCACGAGGTCACAGATCGCGCCGAAAAACCTGGGCCAGTCTGCGATTTGCATTCTCGAACGGATTCTTGACAGCTGATCGTCTCCCGCAATACGTGGTCGAGCGATTGTCATATGCAGACGGCCCGAACCGCCAATAGCTGCATGTCTAAATGGTAACGGGAACACGTCAATGCTTGCAATACACGTGTCTGATGCCCAGAACGGGCATTCGTCATTGGCACGTTATCAAATCGAACGTCGTTCTCGTCCTACGCCGCCGTCAAAAGACGCCATCGTTCCGCCGCATCGATCTCTTCCTGGGTAATGGGAACCGAGTGATTGCTTTCTCGGACAAACTGTTTCGGCAGCTCCATTGGATCAAGATCTGGCGGCATTGGCGGCGATGCCACAACCGCTGTTTCCGTAATCCCCACCGTGCGAGCGGCAGCCAATGAACGCCGTGGCTTTTTCTTTGTTGTCGGAGGCGCATTTAATGGTGATTCGGGTGTGGGTGCCTTTGCAGCCGCGGCTTTCGTCGTTGGCACATGAGCCCCGCCGACAATCGCTCTAAACGCATCAATGGAGTTTTCATGCGACAACAAATATTCCACCGTTTTCGGATCCGACGGGGCTCCATGCGATTGCAACTATGGGAGCTGCCTCCGATTTTGGGCTCGTCATGACGGGAGTTGCTCGCTCGTTTAATAGTGGTCGCGGCGGCGTTGCCGATTGCCGCGCGGGCGATGACGCAGGGACCTTTGCTGCAATGGGTTCCACCGTCGACAATGGATTCGCATTTTGCTGCATCGGAAATGGCGCAGGCGGTGGCGCGTTATTCTCCGGTACTTTGCGGCCAACATAAAGAGGTTTCAACGCAGCACCTCGCGCATTTTCGTCGATGACGCTTCATTGGCCGAGTTTGTCGCCGACGCGCAATCAGATGCGGATGCGAAGCTCGAAGCTTGCGAAATCCTGGACGCGATTCGTGCTGACGATCAGAAATGCGTCCAGATGCTCGTGCGCATTGCAATGGGCGACGAACCCACCGAGGTCGCTCCCGAGATTGGCAGGCACCCCAATACGATTCGGTCGGCGGTGAACCGAGGACGCAATAAGGTGAGGCAGAAGCATCGGAACGCCAAACGCTGAGCTTTAGCTTTCTGCGTTCATCATCCGCGCCCGGATTGCGAAACGTCGATGCCGCTGTCCTGCTGCGGCTCTCGAGGACCTTCGCGACGGCGCATTCGGAACATGGACGAAAAGTTGCCATAATCCGCGATGACCGTGTACAATCGCGCGCCAATGCAAAGCGCCCGAGACGACGTACGTGTAGGTCGATCTTGCCATTTACCCGCGGTTGTTGCGGAGAACAGACCCAAGTTCGTCACTCCGTGTCGGGTTTGCTGTGGCCTATCTCCAATTCTTTCGATGCCAAGCTTTGCAGGGATATTCTCATTTTTTCAATCGTGATCATACCCAAGATGGGGCTCGGAGCCTCGAGCAGCATTCTCGGAAGGTAGGAGGGGTCCCATGTTTTCCAGCGAATTCGGGCCGGGAACGGTCGTGGCAGATCGCTTCGAGGTCGAGGACGAGGCGGGGAGCGGCGGAATGGGCGTCGTCTACCGCGCGAAGGACCAAAGCACCGGCGCCCCGGTCGCGCTGAAGCTCCTCAAGACCAGAAACGACCAGCCGTCCCGAGAGCGGTTCATGCGCGAAGCCCTGCTGCTGGCGGAGCTGCGTCACCCCGGCATCGTAAGCTATGTCGCACACGGACAGCTCCCAGATGGCCGGAGCTACCTCGTCATGGATTGGCTCTCCGGCGAGGAGCTCGCGACGCGCCTCCACCGCGGTCCTCTTGCACTGTCGCGCGCCGTGGCGCTGCTTCAGCGGCTCGCCGACGCGCTCGCTGCGGCACACCGGCGAGGCGTCATCCATCGTGACATCAAGCCGAGCAACATCTTCCTGGTGAACGGTGAGGTCGAGCATGCGGTGCTCGTCGATTTCGGTATCGCGCGTCACGCCGTGGGAGACCGAATCGTGACGGGCACGGGCGTGATCGTGGGCACTCCGGGCTACATGGCCCCGGAGCAGGCCCGAGCCGACAGCATGATCGAGGCCAGCGCTGACATCTTCTCGCTCGGCTGTGTGCTGTACCAATGCCTTACGGGGCAACCCCCGTTCGTCGCTGAACACGTCGCGGCGGTGCTCGCCAAGATCCTCTTCGAAGAACCCCCGCCATTGCTGACGTTGCGGCCGAGAGCACCCACAGAGCTCACGGAGCTCATCCACAGGATGCTGAGCAAGGACTCGAAAGGGAGGCCCCGCGATGGTGACGCGTTACAGGAAGAGCTATCGCGGCTCTCGACACTCACTCTCGAAGACGACATCAACGATACGGTGACTGAGACGCTGCGCACGCCGACTCCAGCACGTGCACTGACCGGCAGTGAGCAGGTCGTGGTCAGCGTGGTGATCGCCAAGGAGCGAGAAAAGTTGGTCGCTCCAACCAATGCCGACGGCGCGCGCGATGCAGCGGCAGGCCCACCGGATCGCGCCGCGTTGATGCGCGATCTGGCGGGTTTCGGAGCAAAGGTCGCGTGGCTCGCCGATGGATCCTTGATCGCAACGCTGACCCGTCAAGGGAGCAGTGCGGTTGACCTCGTGAGCGTGGCCGCACAATGCGCGCTCGTGCTGCAGGAGCGCTGGCCCTCGGCGCGCGTTGCTCTCGCTACGGGGCTCGGTGTGCTGCGTGATCAGCTCCCCGCAGTCGGGCAGGCAATCGACAAGGCTGTGCAGATTGTTCGCGCGCCCTCCCCAGCGCTGGACGTTGACAACCACGACAACACAGACGTCGCTCGATCCGGCGTCTGGTTGGACGACGCAAGCGCTGGGCTGCTCCGCGACCGCTTCGTCCAAACGCACGTAGGCGGCCGTGCGCTTTTGTTCAGCGAGCGCGTGAGCGTCGACGAGAGCCGGCTGCTCCTTGGCAAGCCCACCCCGTGTGTGGGTCGAGAGCGGGAACTCGCGCCGATCGAGAGCCTGCTCTCCGCCTCGATCGAAGAGTCGGTCTCCTGCGGCGTGGTCGTCACGGGGCCCGCCGGAATGGGTAAGTCGCGTCTGCGCCACGAGGTCGTGCGGAGACTCCTGGCCAAGTATCCGGAAGTGACAGTGCTTATTGGGCGTGGCGAGCCGCTGCGCGCGGGATCGCCTTATGGAATCTCGAGCCATGCGCTGCAGCATCGGTTTGGACTTCAGCGCGGCGTCCCTGCGAAGGAGCAGCAGGCCAGGATCCTCGAGTCTCTGACCTCCCTATTCGAGCCGACAGACGTCCAGCGCGTGGCCGAGCGCTTGGGTGAGATGTGCGGGGTTCCATTCCCTGATGAAGGCAGTCCGTCTCTGCGCGCCGCACGCATGGATCCGAGGGTGATGAACGACGAGATCCGGCGCGCCTTTCTGGATTGGCTGAGGGCCGAATGCGCCGTGGCCCCCCTGCTGCTCATCCTGGAAGATCTCCACTGGGGCGACGCCCTCACGATGAAGCTCATCGAACTGTCGATACGGGCGCTCTCCGACGCGCCTTTCATGATGCTCGCGCTCGCACGGCCGGAGGTCTCTGAGCAGTTCCCCAAGCCTTGGCCGTGGCTGACACAAGAAATCACGCTGCAACCGCTGAGCAAAAAGGCGGGCGAACGGCTTGTTCGGGAGGTGCTCGGCCAGGACGTCGGTCCCCAGACGTTGACGCGCATCGTCGAGCATTCGGAAGGCAACGCCCTTTATCTGGAAGAGTTGATCCGCGGGGTCGCCGGAGGTCAGCGCGGGGAGGTGCCAGAGACGTTGCTCGTCATGCTGCAATCGCGCCTCTCACGTCTTGATCCGCGCGCTCGCCAGATCCTCCGCGCCGCCAGTATTTTCGGTGAGAGCTTCTGGAGCCGAGCCGTTTGCGCTCTGGTCGGCGCGTGCAACGACGAGATCACCGAGTGGCTCCAGCTCCTTGTCGAAGCCGAGATCGTCGTACCGCGTCCGACGAGCCGATTCCCGGGGGACATCGAGCACCACTTCCGTCACGCCCTTCTGCGGGAAGCGGCATATCGACTGCTGACCGACGAAGATCGAGCCGTCGGCCACGTGGCGGCGAGCCGGTACCTCGAAGAAGCCGGGGAGAGCGATCCGGTCGTGATCGGGGAGCATGCGCAGCGGGGCGGCGATTTGAAGCGCGCGTTGCGATTCTTCCTCGCCGCGGCGGAGCAATCCTGGGAGCGTCATGACATGGACGGCATCCTCGCGCGTGTCGAGCAGTGCGTGGCGTGCGGTGCAGAAGGCGAAGCGCTCGGCACGGCCAGGGCGCTGGAGAGCTTGGCCCATGTCGGAAAGCTGAGCTTCGCGCAAGCGGACATCGCCGCAACCGAGGCGATCACGCTCCTTCGCCCCGGCAGTGTGTGGTGGTGCAGAGCAATCGAGAAGCTCTTCAACATCCTCCCTCAGAGTGGCCAGATAGCGCGTCTGGAGGAGTTGAGCCGGCTGTTCCTCACGACGGAGCCCGTGCCTTCGGCCGAGACGGCGTATGTCGTTGCGGCATCGTATCCGATCGGACTGCTCGCGCAGGCGGGGGCGCGGCCGGCCGCACAAGCTTTCCTGGCGCAGATCGAGAAGGAGAACTCGCGGCGTGTGATCGAGCGTGACCCGTTCGCGCGGGGGTGGGCCGCGTTTTTTCACGCCTTGTATGTGCGCTTCCTGATGCCGGATCCGTTCCGCGCGACCGAACTCGCGCACGAAAGCCGGCGAGCGTTCGCGGAGATCGGCAACGTCTATGGCCTCACACAGGCCATGCTGTCGGTCGGCCTTACCTCCACAGATCTTGGAGACCTGCATGAAGGCGAGAAGATGATGCGGCAGGGCTTGGCGTTTGCCCTGCAGCTCGCGCACGGGTTTTTGCGCCAAAATGCGCAAATGGGCCTGATGATGGCGCTGGCGGAGCGGTCCGAGCCGGAACTCCTCGTCGAGGGGGACTCCTTGGCTCAGGTGCTCATCGATACGGGGGTGAGCCCCCTTTATGTGGCGAGCGGGCAGAACGCACGGGCGCGAATCATGCTCGCGTGGGGCCGGACCGACGAGGCCGAGGAAGCGACGCGAAAGGCCTGTGCGATCTTCCCGGTCGCTCCACCCTTGCTGGTCATGGCCTTGGCCGTCCGGATCACCGCGCTGCTCGCTCGAGGTTGTGTCGACGCCGCGGTCGCGAGCAGTGAGGAGGGGCTGCGCATCGTGACGTCGCTCGGAGGTGCGGGGTTTGCGGAGATCCCGCTCCGCGCCTCAGCGGCCGAGGCATTTCACGCGGCGGGTAACGTTTCGCGGGCGCACGAAGCCTTGCGCGAGGCCCTTCGGCAGATCGAGATCCGCACGAGCAAGATCACGGATCCAGCATGGCGAGCGAAGTATTTGTCGGGCCGCCCTGAAAACGCACGCGTGTTCTCGC
>DAOMZH010000313.1:3808-10655 GCA_035437985.1 Polyangium sp. (in: bacteria) | reverse complement strand
GTCAGTCTCTTTGGCGCAGCCAAAGAGATTGTGAGACCCGACGGCGAGCCCCCAATCGAGAACAAAAAACCTCGCGTAGCGCGCTTGTTAGCGCGCGAAGCGAGCGTTCAACTCGTGGCTCGCCATCGATCTCCTCCCAACGCAGCTCGACACCCACGGAGAACCCGACTAATCCGCCCATGTATGGCCATCGTTCGATCGTTTCGCGCATACCGTCCGCCTCCGGCCCTGACCCTGGAGGTCGCAAGTCCTCCGTATGACGTCATCTCGACCGCGGAAGCGCGCGTCCTAGCCCAGGACAAACCATCGAGTTTTTTGCACGTTTCCCGCCCGGAAATCGACTTGCCCGAAGGCACGGACGAACATGACGATGCCGTGTACGCGATGGGCACGACAAACCTGCGGCGCCTCGTCTCCGAAGGCGCGCTGGTGCAAGACACCGAACCGCACTTGTATTTGTACGAGCAAACGATGGGCAAGCATCGACAAGTCGGGGTTGTCGGATGCGCGGCGGTGGCCGAGTACAACAGCGAGCGCATCAAGAAGCACGAGAAGACGCGTGCTGACAAAGAAGACGATCGCACGCGGCACATTCAAGAGCTGGGTGCCCATGACGAACCTGTGTTCTTGACGTACCAACGAGATGCAGAAATCGACGCGCTCGTTGCGGCCTCGCTCGAGAGTGCGCCGATTTATGACTTCACCACGGCGGATGCCGTGCGGCATCGCTTCTGGGTGCTTAGCCGACAAACCTCACGCGAATTGGAAGAACGATTCGAGCAATCTGTGCCGTGTATGTACGTGGCTGATGGTCATCATCGAAGTGCGGCAGCTGCGCGGGTGCATCAAGTGTGTCGTGGGGATGGCGGCGAGCACGACGTATTTTTGGCGGTTGTTTTTCCAGACAACCAAATGCAGATTCTGCCGTACAATCGAGTCGTCCGCGATTTGCAGGGGCGATCGGAGACGGAGCTTTTGGCGACGCTGAGCCAGGTCGTGCATATCGAATCAGCAGTGGACGGTGAAGCTGCGACGCCAAAAGAGCCGGGCACGTTAGGTCTTTACCTAGGTGGAAAATGGTATACGGCGCGGGTGCCGAAGGATGCGGAGCGCGATAAGGATCCCGTGGCTTCGCTCGATTGTTCGATTACGCAGGATTTGATCCTCGGCCCGATCTTTGGCGTGTCGGACCCTCGCCGCGACAAACATGTTGACTTCGTGGGCGGAATTCGCGGTTATCGGGAACTCGAAAAACGAGTCGATTCTGGAGAAATGACGCTCGGGCTGCATTTGTATCCGACGCAGATTTCGCAATTATTTGCGGTAAGCGACGCGGGATTGCTCATGCCGCCAAAAAGCACGTGGTTCGAGCCGAAACTTCGGAGTGGGCTGTTCGTGCACGTGTTCTGAGAAAAACCTATTTCCCGCGTTCGTAATCTTTCGCGGCGCGTTCGACGATGTCCCAATCTCGTGCCGCACGTTCGGACTCGGAACTCAATTCCGCCGTAAATAAGGTTAGT
Source organism: Polyangium sp. (in: bacteria) (assembly GCA_035437985.1). Taxonomy (GTDB): domain Bacteria; phylum Myxococcota_A; class Polyangia; order Polyangiales; family Polyangiaceae; genus Polyangium. The sequence goes on along the minus strand of DAOMZH010000313.1, from coordinate 9,135 downwards.
CCCCACAAACCATTTTCCCGTTTGCGAAATCCATAACGCGTTCCGCGCGCCGTTTCTACCGTTGCTCGTTCTCCAACCAATTCGACTTTTCCAATTCCTGACAAATCGCGCCGGAGCCGCGCGGCAAAACCTTTGCGTTGGGCCATTTCGACCCATACGTCGGCGCCGTCCTCGGCGCTTGCATGAGCCCGGTAGGCATCGAGCAAGCGCGTTCTTTCAGGTTCTGGATACGCCTTCGTAATGCGCTCACTGGCTTTGCGTCGATAATCGCGAATGCTGTAGGCGGCATGTTGCGCGCGGTCTTCGAGGTAATGAAACACCGTGCGTACATCGCCGTGCGACAGATTGAATGCGATGCGGGTGTACGCGCCTTCCGGGGTGCTGTCCGGAGGAAAACGCGTCATGATGCGAAACGCACCCCACCCTCCGCCCAACGCGAGCGTCGTGATTCCTAGCGCGAGTGCGCGACGGCGAGAGATCGGCATGCGTGCGAGGGATGTTCCACGAGGCGCAGCGCGTCGCAAGCAGCAAAATGAAGTAAAACGAAGACCATGACCGGGTATCGAGGTCGTTTTGCTCCTTCACCTACAGGTGAACTGCATCTCGGCAGTGCCGTAGCGGCTGTGTTTTGTGCCGCCGCGGCGATGCAAGCACGGGGAACGCTCATCTTGCGCGTCGAAGACATCGACACGCCGCGCGTTGTTCCTGGACAAACAGCACGTATCATCGAGGATCTCGATTGGATTGGCCTACGTTTTCATGAAGGTCCGGGCCTCGGAGGTTCAGTCGGCCCCTACGTGCAATCGGAACGACAAACTCAGTACGCCGCAGCAATCGACCAGCTTGCGGCGCGAGGGTTGGCGTATTTGTGTGATTGTTCGCGGGCGGAGATCGCGCGGGTAGCGAGCGCTCCGCATGCAGGTGACGAAGGTCCGCGTTATCCAGGCACGTGTCGCGAATTTGGCATGCAGCCACGAGCGTTTCGTCGCCCGCCGGCAGTTCGTCTCGCTGTACCTCAGGATGAACGGGCGATTGTCATGACCAATGACCTCGTCCTCGGGGCTCATGAAGAAAACGTGTTTGACGTGACCGGCGATTTTGTATTGCGGCGTGGTGATGGAATTTATGCGTATCAGTTGGCGGTGGTCGTGGACGACCTTGCCATGGGTATTACGGATGTGGTGCGCGGAGCTGATTTGGCGACATCATCGGCGCGGCAGAGGTTATTGGCGCAGCTGCTCGAGGGTTTGCCCGTGCGGTTTGCCCATGTACCTTTGCTGGTAGCGGACGACGGGCGGCGTTTGGCGAAACGTGACGGAGGCATGACGATTCGTGAGCATCGCGAAGTGGGTCGTGACGCGCGTGCCCTCGTGCGCGCGATTGCCTGCGCATATCGGCATGACGTGCGTGACGCGGGTGAGCCGCTCGAGGCATTGGCGGAAATGCTGCAATGGTCGAAATTGCCGCGGGAGCCGGTGCGGGTGGGGACGATTCTTCGAGCGCTGTAATGCGGGGGAAATTTAGCCGTTCCGAGACGAACCATTGTTCGACTTGGGGACATTGGTGCTCGCGAGGATCTTGTCGAGTAGCTTGCGTGCGGAATTCGCGTCGTTCGCTTCGAGCGCTTCGTCGAGCCATGCCGTCACGAGGTCATGATCAGGAAACGAGGCAATTTGATCGCGCACGGATAGATCGACCGAACCGAGCCAGCGCACCAAGAGCTTGTGAATCGTTCGGGCATCCGCTTGCGTACGACCCTGGGACCGACCCTCGGACAGACCCTGGGACCGACCCTCGGACAGACCCTGGGACCGACCTTCAGACCGACCTTGCGACCAGCCCTGTTCGCGACCTTTGGCGAAGATGCTCTTGTACAGCGTGCTTTCCATGAGTTGTGCCTCTTCGATGTAGGACCTGATGATTTTTGTCGGAACGTCCTCGGCCTCGGCGACGAACCATAATATCGCAAGATGGTCGGCATGTCGGCTAGAGTTTTGATCGCCATGCGCCGTGATCGCATCGCGTGCTGCTTTCACCGCAGTTCCCGTTGCGCCGTCTTTCGCGATGGGCACGAGTGGCCACAATGTGGGCGGACCTTGGGCCAAAAGGTCCTGCCACTTCATTGCTCGTAAGTTGATCCGCAAATACGTCGATTGCGAACCGGGACCCACGTCGAGTTTGTGGGGCTTCATCAACGAACGTCTGCGATTTCCGTACAAATCCCAAACGTGCGACACCACAGGACATCGCTCGCGACGATACAGGCGTATCTGCGCTTCAGCGACGTCGATCGCCAACTCCACCATGTTTTGATGACGCCGGTGAAATTCGACGTGCGCGATTATTTTTACGCCGTTGCGCACCACGACATAACTACCGTCGATATCGCGATTTCGCGACGGAAGACCCGTTTCACAAGGCTCGACGAGCGTGAGCGTCGGGTCTGCAAAGGCAAACCTCAAGAAGTCAGCGGGTTCTTCATGGAGCAAATACTTCAGTGATTCGTCGAAGGATTCCATGATTCTCTGCGTGCGTCCGAGGTACCACGGGAAAACCACGTCGGCAACCAAGTTCGTCAAAAATCAACGAGACAGGTTTGTTGTATTGGGTCATTGCAAGGCAAACCGCGGTGTGTCCGATTCGATGTCGTTCCGAAAATGGCGATATGCCTCATTGGATGCCAAGGTTTGGCCGAAGCATAACCCGCCGTTCCCCGGCAAACTCGTACGAACTCGTAAGGAATCCCGGACCGCGTCGTCAGCATGGACTCCATCACGACCCATCGATACCATGCACCCACATGTCCCATTCGTCGCCGAACGTTCTCGTCGGTGCGCTTCTCGATGACCGATATCGCGTCGTGCAGCACGTCACGACCGGAGGCGTGGGACATCTCTACGTCGTCGAAGACGTACACGCGCGTGGCCGAGTAAAACCTTGTTTTGCCGCGAAAATCCTGCGCTTCGAACATCTCGACGACGACACCTTGCAAGCTCGTTTCGCCCGAGAAATCGAAGCGACCACGCGCATTCGTGATCCGCACGTTCTAAAGCTGTTCCATCAAGGCAAACTCCCGAGCGGCGTGCCGTACTTCGTTGCCGAGCTGCTCACTGGAATGGACCTTGCCGACAGGCTCGAGCTGAACAGGCGTCTGGCACCTCGGCAAGCCGTCAACATTGCGGCGCAAATTGCCCAAGCACTTGCCGCTGCGCATCGAGCTGGCGTCGTGCATCGCGACCTCAAACCGGAGAACGTGTTTCTCGCGCACGCTGCGGACGGAGGTGAGCACATCAAACTGCTCGACTTCGGTTTTTCATGGATCAACGAGGATCCATCCGAGGTGTTTTCAGGCCGTCTCACATTGTCGCGAACGGGAGTCGGAACGCCTGAGTACGTCGCGCCCGAACAAGCTTTTGGGGACATTGGTCGACCAGCAGCGGATATTTATTCGCTCGGGATTGTCCTGTACGAAATGCTCGAGGGGCGTGTGCCGTTCGATGGTTCGCCGGAGATGATTTTGCAGCAACATGTGCGGGCACTTCCGCCGCCGCTCGAGCACGGTTCGCCCGAGCTGCGACGCATCGTGGAGCGGGCGTTGGCGAAGGAACCGCCGAGTCGCTACGAATCAGCTACGGAAATGGCAGAGGCGCTTTTGGCTACGCCGGAGGGGGCGGGCCTTGCCAAGCCCTCACCATCGAACTGATTTCTGGGGCGATGTCGGGTTGTCGCGGGAAGCAGATGGCTCGTAATCCGCCTGGTAACTGCAAATGTCGACTGGACATTTGCCCCCGAGGTCATCCCCTGCTAGACGCGAAGGGATCATTGCTACGCGGCCCAGGCCGGGGAAGCGCCGCATGGAAGCCATGGGTCGAACGGCCCTTTCACCAATCAATTCGACATCCGACTTGTACGACGCCGACATCGAACCTCGATACACCGTGGGTTTTCCGTCGCCGACGAGGCATGACGTCACTTTCGACCACATCGACATGGATGTGCAGAAAGTCGTCAGACGCCTGACGCGCCACGGATTCGAGGCGTACCTCGTGGGCGGCTGTGTGCGCGACCTGCTCCTCGGTCGTCAGCCCAAAGATTTCGACGTCGCCACGAGCGCGCGTCCGGAAGAAGTGCGCGATTTGTTCCGCAACTCCCGGATCATCGGGCGCAGGTTTCGCCTGGTACATGTGCTGTTCCAAGGCGGCAAAGTCATCGAAGTCGCCACATTTCGCCGCAATCCGAAAGACGAAAAAGAAGACGCCGACGAACCTTCCGAGTTGCTCATTCGTAGCGACAACGTTTTCGGTGTTGCCGCTGAAGATGCGATGCGCCGCGACTTCACCATGAACGCGCTCTTCTACGACCTCGAAGCGCGACAGATCCTCGATTGGTGCGGCGGTATGGAAGACGTCGGGCGTCGCGTCGTACAGACGATTGGCGATCCCGAAACGCGGTTTCGTGAAGATCCGATCCGTATCTTGCGCGCGCTGAAATTTGCCGGTCGTCTCGGGTTTGGCATCACGCCCGATGTCTACGACGCGATCGTCTTTTGTCGTGAAGCGTTGGCGCTCGCAGCTCGTCCCCGCGTCGCGGAAGAAATCATGCGTTTGCTCCGTGGTGGTCAAGCGCGACGCACCATCTATCTCGCTTGGGAAACAGGTGTGCTCGATGTGCTTCTCCCCGAGCTTTCTTCGTTGCTTTATGACGAAGGAGCCGAGGACGGACCATCGACGCGTCAGTGGCGCTTGCTCGAATACATCGATCGTCGCACCGCGGAAGTTGGACCTCTCGACGATAGTGTTTTGTGGACGTTGCTCTTGCTCGAACCGATGCATGAAGCCTGTGATGGTTCGCGGGATCGAAGTGCCGCCGTTGCGGATTTCTTGGAGCCGCTCGTCGAGCGCGTTGCGCTTTCGCGACGCTACATCGACAACATTCGTCGCATCATTGCAGTGATGCCACGTCTCGTGAGTGGTCGACCGGGTCGTTTTGCGCGCACCGACATGTTCGATGCGGCCGTTGAAGTCGCCTATGCAGACCTAGTGGCTCGTGGTCAATCGACCGAAGTGCTCAACAAGTTCCGTTCAGTCGCCCGTCCTCCGACAGCTCCGGCGCCTCGTTTCAATGATCCGCCTCCGAATCCTCGCCGCAGTCATTCGCGACGACGTGGTCCGTGAGCAGCACTTCCGTGGAACTTCTCCGCGCTTCGTGTTTCACTGCATGACCGACATGTCCTTGGGCTCCCGTTTGTACATTTGGGGCTTCGGGTCGCCCTCCCCAAACCCCTCCTCGATGATGCCTTCACGTCGCCGGTGGCTCCGTCTGCCCCG
>DAOMZH010000313.1:0-3708 GCA_035437985.1 Polyangium sp. (in: bacteria) | reverse complement strand
CCCCAAACCCCTCCTCGATGATGCCTTCACGTCGCCGGTGGCTCCGTCTGCCCCGGGCGTTGACGCCGTTTTTCCTAGCTGCACTCGTGGCTTCGAGTGGCGTCGTGGACGCGCAAGGCCCGATTTTGCACGAGGAAGTTCCCGAAGATCCGCAAGAGGATTTGGCCTTCACCGCAACGACGATCGACGGTGATTTGCATGCGGCCGTGAAGACGCCGAGCGGCATTGCGACAGCCCCCGATCCGCGTCGTCCTCCGGATGCGCGGCCCACGTATGGCGGCACGACGGTCGATGACAGTCCAGATTCGACGTACGAACCGGATCGCGACACACGTCGTCCGACGGTTGAAAACTACGAAGATCCGTTTGTCCCGTCAACCATGCCGTTCAAGCGCCTCCGCGCTTTCGACACGGTGCTCGACGATTACACGTTGGCCGTTCGCGACAAGACGTTGCGCGCGCTTCCGGTGGGTGGCGCTCTGGCGACGAATGAAGAGCCATTTTACGGTGACTTTACCGTGGCGCTCGTCGCGGGAGAGCCGGTGCGTATTCCGAGTGTTGGTCCCGACGCACGAATTTTGCGCATGCATTCCAATCCCGAAGTGGACCTCGACGTCGTGCGTGACGGAGCGGACAATTGGTTTGTCAAAGCGCACGTTCGGAAAGACGTACGTTTGGTGGTGGAATTAGGTATTGTGCGCCAAACGTTTGGAAGTCCATTTGCGGAGGTGCGTTGGCAACGCCTTGCACCGCTCGTACCTCCGCAGCCTGCGGCGCATCGGGCGGCATTTCAGGAGGTGGCCAAAGCCATTGACATTTCGACGTCGATGTCGCCGCGCGAAGTCGTTGAAAAAATGGTGGATTATTTTCGTTCGTTCGAACCCACGGACGCACCATTACGAGAACGGGCCGATATTTATTTGGACTTGGCGCTTTCCAAAAAAGGTGTTTGTCGCCATCGGTCTTTTGCATTCCTCGTGACGGCGCTCAACATTGGCATTCCGGCGCGGATGATCGTCAATGAAGCGCATGCTTGGGTCGAAGTTTATGACGGCACGATTTGGCATCGCGTCGATTTGGGCGGTGCATCGGCGAATTTGCAGGAAGAACAACCTGATCCGTCGCGTCCCATGCACACGCCTCCCGATGATCCCTATGCTTGGCCAGAAAATCAGGATTCGGGTCAAGAATTGGCGAATCGCACCCGCTCGACTTCGGGAGGTGGAGGTCAATCTTCGCCGAATGGTACGTCCTCGGCAAACACGAGCGATTCTGCCGCTCCGCCTTCGTCTGCCGCTCCGCCGCCTGTGCCCACGAGTCCCCCTTCGACATCGATTGATCCGAATGCTACACCCGCGGAAATCTCGATTGCGTCGACGGGGACGGAAGTTCGTCGCGGAATGCCATTCAAGGTTTCCGGTCAAGTCAAGACGAGTGGCGCTGCGTGCGCGCACGTGCGCGTGGACGTGCTCTTGCGCAGTGCCTCCGCGCCTGCGGGTGTGGCTGTGGGGTCGCTATCGACGAACGAGCAGGGGGCATACGACGGAGCCGTTGTGGTACCGCGAGAATTGCCCCTTGGTGAATACGACGTGATTGTCCGTACTCCAGGTGGTGGTCGATGCGGTCCTGGTGAATCGTTATGACGGTGGAGTCCCCGCCGTCGCCTTCTCCACCCGTCCCCAAAATTGCAATCGGCGCTGTCGTCATTGATGATTCCGTCTCGGGCGAGCCGCGTATTCTTTTGGTGCGTCGGGCTCGACCGCCGATGCAAGGGTGTTGGTCATTGCCCGGCGGACGGCTCGAGTTTGGCGAACGGATCGAGGATGGATTGCGGCGTGAAATATTGGAAGAATCGGGGCTCGAAGTTGCGGTCGGGCCGCTCATTGAAATTGTCGAAACGATTGCCCCTCCATATCATTACGTGATTCTCGATTACGTATGTCGTCGAACGGGAGGGGTATTGCGGGCGGGAGACGATGCGAGCGACGTTGTCCTTATTTGTCCCGAAGAATGCGGGCATTACGAGGTAACGGACGCGGTATTGCGGGTGGTGGGAAAAGCATTGACGATGCGTTGACGACGTAATCGCTGCAGTGTGCACGAAGGCTGAGCCGTGCAAAGGGTGCTGGAATGTTCGTCGGGGTGAGTTTTGGGGTGGCCTGGCGATTGCAGCGAGGGAAGGGGTGCGAATTTTCGAAGTCGACCCTGGTCGTTGGCGCGTTGAATGGAGCAGCGGCTTGGGCCTCGAAGTGGTGCTGCTGTTTAGTCGGACGGTGGCATTTTGGAGGTGGGAGGGGGAGTTATTTGCGGAAGTGCCGATTGGGGAGGCGTGAAGGAGGGTAGGATGTTGCAATTACGGCTGGGGAAACAGGCTGTACCATTTACCGATGGAGGTCTGTAGATCTTTGAACTCCGACCAGTAGAGCAGCTTGTTGTGTTCATAGAATGCTTGTGTCACTTTTGATTTTTTGGGACTGAATTCCTTTTCATTACTGCTCAGGAACAAAGCCGGCCGATCTGGTTCCTGTTGTCGAATCTTTCGAAGATCGACGAGGATGGCTGCCAAGATATAAAGATCCTTCATGTCACTCGTGTACAACCTCAGGTCCAGCCCAAGTTTGCCAATTTCAGACACTTCGTCCGTGGGATGGCTGAAATGAGTAACCGCCTGATTATTCTTGAGTTTTTCCAGGAGATCAACAAGATTCCGGGTGAAGTATGCATCATTCGTTACGGATAGCATGAATTGTTCGCCGTTGAACCCGGCCCACCCTGCGTCATAAACATTTTTGAGTTTTTCGCGCACTCGTTCGAGTTCGTCAGAAAAACTTGTTCCAACCCGACTCATAGTGCCGTGCGCCTCGATGAAGGATATTAACGGCACACGAAGATCGCAATCATTTCGCTCGGCGCAATCCAGAAGCTCCTTCGCTCCCCTATGACGCCGTTCGTGCGGAAAGAGATAGGCAATGAGCCAATTGGTTTCTACGTAAACAATCGGCCTCATGCGCTTGCTGCATAGTTGGAGTCATCGCCATCTATTGTTTCAAATTCGGCGTCAGAAAGTGCGCCGACGACAAAAGGCATGAATGCTTTGAGTCCGTCGTAGGGCAACGAATGCGCCCAGATTTGTGGCAGAATTTTTAAATAAGTGAGAATTTTGTCCAAATCTGTCCGTTGTCGCATCACTTCCGATCCGGCTCGCATGAAAAGTGTTCCACTCTCGAGCGGCGTTTCCTCGTACTTGTTGTCGCGCCGCTCCATGGAAGTCAACATATCGAGCACGACAACGAAATGCGTGGCCGTAATGAAGAGGCCCGTTCGAATATTGGCATCGAACAATCGATCTTCGAATGCGCGCAATTCTTCTTTGGACGGTTCTCCTTGGATGTGAGGATGTACCTCAGCGATGAGTCTACTGTCCCCCGAGCGGGAGTCGCGAGCAACGATCGTCTTTATTTCTGGCTCCATGACGCTCCATCCTACCGCACACGTTCTCGGCCGTCAAGCGCCATCAATGTATTCTTTATGGCCCGCGATTATTTTAGGACGAACCCCGACCCCGTTTCCCCAATCGCGCACCCATGCGGCCCGTGCGCCTGCCCCGCGTACTGACAGGTATGCTGACGTGCCGCGATGAGCTTTATTAGATTCCTCTTTTGACCATTGGACCTTGGACCATTTGACAGTTATATTTTGTAGCGTTTG
>DAOMZH010000312.1:0-10659 GCA_035437985.1 Polyangium sp. (in: bacteria) | reverse complement strand
ACCGTTCAACACCGGACGCGCTCTCGGTTTGTCCCCGTTCAGCTAATTCAAATACCGCTTCGGATCGTCATCCTCATCTTTGCCAGCGCCGCCTTCGATGACGCCCAATCGAGCCCGCGCCGCTTTGGCCCGCGATGCCGATTGCTCCGAATCTGCGCTGTCTCGGCTTGAATCCGGTTCAAACGCCACTTCAGGTACAGCCGACGCAGCGGCGACCGATCGCAAAACAAATATCCCGCCAACATCCCCCCAAACGGCGTGATGAGCCCCTCCGGCGTGTGGTCGTTCTTCGCAATCACATGCGCCACCGAGAGCAGAAAAATAAACGCAAGCATCGTCATCGCCGAGACCGGCAACAAGAAAAAGAGACGAACTTGCGCATGGCGATTTTGCAACGCCCAAGCCACCGCGATCGCTTCGACAAACCCCAGACCACCGTACCAAAGCCGACTTCCAATGCTCGGCACCAGCTCCGATCCGACCACTTGAAAGACAAACGCCAAGGCCCCCGAACCCATGATGAACAACACCATCCGGCGCGGGCCCCAATCCGATTCCAGCGTTGGCGCCAGGAAGTACAAACCAAGGAGCGTCGTGACCAGATGCGTCGGATGCTGCAAGTCGTGCATCAGCGGCGCCGTGAACAGGCGCCACAGTTCGCCTCGAAAAACCCCTGGCGTCGAACCCGCCAAAAACTGAACGACCGAAATCCCCACGTTCGCCCAATTGACCGCCAACGCCAGCCCAACCCAAAGGACCGTGATGACGATCATCATCCCGCCCACGGCTTTGCCCGGACGAGGAAGAGCGAATTGAACGGAGCTATCGCGCATCGTTCATGAGCTACCAAGCGCCTGCGCATGGGGCAACTCCGCTCCGCTACCGAAAGCGTTCCAGTCAGAACAACTCATTGAGTGCGTTCTGCAGGCGTCGCGAGCGTTGCAAGGCTAGGGAGGACGGCGGAAGCGTACATCGCACGCTGAGCAAGTCCGACCGACGCATTGCAACGCGCAGCAGCCTGCTGAACGTACTCAGAAGAAGTTGCCGATAGTGAACTGAAACGGACTGATGTTTTCGTAGGGCAACGTCTTGAAGGGGAAACCCCACTCGAAACGCAGCGGACCAAGCGGCGAGAACCACCGAATTCCAAACCCGTAGGAAGCGCGCACGGCCAACAAACTCTCTGCCGAGAAACACGGGTTCGTCTCGAGGTACGGCGCAGCAGGTGCCGCCGTGCAGTAGTTGGGCTCAAGGTTCCACGTATTTCCAAGGTCCGTGAAGAGCACGCCCCGAACACCCAACTGCTCCAGCACCGTGAACTCGAGCTCGATGTTTTGGTAGTACATCAAGTTGCCACCGATGTTCGCGCCGTTTGGGTACGGGCGCGAGTTCGGATCGAGCGTCTGAAGCAAGGGCAAACGCGGCCCGATGCTGCGCAACCCGAAGCCGCGCACATCGAGAATGCCGCCCAAGAAAAACCTCTGGAAAATCGGCACGCCTTGCGCCGACGGACTTGTCACGAGACCCGCCTGGCTCTGCATTTTGAACACCAACCAACTCGTGATTGGATGGTAAAACCGCCCCGTCGCCCGGTAACGAACGAAGTCGTTGTCGCTTCCGAGGTACTTCGAGGCAATTTCCGCCGAGCCTTGGAAGTACCAACCGTCGGAGGGGAAAAGCTGGTTGTTCCGTGTGTCGTACGTGATCGCCGGCTGAATGCTGGACGTGATGCCGGCGTTAAACAGGTTCGCCAAAGGCAAACGCTGAAACACGCTGACCGATGCGGCCGTGCCAAACAGCGTCGAGGTCGTCTGCGTCGAGATGGCGTTTTGCTCGAGCGTGTACGTAAGCGACGTGCGCAGTTCCGGGTTGATGATTGGATAACCAAACGACAGCGATCCGCCTGTCGAGGTCTGGGAAAACTCGTTGTAGACGCGGAGTTGGTCGTAGAGGCTGATCGACGCGTTCACCTGCGTGTCGAACAAGTACGGCTCGAAAAACCGCACGTCGATGAGCTGCCGCAGACCCGAGATTTGGGCCTGCAACGACAGCGATTGTCCGCGACCAAAGAGATTTTGCTGCTGGATCTGCGCGGTGGCGATGAAGTTCTCGATGCTGGAAAAACCTGCGCCCACCTGGAACGTACCGGTGGGTTTTTCCTGAACCTCGACGTTGACGTTGATGTGTTCAGGATCGTCACCTTGCTCGGTCGAAATATCTACGCGCTCGAAATAACCGAGCATCGTGATGCGCCGCTTGCTGCGTTCGAGTTTGGACTCACTGAAGAGCGACTCTTCGTAGATCTCCATCTCGCGACGGATGACCTTGTCCCGCGTCTTCGTGTTGCCCTTGATTTCGATCCGCCCGATCTTGACGGGTTTGCCCCGACGAATGGCGACGATGATGTCGACTTCTTTGCTGTCGGGATCCAGGTCCGTCGCCGGAGGTGCTTCGACGTTGGCGTACCCAGCGTCGCGATAAAGGGTTTGGACTCGTGAAAGATCGGCGGCGAGTTCGGCGCGGTTGAACCAATCACCACTCTTGGCGCGGATCATTTCGCGAAGCTGCCGTCGGCCTCCGAGAGGCTCGATTTCTCGGCCTTCCGCGTCTTTCTCGTAAACGCGGAGCTGACGAATTTTGTACCGCGGACCTTCGTTGACCGTGATCGTCACTTCGATGCCCGCACGATCGGGCGTGAGCATCACGCGCGGCGTCGCGACCTGCACCGACAAGTATCCCCGGTCGTAATAAAGCGCCGAGATGACCAAGACGTCGCGCTCGAATGCATCCTGGCGAAACGCGCCGCCCGTTCCGAAGTCGAAGAAACTTCCCTGCCCTGTGATCATGACTTCGCGCAGTTCGGAGTCGGGAATGCTCGTGTTTCCAATGAACGTCACGCGCCGCACGGTGACGCGCTCGTGTTCCTTGATCTTGAACTTCACGAGCACTTGGTTGTCGCGTTGCGGAACTTGGTCGTACGAGACTTCGGCGAGGAAGAAGCCTTCTTCGGCGTATTTGTCGCGCAACTTCTGTATGCCGCGACGAACCGCGCTGTAGCTGATGATGGTGCCGGTTTTGACTTCCACACCGAGCGCTTCGGTCAAATCTTCGGCGGTGATGTTCGTGTTGCCGTCGAACTCGATCGCACTGATGTTCGGGCGTTCGCGCACGAGGATGCGCAAGTGCACGCCGTCGTCATGACGCGTGAGGTCGACTTCGAGATCTTCGAAGAACCCGGAATCCCAGAGTTCGCGGATGTCGCGGGTGAGTCCTTCGGGGGTGAACGTTTTCCCTTCGCGCGCGGTCGACAAGTAAGCGCGTATGTCGTCGCCCGAGATGCGTCGATTGCCGCCAATCGCGACGCGCGAGATGGTTTGTCCTCTTGCTTTTTCTGCTTCGGTCGGGGCGAGAACGACGGGCGGAGGCGTAGGTTCGTCTGGTACAGACGGCGTGCCTGCAGCGGTCGTTGGAGGTTGTCCCGGGGTTTGTCCGGTCCCCGAAGTGCCCGCGGGAGGGGCAGTTTGCGCGGGTTTGGCGTCTTCTTCGTCGTCTTCGCCTTCGTCATCGGGAGCGGCATCAGGTGCTGCTGGAGGCGATTTTTGCGGCTGCGGTGCAGGTTTGGCCTTGGCGGGAGCCGTGGGTTTGGCTGGACTCGAGGGAGCAGCGGCTTCGCCTTGAGCCCATCCAACCGCAGGAAAAAGGCCGTGCGTCGCCAAAAAAACCACGAGCAAGCTCGCGGGCAGGATTCGCGACGGGGTCGAAAAACGCGGCAGTGAGTTCGGCGTAGAGGACAAGGGGTGGCTTTGGGTAGCCCACCGGAGCGAAGGGCTCAAGGTGCGGAGGAGCGGTTTTTCCTCATGACGACCCGAACATCCGGAAGGACTGGGCGATTTTCGCCGTTCGGTGTCGTTCGGGCGAGCGTTTGTCATCGGAAAATTCACAGGCGCCGCAAGGATGGCTCAGGAAGTAGGGTCGAATGCGTCCACGAAACGAGCAGGTCGTCGCCGCAGCTTGACCGATCGACGCTGCGTGGGTAATGGCATGCGGGTCCACGAGCCCACTGAACGCGGGTACACCCTACGCTCGATGCTGGGTTCGTGCAGCCAAGTTTGCAGGTCGTTCTGCCAAACGCGTGTTTGTAATTTGGGGCTTCGGGTCGCCTGCAGTGTCGAGCGTCCCAAACCCTTGGAGAAAACCGCTCGTGTCCTCAGCATCGCAGCTTCCGTTGCCCACGGACGGCGAGGGTTCTCGCCGCCGATCCCGGCGTGGTTCCCCTCCGCCTTCCGACAATGGTGGCAACGACTCGTCCGCTCCGCCGCCTCCGATTCCCGATACGTCGCTCGCTGACGAAGCGCAGCGTCGCTATCTGAATTACGCGCTCAGCGTCATCACATCGCGCGCATTGCCCGACGTACGTGACGGTTTGAAACCCGTGCAACGGCGGATTTTGTACGCGATGCAGCACGACCTGCACCTCAACCCGGACGCGCGACCTCGCAAAAGTGCAGCTGTCGTCGGTGATGTGATGGGTAAGTATCACCCGCACGGCGACGTCGCGATTTACGACGCGATGGTGCGTTTGGCGCAGGATTTCACGATGCGTGCGCCACTCGTTTCCGGCCAAGGAAACTTCGGTTCGGCCGACGGCGATGCTCCCGCAGCGATGCGTTACACCGAAGCAAAACTGCGGCCTCTCGCGCTCGAACTGCTTGGTGAACTGGGCAAACGCACCGTCGAATGGCGACCGAATTACGACGGAACGAGGAGCGAGCCGGTTGTCCTTCCCGCACGATTTCCAAACCTCTTGGTCAACGGCTCACAAGGCATCGCGGTCGGCATGGCCACGAGCATCCCGCCACATAACCTCGGCGAAGTGCTCGATGCCGCGATTGCCCTGTCAAACCAGCGTGATTTGCCGGTAATTCAGCTCCTTCGGCACATCAAAGGTCCGGACTTCCCAACGGGCGGACAACTTCACGCGACCAAACGCGAACTCGAAGCGGTGTACACGACTGGCCAAGGATCGCTGAAGCTGCGTGGTGAGTGGCATGCGGAAGAAGAAGACGGCAAACGCGGCGGTTCGTACATCGTCGTCACGTCGGTTCCGTACGCGATCGAGCGCAAGACGATCGTCGAGAAAATTGCGGAAGTCATCATCGGCAAGAAGCTCCCCGCGCTCCTCGACGTGCGTGACGAATCGACCGACATCGTGCGGATCGTGATGGAGATCAAGCGCGGCACCGATCCGCAGTTGGTCATGGCGTACCTCTACAAACACACGCCGCTGTCCACGCACATTCCGGTCAACCTCACGTGTTTGATTCCGACGGACAACCCTGAACTTTCCACGCCGAAGCGTTTGTCGCTGGATGAAATCCTCAACCAGTTCCTCACGTATCGCCTGCAGACCGTCACGCGCCGGCTCGAGTTCGATCTCAGCGAAATCAAGGCGCGCATTCATCTGCTCGAAGGCTTCGACAAGATCTTCGACGTCCTCGATGAAGTCATCGCCATCATCCGCAAGAGCGACGGCAAAGCGGATGCCGCGGAAAAACTCATCAAGAAGTTCCAACTTTCGGAAGAACAAACCGAAGCAATCTTGGAGCTCAAACTTTATCGTTTGGCGCGTCTCGAAATTCAGGTCGTCCGTAAAGAGCTTGCTGAACGACGCAATGAAGCGCGCAAGCTCGATGCACTCATCAAGAGTGAGCCGCGGCGTTGGGACCTGGTGCGCGACGAAATGGCCCAGCTGAAAGAGAAGTACGGGGACAAACGCCGCACGAAGATCGTCGTTTCGGTGGACGAACCCGAATTCCAAGCGGAAGACTTCATCGTTGCGGAAGATGCGAACGTGATTCTCTCCGCGCAGGGTTGGGTCAAACGGCAACGCGAAATCAAGGACCTGGGACAAACGAGGTTGCGGGAAGGCGACAGCGTGATGGCCGCAGTGGCTGGCTCGACACGTTCGTCGGTTGCGTTTTTCTCGAACTTTGGAGCTTGTTACGTGTGCCGTATCCATGACGTTCCCGCGTCGACGGGTTACGGCGATCCGGTGCAAAAGCTCTTCAAGCTGGCCGACGGCGAACGCATGGTCGCGATGTTGTCCCTCGACCCGCGCGTGCTCGGACAAGAGCTTCGCGAGCCGGTCGAAGGCACAACGGAGCTCGAAGGGCCGTTTGGGTTGGCGCTGACGCGTGGTGGGCTCGGATTCCGCTTCCCGCTGCACACCCATCGCGAGCCGTCGACCCGCGCAGGACGCAAGTTTGCAAAGCTGAACGAAGGCGACGAAGTGCTCGCCGTGATCTGGCCGCAGGACATTCCGGGAGTCGTCTTGGCCGCGACAAACGGTTACGCGCTGCGTGTTCCGATCGATGAAATCGCCGTGCTCTCCGGGGCTGGCAAAGGTTCGATCGTCATGAAGATCGACGAGGGCGAACGAGTCGTCGGGGTTTTGCTGGACGATCGTGAGTTTGTCGAAGTGGAAACGGAGAAGGGGAAACTCGTACGCGAAACGGTGGACAAAGTCTCCGGCGTGCGCGGCGAATACGGCCGACAAATCACCGGCAAGAAAGACCGCATCATGCGTCTCGTCATGCCTCCGATCGCAACTCCAAACCTCAACCGACCTGCCGAGGGAGAGGGCTGATTCATGGCGACAACGTCAGCGACGTCGACAACCGCCGCAGCAGCGGCGAAATACACGGCGAAGGACATCGAAGTCCTCGAAGGGCTCGAACCCGTACGTGCTCGCCCAGCGATGTACATCGGCGGCACGGACACCCGTGGCTACCATCATTTGCTCTGGGAAATCGTCGACAACGCCGTCGATGAAGCGATCAACGGCCATGCCAAACGCATCGAAGTCACGCTCGACGAAGATCGCAAAGGCGTCACCGTTTTCGATGATGGCCGCGGAATTCCCATCGACGTGCATCCCAAATACAACCGCCCGGCGCTCGAGCTGATCCTCTGCACGCTGCACGCGGGCGGTAAGTTTGCCACCTCGAACTACAAGGTGTCTGGAGGTTTGCACGGCGTTGGTTCGAGCGTCGTAAATGCGCTTTCCGAGGTACTCGATGTCAAGGTCTTGCGCGACGGCAACGAACACGCCCAGACGTTTTCCCGGGGTACTCCAACGGGCAAACTCAAGCGCGGACAAACCACGCGCAAACACGGGACAGTCATCCACTTCCGGCCGGATCCCAAAATCTTTGGGGACAAAGCATCGTTTGATCCGGACACGATCAAAGAACGCCTCGAAGCCAAGGCGTATTTGCACGGCGGGCTGGTCATCACGTTCAAGGATCCGACGGCAAACGAGGCGCTCGAGTTTCTCCATCCAAACGGCATCGCGGACTATCTGCCGAAGCTCGTGGCGCAACGAGGCAAGTCGCTCGTGCATCCGAGTCCTTTCATTCATCGGTATTCAGCGTCGGGCGGCGAGATGCTCGAAGCGGCGCTGAGCTGGACCGAATCACCCGATGAATCGATGCGTTCGTACGTGAACGGCATTCCGACACATTCGGGCGGATCACACGAAAACGGGTTCAACACGGCGATCGTGAAAGCCGTTCGCGCCTTCATCGAAGCGAAAAAGATTCAGGTCAAAGGCGTGACGCTCGCGGCGGAAGACATTCGCGAAGGCATCGTCGCGCTCTTGTCGATCTACATTCAAAACCCACAGTTTCAGGGACAAACCAAAGATCGACTAAACAATCCCGAAGCTGGGCCGATGGTCGAAAGCGCGGTTCGTCCTGCGCTCGAGCAGTGGCTATTGGAAAATGGAACCGCGGGCGAAGCGATCGTCATGCGCGGGATCCTGGCTGCAAGGGCACGTGAAGCACGCCGAGAAGCGACGCAACAAGTCGTCCGAAAAACGGCTGTTTCGCATCGTTTGAACCTACCGGGCAAACTCGCGGATTGTGCCTCGACAGACCCCAACGAAAGCGAACTGTTCATCGTCGAAGGCGATAGCGCCGGTGGTTCGGCCAAACAGGGACGAGATCGCCGGACCCAAGCGATTCTTCCGCTGCGTGGAAAGGTTTTGAATGCCGAACAAGCTTCGTCCTCGGAGGTTCTTGCGAACAAGGAGCTGCAAGACATCGTCAGCGCGCTCGGTTGTGGGTTTGGAAAAGACTTTGATGAATCCAAGCTGCGTTACGGGCGGATCTTCCTCCTGATGGACGCCGACAGTGATGGTCAACACATTGCGACGTTGTTGCTCACGTTCTTTTATCGGCACCTTCCGGGACTGATCCGAGGTGGCCATGTGTATCTGGCGCAACCACCGCTGTACCGAATCGATGCGGGGAAAGAAACGCACTGGGCGCTTGATGAGAAGGAGCGCGACCGGGTGTTAGCCAAGCTACCCAAGAATGTGAAACCGGAGGTTTCGCGGTTCAAAGGGTTGGGCGAGATGCCGGCGGAGGATTTGAAGTCCACGACGCTGGAGAAGAGGCGGCGGCGGGCTTTGCGGGTGGTCATCGAGGGCGAAATCGAGACGGACCGCATCTTGAACGAGTTGATGGGCAAGGACGCACAAGCGCGTTTCCGGTTCATCATGGACCGAGCGCAATCGGCCGAACTCGATATCTAGGGGCTGATGAGCAGGCTGCTGCGCAACGGCCTTTGAGCGGGCCCTGCTCATCGGCGATCTGAATTACAACACTTCCTCACCCTCGACCGTTCCCCACAACAGCCCAACCACGATTCCAGGCGCGAGTGCTGGTGATTTTTCGTCGACCAGGCGTCGGAAAACACGAGACCTGGCGAGTCGCACCTACTCGTACGCCGCCAATCCGCGTCAATTTTGTGACGCTCATTATGAGGCCTGGATCTCGTGCGGAATCTCGAGGGCTGTTTCGAGCACTACATGCACAATTGGCGTCGAAAAAGGCTCAGTGGGAGCTACTTGTGCTCGAATTGAGCAAACCTGGCGCAACGCCGTTTGCTCATTGCTCAATCGATGTAGTTTAATATACAATCACGATCGCGATTGTGCAGCGAGGGCGCATGACAGTGGCATCGAATGACGCGTTGTGAAATTGCGGCGCCTGGAAAGGTTTTTCGCACCTGTTTTGTGAAATGGGGCACTGCGCCTGATGGCGACATTCTGAGCGGTCAGTATTTCGACGCACACCCATCTGGGAGCATTGGGGGTTCGGCCCAAGGGTTGCAAAGGAGTCTGAGCGTTGTCACGGCGCCGCGATCAAGCGGACCAACCCCGTGACCAGGAGAGGTTCCCGTGAGTGAAGCACTTTCTTTGGCGATGGTAACGACACCCTCCGAGTCCCATCATTCGTCGTCGGCAGCTGCTCTGCAGATGCCTCCGTTTGCCCCGCGCGTCGCGCCGATCACGCAAACGATTCCGAAGATTCCGGCTCGGGCTCCCGCGGCAAACACGATTCCGCGCACGACACCAGAGAGGATGCTCGTTGCTCGGGACCGCATTCGCGCCGCAGCTGAAAATGGTCAGCGCGTGCGTTCGTATGAAGTGGCTCTCGACTTGGACTTGTCCGAGTTCCACTTTGCGCGTCAATTCCGCGCGGCTTTCGGACGATCGCCGCATGTGTTTTACGACGAAGTACGTGCCCAGAAGGCTCGTGAATATTTGGCCGAAGGAATGAACGAAGGCGACGTGGCGCGTCGCATCGGCTTCCGTCGTCCTGCTGAACTTCGCGCTCTGCTCGCGAAGCGTTGAACAAAAACAAATCGTCGAAATCTCGCGAGAGCGAGAAAAAACATAGGGATCCTCGCTGATCCTACCTAAAGATGGAACCCGGGTTTGTTCTATGGAACATGCGCGGGTTTCGTCATTTTGTGCTCCAACGATCGCGGGCGGCGGCACGCAAAAAAAAAGCATACCGCTTGCAGCCATGACAATCGTTGCAGGGGTGCGGCGCGAATGCCGCACATCCTGGTCCGCAGGGCACCCACACCGCGGGCTCGATAATGCTTCAGCTGGTCTTGAAGGTCGGTTCGGTGATGCCGAGGCGACGATGGTCGAGCGAAGGAAGGCTGGTCCGCACATGTTTCAAGTAGGCGGGATCGAGGGTCGCGATGGCGAGGCCTTCGCCTTCGGAAGCTTGGGCGATGACTTCACCCCATGGGTCGATGATGCATGTTTTCCCGAAGGTTCGGCGACCTTTGGGGTGCGTGCCCCATTGCGCCGCGGCGATCACGTAACACTGTGACTCGATGGCGCGTGCGCGCAGCAAGACGTGCCAGTGATCCTTGCCGGTCGCGAGCGTGAACGCGGCGGGCACGACGAGGACTTCGGCGCCAAGAGCAACGAGTGCTCGGTACAGTTCGGGGAAACGCAGGTCGTAGCAGATTGACAAACCTACGACAGCCCCTGCAACTTCGGCCACGACGGGTTTGTCCCCGGGCGCGCATGACGCTGATTCGCGATAACGTTGTCCATCACCGACTTCGACGTCGAACATGTGAATCTTGCGGTAACGCGCAACCAACGCGCCTTCCGGATTCACGACGGCGCAGGTGTTGTGCACGCGCTTGGCATCGCCACTTGCCTCGGGCAAACCACCCGCGATGATCCACACGCCATGTTTTTTCGAGTTTGTCTCTAGGAACTGACGAATGAGCCCTGAGGTTTGGCCATCGAGGCGTTCGGCGACGCGTAACCGTTCGTCGTCGTCG
>DAOMZH010000311.1:0-10680 GCA_035437985.1 Polyangium sp. (in: bacteria) | reverse complement strand
CAGGCAAAACCGTGTGGATCGAAAGCCTCGATGGGATGACCGTGAGCCATAATTTCTGGGTCGGCGCAGTGCCAGCTGATTGGACCAATGGCAGCGGCATGGGTGATGTGCTCGGCGATCCGATGCTTTTCCAAACGCCAGGTTATGAAGCTGCATCGTATCGCCTTGGGGACAAATCAACGGCGCGTAATGCAGCCCTGGGATTGTCTCCAGCTGTCACGGAGGATTTCGAGGGACGATCGCGAAGCGTCATGGGGAGTGAAAACGCCGATATCGGCGCCATGGAATACGGTGATCCATCCTTGCCATGCGAATTCGACAAGCTCTGGCAATGAGCTGACAATACGAATATTTACAGATAGATATTCGCCGGTAATCCCGCCCGGAGCCAGAAAAACGTCCCCACCAAATAAAACATCAATTGCACCGTACCCAAATGCGTGAGGACGATACAATCGCGCGGCGTGAGTCCCCGATGATAACGCGGACGGTAAAACGCAATTTGCGTGCATGGGGCCGCCAGCATCAGCCCCTCGCGTACGCCCACGGACCCTGAAAGAATTCCCGCCACAAGCACTCCGGACGAGAGCAACAACAACCCATCGATGATTTGTCGCGCCCGATGGGGTCCGTGCACCACCGGATACGTGGGAATGCTTTCTTGTTTGTCGCCTTCGAGATCACGTAAATCATAAAGAATTTCGTAGGTCAATTCGAAGGGCACGAAAAAAAACGCGAGGCAAACGATTCCCGCCCAGGACATGAATCTCGATTCGCCATTCGTCGCCAGCGGGTAGGCAAAACACGTCAAAACGAAAAGCACGGACGAACCAAAATTTTTCAAAAAATAGATTTCTTTGAAGCGGGAAAATCCACGAGGTGTAGGCACGATATCGTAGTTGTATCCAAAACCAATGAGTTGCACGGCAACACGATACGGCGTGAGTCCAGGCCAAACCATATGCGTCGCAACGAACGATCCGCCCATGAGCAATAGCGATGCAGCGGTCAGAAGACTCTTGTTACGGGCAACGCGGGCCGTTCCCGGAATGCCGTTCTTCAGGTCCTCATCAATATCGGTTATTCGATTCATCAAATTGATGAGGAACCAATCGAGACCGACGATGACGGCCACCCAAGGTAGATATCGTCCGGTCATAAGCCAACCAAACACGAGGCAGGCGGTCATGGCCACGAGCACGATGTGATATCGGGCAATCGCCAAAGCATCGGAAACCATTCGGCCACGCGCGGACATGCGGGCATGATACGCACGTGTACATCCCAGGTCCATCGAAACACGATTGCGTTTGATCCCGGGCGCTTGTGCGGCACGAAAGGAATCGTTGCTAGAAATTTGTACGCCAACCTAGGGCTCTGTTAGGTGCCTCTTTGTTGCGAAAAGGTCCTGGTCTTGTTTATGACGCAACGAAGGAATGGACGGCCCAAATGATAGATAACGGGATTCTGGAGCACTTGCAGGTGCAGATTGGACGGCCACGACCAACCACGATGGCTCGTCTATTTGCGACGTGCAGTGCGAGCGCCTTGATACTCGTGCCCTGCGTGGCTTTTGGCGACGAACCTCCGCCCACAACGACGCCCGCGCCGACTGCCACAACAGAACCGGCGCCCACACCGACCGTTACCGCAGCGCCGCCGGTTGCGCCCGTTGCGCCCGTTGCGCCGCCAGCTCCTGCTGCTCCGCCCAAACCCGTTTTCGGGCCATCTGTTCCTGACAAACCAGTTGTTTCGCCGCTGCCGGACGATTCCAATGCGTTGCCTACTGATCACCAGCTGGTCGTAGGCGCTTTGGGAATCGGATATGCCGGAATGCACTCGGTACCCATACCCATTGCGGTGCCGGTGGGACGAGGCGACGAAGCGGGCATGATTCCCAATGACACTTTGTCTCTTCAGCAATTGGCGGTTCCAATGCTGGGCTTGAGAAAATGGTTTTCCAAGCGTTACGGATTCGATGCCGCGATTGGCATCAACGTCTCCGGTGGATCACGGGCGGCAGTTTATGGGCAAACCGAGGTAAATATCGATAAAGCGAGCGTTTTTGCCCTTTCGCTTCGAGCTGGGGTTCCCATGATGGTGGCGGATACGCGACACATGGCGTTCACGCTGATTCCCGAAGCAACCATCGGATTTTCTGCATCCAATGTTGCCGCCGAATTCGAGAACAATGCGCCGCCTCCTGTGCAATTGCGGGGAGGAGCCGTTGATGTCGGTTTGCGCGCCGGTGCGGAGTTGCATTTTGGGTTCATGGGCTTGCCGCGGCTTTCCCTGCAAGCTGGCGTAGGCCTTTACGTTCACGCACAATGGGTTACGGCGTCCGTGGCCGAGCAAGCTTTGGCCGATACTTCCGTATCGTTCAGCGCAGGTTCGATGGGTGAACCCTGGAATATTTTTTCCGGCGTGTCTTACCTGGCCGCACGCTATTATTTCTGAAAGAACGAGGAGCCGCGTATGCGTCAATGGGTAATCGCACTGGTCGCAATGGTATCGCAAGGCTGCGCAGGATCGAGTGATCCAAATCCTTCGCCGCTGCATAAACTCTGCATGGACGCGTGTGCTTACGTCCATTCCAAGAATTGCCTCGAGAAGCCGGCTGTCAACGTCGGAGATTGCATCAATGAATGCTCCAACGTGCAAGCTGTCGCCAATAGCCCCTGCACCGACGAACAAGCAGCTTATTACCAATGCACCCAAACGGCCACGATTCGTTGTGCAAGCGTTTCCGGCGCTTCGCCTACGGTGATTGGATGTGAAGTCGAGGAACAAGCATTGGCTGGTTGCGATTCGCCAACCATTACGTGTTTACGCTCGCCAGGAAGCGACGACACGTGCTTCAAATTCGGATTTTCGAGCTTTTTTACGTGTTCGGACGGGGTGAGCCCAGGTCCCGAATGCGTTCAAGTGACGAATTCGGGATTCTGCTGTCCGTGAGGCGAGATCAGAGCGTCTTCAGGTAGGCCACGAGATCCGCAACGTCCGCTGCGGACAATTGCGAGGTATGACCATGCAGGTCACCGCCGCCGCATGCCGTATTCGTGAATCGATCCTCGAGCGTCTTGGCACAACCATCGTGCATGTACGGCGCACGCGAAGCAAGTCCATTTAATGAAGGCACTTGCATCACGCCAAACGTGCCGACATCGACACTTTGGTTGTTCGTGAGCCGCACGCCAGAATGGCATCCTGCGCATCCGACTGCGGCATCCTCGAATAAGGTTTTACCGTGCGCAACCGCCACCGGGTCTTCGACTGGCGAGACAGCCACTTGCGGAATCGCGTCGATCCAGCGCGCCGCGGCGAGTCTTTCAATCGGCGCAAGCTCGGGGCCGGACATGCGCTTCGTAAATACGTTCGTCATGAGCGCATCGAAACCATTGAGGTCACCATTCCAATGGAAAGGCGCCGTGGCCAGAATACCGCCCGCAATCGATTGCGTGCGCCGTGCGCCGGTGCTCGCGAATTGCCAAACCCGTCCGTCTTCGCGCCCTTCGGGATGACATGACGCGCACGCCAAACCTGTCCGCGCACTCGCCGCTTTGTGGAACATTTCGTGACCCGTGTCGACCATCGATTCACCACCGAGTTCGATGATGTCCCCTTGGCCTACGATGATTCTTGCTGGCTCACGGGTTTGCACGATTCTTGTGGAATCAGCAAACGCAACCGCAATGGGCTGCCCGTGTTGGAAATCGTCATCATCATCGTCTGGTTCACAGTCGCCGGAATCTGCCGTCGCACTATACGCGGCCGTATCCTTTTCGACAACCTTATTGCTTCCCGCGCTGACCACTGCCATTCGTTTGCCGTCGTTGGAAAACGCGATATCCACGGGCAATGCACTGCGACGAATGCTCGTACCCGACTTCATCGGGACTCCAGAAGCACCATTGCCAAAACTCACGAATGACTTGACGATTCCGTCATCGCCACCGCAAGGTCCAGGTTCGCCATATCCACCTTCTTGGTCGTCCATGACGGGGTTGATCGACGCGGATTGATGCACAACGCCGACACCGCCCGTGGGCAATGAAACCATACGCCAAGCAACGGCCGCTTCCATACCGAACGAGAAGGGTCCTCCGGGGATCATGGTTTGGACTTCCGTAACAGTCCCATTGGCGTCGATGCGGAGCACCTGCGCGGAACGGAATTGGGTCACGAGCAAGTCCGAACCTTGCACGACGATATCTCGCAAATCATCGCCAGGTTTCAAAGAACGAACGACCGTATTCGTCGCCGTATCGAGCGTAACGAGTTCGCCACCGGCACAGGCTACGTGCAATTGGCCATTTACATGAGCCATGCCGCGCGGGGCCGGACAAACCGCGGTTTGCGAGACGATGTTCTTTTGCGCCAAATCAATCGCGACGACTTCCCCCGCGCGACGCAGCGCAACATAGGCACGCCCAGGTGCCCCCTCGACGACTCGTCCAGGTTCGTCACCAAGGTCGAATTGAATTTCGCCAGATAACGACCGTGAAGCAATATCTGCAATCAATACCCGATCCCGATCAGGATCCGCGGCCACGATTGTCGAATTGTCTTTCGTGACCAGCAAGGTACCGCCACTAATGGGCGGCGGTGGGCGCGATGCCGATACCGGCTCGGGAGGCGGTGTCGGAGTTGGTGCTACCTCAGAGACACATGCGCTGGAACATGCCGCGCCAAATGTCAAAAGGAGGAGAGCACGTGCTGATGTAAACCCATGTCGTGATGATTTGTACAGCATTTGACCAGGATACGGAACATCCCGACAAAAGTCAACGCAGATTTTGCCGAATGCATTACCGTCCCAGCGAAATGTCACCTAACGTCACGAGGCACGAATTCGACGAGCGAATGATAGATCCCCAGATTGTCATGAATGTTTTGCAGCTCGAGTCCCACGCTCCGCGCCAAGGCCAGAATGTCGATGAATTTGTACATTCGACTATTGCCATTGGCAATTGCCGTGAAATAGGGTGACGTATTGATCAAACAATACGCGGCGGCATCGAAACGTTGCCGGTCCCAAAATGTATCCAGAACCCAAATACGTCCACCAGGCTTGATCGCCCTTGCCGCCCGCGAGAGAATCGATCGGACCTGCTCGTCCGAAAAACAAACCAAAAATTGGCTCATCCAGACGCCATCGAACCCTGTCGGAAATGCCGCATCCGGATCGAGCACGTCCGTGGGATGCGCCGTCGCGCGATGTTCGACTCCTTTAACTTGCAAGTTTTTTAGGGCCATGTCTATTTGCGCCGGTAAATCCATGAGCGTCACGTGAACGTCAGGAGAAGTTGCCAAACAACGTAATGCCCACTTGCCCGTATTGCACCCAATATCCAAAAGCGATTGTGGTTTGGTCTCGAATACCAGGCGACTCGCCGCAGGAAATGCCGCGTCCGAATAAAAATGGTCGAAACGGAGCCATGCATTCTTGGCCGGCGCCGGCAAATCGGCGAGTGCTTCGTACACCGTTTTCCAATTTCCCAACGTCCGTAGCCCTGCCGGTTCGCCCCGAGCCAACGATTCGTCGAGCGCAAAAAGACCCGCATAACAAACTTCATGCATGAAATCGATGTTGATCGCCGTCATTTCATCGCGGCGAATGAATGCTCCGAGCGTCGTAATGACAAACCGCTCGTTTTCATATTTGAACAAATCCGCCGACAAACCACATTCGAGCAACACCGTCGTCATGTATTCCGACAAGCCCGATTTGGCGCTCGCTTCGCTGGCTGTCGTTCCGGACGTGCCGCATTGTTCGACCACCGCGAGCAAACCCGT
Source organism: Polyangium sp. (in: bacteria) (assembly GCA_035437985.1). Lineage (GTDB taxonomy): Bacteria > Myxococcota_A > Polyangia > Polyangiales > Polyangiaceae > Polyangium. Next base: position 4,884 of record DAOMZH010000311.1, on the reverse strand, counting down.
TTTTAATAGGATCCGCGTCGCCTGAAAAACGACGGGGGAAAATGCGATGCGTTGGGCATCGAAACGGGTCTCGATAGCCGATTCGTCACGGCCAAATCGCTTCTGCTGCACGGTGGTCTCCATTCTCTGAAAAGCCTTGGGATCGACCATGATGATCGATTCCCGAGGCGGAGACAACCTTTGTGCAAGACCTGTCGATTCGTTTAGCGAATACCGTACTTTTTCAGCTTTTCATAAAGCGTACGTAGTCCAATCCCCAAATGCTCGGCCGCTTTTTTTCGATTCCCTCCCGATTGCGCCAAGGCTCGTCGGATCGCCGTCTGTTCCGCCTCCTCCATCGTGGGTGCATCAGTCTGCACCGGTGCGGGTTTTTCATGGCTCCGCACGTGCAAAACGCGATGAATGTCTTCAACTGTCAGTTTCGTCGATTCGGCCAGAATGGCTGCGCGTTCCAGCGCATTGCGCAATTCGCGGACATTTCCCGGAAAATCCGCGGCCACGATCGCCGCCCGTGCTCCTTCGTCGAGCGTCAATCCTGGACGCCCGAGATCCCGCGCAATACGCCCCAAAAGTACGTCGGCCAAGTGCGAAACGTCCTCCGGGCGCTCGCGCAGCATAGGCATACGTACAGGAAAAACTGCCAGCCGATGATAAAGATCTTCGCGAAATCGACCGGCGTGAATTTCACTCATCAGGTCGCGGTTCGTCGCGGCAATGAATCGCGCATCCACTTCGATCGAACAGGTTCCGCCCACACGTTCGAATCGACGTTCCTGAAGCACGCGCAAAAGTTTCGTTTGCAGTTCGAGCCTCATCTCGCCAATTTCATCCAGGAAAAACGTACCGCCTTCTGCCAATTCCAGTTTTCCGCGCTTTTTCGCGATGGCGCCGGAAAATGCCCCTTTTTCGTGACCAAATAATTCGCTTTCCAAGAGTTGTTCCGAAAGAGTGGCACAATTCACGGCTACAAATGGCCCTTTGGCCCGTTTGCTATGCCCATGAACGAAGCGCGCAGCGACTTCTTTTCCCGTGCCGCTTTCGCCAAGCAGCAATACCGTTGCGTCCGTTGAGGCCACTTTTCGCAATGCCGATTCGACTTCGACCATGATGCGGGAGCCATACCCCAACCGGGGCGGGGCTGTTGTTTCGGCAACTTGTTCTTCGATCGCATGAAGCCCACGTCGTTCGAGCGCGCGGTCGACCACGAGCCGCAATGCCGCAGGACTCGGAATTGGTTTTTCCAGGTAATCGAAGGCGCCAAGTTTCATCGCCTCGACGGCGCCAGCTACGGAACCGTGCGCCGTCAAGACCACGACTTCCATTTCGGGTTGTTCCCGACGTGTTCGCCGCACGAGCTCCATTCCGTCGATACCGGGCATTTTCAAATCCGTCACGAGCACATGAAATGCGCGCGACGAGAGGATTCGATAAGCGATTTCCCCATCTGCTGCTCGCTCTACCGTATGGCCCGCAGCTTCGAGCGTGTCCGACAGGAATTCGCGAAGACCTTCTTCGTCATCCACCACCAGAATCCGCGCCATGACCACTTTCCTCTCTGATCCGCGATCGCGGAATCAATACTTTGACTTCTGCCCCGCCATCGTCTTTGTTTCGAGCTCGCAAGGTGCCGCCATGCATGACGACGATCCGCCGAGCTACTGCCAAACCAAGCCCAACGCCGCGTGATTTCGTCGTGAAAAACGGCTCGAAAATGTTTTCCAACGTATCCGGAGGAAAACCCGGGCCATCGTCTTCCACCGTGTATGCCAATTGGTCTCCCTCGAGGAGGACTCGCGCCGTGACCGCGCCATTTTTCGACGCTTGCAATGCATTACGCAACAAATTCTCGAGCACTTGGCGCATACGAATGGCGTCGAGCGACCACATGGGCGGAGCATGATCCAAATCGAGCGTCGCTGCTGGTGCGGCATCTTCGGCCGCCAAAAACAAGAGCTCCGCCGGATCCGTATCGACCCGCTCGATAGGCCCGCCCCGCGCAAAATCCAGCAAATTCTGTACGAGCCCCTGGAGCCTCAAGGTCGCTTCGACCACGCGATCGGCTTGCGCCCGACTCCGCCCATCAATGGGCAATGACTCCGCCAATAATTGCGCATTGCCTTTGAGCGAAGCCAACGGATTTTTGATTTCATGCGCCAGCACGGCACTCATCGTTCCCAAAGATGCGAGACGCTCGGCTTGGGCCAATCGTGCCCCCAGCGATTCTTCTCGCGCCGCTCGTCGCCATAAGACCACTGCCGCCAATGCTAGCAATGCTGCAACGCCTGTGGCCAGGAAAAACGTCGTGCGCGCTCGTTGCGTGAGGCCCATGGCCAGTAGCGGCTCGAATTCGAACGCAATCGTATCGAAATCGCGATTTTCTCCGGGAGGTGGAGGCGGTGGGCGACCCTCGAACGGCGGATGACCTCCGTGATCCGGGTGCAAACGGGGTGGCCATTCGCCGTGAAAACCCGGACGAGGCGGGCCCTCGGGGGGAGGCGGTGGTTTGTCTCCTCCAAATAGGTCGCCCGGCGGACCTCCGGGCGGCAAACGCACGATGATTCGATAACGATCCCCAACACGAGCCAAGAAGCGACCCGGAGGTCGATTCATGCCGCTTGGCAATGGCTGTTGAAATGTTCCCGCAACGACCTGGAAATTGCCTTCAAAGTCATATCGTCCAGCACCCCGAAGACCACTTTGGGCATAAGTCTCGACGACCATGCGAAACGCATGTTCCGAAGGACGAACTCGGACAAGATCGTGAAATCCCCGTAAATACAGTTCCCCCTGTCCCTCACTGACCGTATCGGTCAAAGCTTCGGCATCACGCCATGCAAACCACGTCGTCAATACGAGCGTCAATCCGAGCAACAAGGCAGTCGCCAAAATGCCATGACGCGCATAATTGTTGCGATGAGGAACGGGTTTTCCCGGGGAATCATCGGGATATTCCAATTTGCGGTTTTCAGCGGATGAAGAATTCCGATACATGATCTCATCACGGCGCTTGTAAATCGATTTTCAACGTAGCGCTCGCCACGATGTTGTCGAGGATCGAATCCGCAACGATCTCCTTCGAATCCGTAGCAAATTCGATATCGTCGAAGAGACGACCTGCGGGAAGATGAATGCCGATCCAGGTGAAATGAATCTTCGATTCCCCGGCGGCTTGATCATACATTTCGCGATCGACGCTCGACTCCAGGTCCACGATCGTACCCATGGGCCACCACGTATCTACGAGCAGCGGGCCGGTTTGCCCATTACGCTCCCACGTGCCTTCGAAGTAAATGCTGCGATTGGACATATCGAGGCCACCGGCCGCCGTCGCTCCGGCCATACCCCGCGCGACGAGCCAATACACTTGGCAATATCGCACGGGCGCAAAAGAATTCGCCCCGATTTCACGCTCGGTCGTAGCCCCAACATCCGAAATGGCCAACGTCTCCATCGACGACGGATCCGATTCTTCCTCGTGCGCCCACGCCGTCGAAATAGCAAATGGATTCCAAGCCGTCGTACCTCCTGAATCAGCCGGGCAGGGGATCAACGCCACGCGGTGCAATACGACATGGCCCGTTTTTACATGCAATCGATAACCCAAATTCGTCGTGAGGGAAAAACCGTTGGACGGGTCGAATTCGACACCCTCGTTCGTCCAATTCAGCGTCCACGTGGCCGCTGAAAGGATCACACCATCTTGGGCCTGTTCCGTGACCGTCGAATTCCCGGTTTCTCCCGATTCTTTCGGCGCGCAATGCGGAGTGCACAAGAGCGCGCAGCAAAATCCAAGGGGAGCCAAAATTCGCGATATCAGGGGGCGCAGCATGGCGTGATCCTCGACGGTTCGTTAATGCCTCAGGGCGCGCAAACGCCATTCTTGCAAGAAAGCATCATCCCGTTCGGTCCCATCGGACAATCGGAATTCATCGTGCACGTGGGAATGCAAATCATGCCCATGGGAGTGCTTCCGCATGTGCAACCTTGCGATCCGGGCGGACAATCCGCAAGCGCACAATCTGCAGGAGTCGTGCAGTTCTTGGGACCCATCATCATTCCGCCATCCGCGCCCGGCATTCCTTGACCAGTTCCATTGGGTGTGCCTCGATAACAACCCAAAACATACGGGAATCCATCGGTCACGTGATAATGGTATTTCCCGTCCGCACCCGTGTGCCCATTGCATTCATCCAAAAACGTGTTGTCCCCGGGATGCTCGCTCCAAGTATACGCTTGCCACGCATTGGTCGTCGGATCGCCCGTCTTCGCATAACCGCTCTTTACAGAAACGATTTGCGCGCAGGTCGCATCCTTGCATTCACGCGTGCCATAAATGGGGAAACCATCGAGCGACCAACCCACGATCGGTGACGCTTTCGTCGCATCCGGATCCGGATTCGTCCACGGCTCGCTCACGAGGCCCGCAGCAATGAGACATTTCTCGAGCAGCGAATGGTAATGGTATCGATCCGCCGTGTGGCCCAGACACATATCCATGATTCCATTGTAGATCGGATCACCATAAGCTTCACTCGCCGGTTGCGCTCCTTCATTCGGTCCAAAAATAGGCAAACCATTGACTGCAAAACCAATCGTCCCCAAGAGCGGAATGTCCGTCTTCGTCGCGGCCAATTGCGGATCGAGCGGAATCTCGTAATGCTGCGGCGTTTCGACCAAGGGATTCGGTGTAATCATGACAAACTTGTACGTCGGCATTCCATTCGTATCGACCACGAAATGCGTATCCGTACACATCCCCGAAAGCGTCGGCTTGGCATAAGTTCCACCAGCACCTGGCGCCGAAGACACATTCAGCAACGTTTTCGCCTGCCAACACGCGTCAATTCCCCCGCCAGAGCCCCCACTACCCCCAGAGCCCCCTTC
>DAOMZH010000310.1:0-10708 GCA_035437985.1 Polyangium sp. (in: bacteria) | reverse complement strand
GGCGTCGCGTTTTCGGATCGATGACGATAATCGTTTGTGGCATGTTCCTAACCTAAGACACATTCCAGCGCGTGCCTAGGTGAAAAGCGGCTGAATTAGGATGGTCTGAAAGCCAGGATGTTGCGGATGGACGCAACACCATCTGAAAGTGGAGCTGGATCGTTGGCTAGAGGAACGGGAAATTTTGTGACGTGCGGAGAACGATGTGGGTGTTTCGAATGAATCTATTCAAAACCATCAACCACCCTTCCCCAACGCCTTCTTCCACGACGGTCGCTCGAGTACCCGCGTCGCCCACGCGCTCACATTCGGACGCTCCGCAATGATGTCCCCCGCCTGCGTATCGAAGAGATATTGCAAATACGGCGCATACGTAATGTCCGCCAAGGAGAAATCCCCAGCCAGAAACTCCTTGCCCACAAGCTCCCGCTCCAATACGTCCAGCGCCTTCGCCGCATCCGCTTTGCCCTTCGCAATCACGTCCCCGTCCGGCGTCGTCCCTTTCATCGGCGCAAAAAATACCTCCAAAATGGCCTTCATCGCCGGCGGGCTGAAATACGAATGCTCGACGCTGATCCATTGCTCCATCCGCGCCCGGTCCTGAAGGCTCTTCGGCGAAAGGCTCGGCCCCTCCAGCTTCGCATCCAAGTACCGCAATATCGCCCGCGACTCGAATAAGACAAACCCGTCGTCGTCTTCGAGCACCGGCACGACCCCAAACGGATGCCGAGCAAGATGCTCCGCGCCCTTTTGTGCGCCTTTCATGATGTCGACCATGACAAACTCGGCGCTAGCACCCTTTTCAGCAAGCAAACACAAAACCTTGCGCGTGCACGTGCTTGCCGGATGACCGTAAACCTTCATGGCATCTATCTCCTCTCGCGGACAAACCAGTCCATTGCGAACCTGATCGTTTACTCCCGCGTCACGACGACGTCTACCGAACCTAGCGGAGCAGGAATTTGCTCAATGCAAACAGCGCGACCATGCCAAGCGCCACACCAACCGCCGCCGCAATGACGAGGACAAACTTGCCTTGCCAGGGATCGGACGACGCACCCGCACCACCCAGCTGGTAACGCTTGCTCACCGTCGTGTGCGCATGTGCCGCTGCAGTTGGAACTTGTTGTGAAGCTGCAACAGGTAACGCGGCCGGAGCAATCGGATGCGGACCCGTCGGCACGACTTGACGACCAGCTGGTTGCATCTCCAGCAACGCAGCTTCGAGTCGTGCGGCAAGCTGTGCCGTCGTCGGTCGTCGTTCACGTTCGCGCTTCAAACAATCATCGATCAACGTGGCCAACGTCTGCGGTAAATCCGGCCGTCGCGACGCAGCAGGATCGGCGTCACGCGTCATGATGCGAACCATCAACGCGTTGTAGTTCGGCGCCTCGTGCGGAAGCGTGCCCGTCAACGCTTCATACAAAACCACTCCGAGCGACCACACATCAGCCCGACCATCAATGTCTTCACGACCCGCTGCTTGCTCGGGACTCATGTACGCCGGCGAGCCCACGACCGTACCTGTGCGCGTGAGCGTCATGTGCTCGGCCGTGTTGTTTCCTTCGACCATCTTGCTGATGCCGAAGTCCAAGATCTTCAGCACGAGCGTTCCTGTCGAACCGCGATGTGCAAACAGGTTTGCCGGCTTCAGATCGCGGTGAATGATCCCTTGTGCGTGCGCGAGTTCGAGCGCGTGCACGACACCAATCATGAGCTCCGTCAACTTGTGTGGCTCGAGAGTTCGTTCACGAGCGATCCACTGATCGAGTCCCTCGCCGTGAAGTAGTTCGAACACCAAGAATGGCGAGCCATCTTCAGCCTGACCGAGATCGAGAATCTCCGCGATGCTCGGACTACGAACGCGTCCACTTGCTTTCGCTTCGTTGAAGAAACGTTGCAGCTGTACGGAGTCCGTAGCTACGTCGGGATGCAGGATTTTGAGCGCGACTTCGCGATCGATGAGCTCGTTCTTTGCAGCCCAAACGGTTCCGCTCGCGCCGGAGCCAAGCATGCGGACGAGTCGATAACGAGACTGGAGCAGATCACCCGGATTCAAAGCAGGTCGGCGCGAGGATAACCCAGGTTGGGCAAGAGCGCGTCAAGTGTCGTAGTAGAGGTAGAACTCGTGGGGAACGGGGCGGAGTCGAACGGCATCGACCTCACGTTCACGCTTGTAGTCAATCCAGGTTTGGATGACGTCGCGCGTGAAGACGTCGCCACGCAACAAGAACTCATGATCCGCTTCGAGGGCGGCAAGTGCTTCGTCGAGCGATCCTGGGCATTTGGGCACCGTCTGCAGCTCTTCAGGCGAAAGCGCATAGATGTCTTTGTCCAGCGGATCACCCGGATCGATGCGGTTTTGAATGCCGTCGAGACCAGCCATCATCATCGCGGCAAACGCCAAGTACGGATTGCACGACGCATCCGGGAAACGAACTTCGATTCGTCGTCCGTTTGGCGAGTTGCCCGCAGCCACCGGAATGCGAATCGACGCCGAACGATTGCGGCTCGAGTACGCCAAATTGACGGGCGCTTCGTAGCCAGGAACGAGGCGGCGGTAGCTGTTCGTGGTGGGGTTTGTCAAGGCCGCAAGGGCTTTGGCGTGCTTCAAAATCCCGCCGATGTACCAGCTCCCGAGATCGGACAAACCCGCGTAGCCGTCACCAGCAAACAGAGGCTTGCCATCCTTCCACAACGACTGATGCGTGTGCATGCCGCTGCCGTTGTCTCCGAAGAGCGGCTTGGGCATGAAAGTGGCCGATTTCCCGTGGCGTTTGGCCACGTTTTTCACGACGTACTTGAACCACATCAAGTTGTCGGCCATCGATGTGAGCGTCGAAAACTTCATGCCGATCTCGCATTGACCCGCACTCGCTACTTCGTGATGCCCAACCTCGACCACGATCCCGCTGTCCATCAGCGTCGTCATCATGTCGGCGCGCACGTCGACGAGCGAATCGTTCGGCGCGACCGGAAAGTAGCCCTCCTTGGGACGAATCTTGTGTCCGAGGTTCGTTCCGGCCTTGCCGCTGTTCCAGGAAGCTTCGGCAGAATCGATTTCGAAAAAGCCGTTGCGCGGCGAGCTCTCGTAACGAATCGAATCGAACACGAAAAACTCGGCCTCCGGACCCATGTAGGCCGTGTCGGCAATTGCTGTCGAACGCAGGTGATTTTCGGCTTTCTTCGCGATGTATCGTGGGTCGCGGCCATAAGGCTGACCGGTGATCGGATCCGAGATCTTGCAGATGAGGCTCAGCGTCTTTTGCGCCGGAAAAGGATCGATGCGCGCGGTCGTCGGATCAGGCGTCATGAGCATGTCGGAGGCGTTGATCGGCTGCCATCCGCGCACGGACGAACCGTCGAAACCGATGCCCTCTTCGAACAAATCTTCGGCGAGCCGATTGGCAGGGATCGTCGTGTGCTGCCAAATGCCGGGCAAATCGATGAATTTCAGGTCGACGAACTTGCAGTCGTGATCTTTGGCGAATTGAATGACGTCTTTCGGTTTCATGACTCTTTCCCAACGGGTTGCAACGCATGTTCGTGGACGAACGAGTTTGTCTCGAACGAACACAAAACACGCCTAGATCGCGTCTTCGCCCCGTTCTCCCGTACGGATGCGAATGGCTTCATCGATCGAGCTGACGAAGATTTTTCCGTCGCCAATCCGTCCCGTCCTGGCGCTCTTCTCGATCGCGTCCGTGACGCTCTGGACGAGGTGTTCCGGGACGACGATCTCGAGTTTTACCTTCGGAACGAAATCGACGACGTACGCCGAGCCGCGGTAGACTTCTTTCTTGCCGCCCGTACGTCCGAAGCCTTTGACTTCGGTTACGGTCATGCCCTGAATACCCACCTCGGCGAGGGCATCTTTGACCTCATCGAGTTTGAACGGTTTGATGATTGCTTCGACCTTCTTCATTGCTCGACCCGTCGCTTTCTACGCGCTGCTCCGTTTCGGGAATGTTTCGACGCAGCCCACATACGAAAAAAAAATGGCGGTCCGCCCAAATCCGAAAAACGAGACCAAGCACTTGCTCCTGCGATCAAGCGGACTGCTAGCCGCAACGAGATCCCTGCTGCGGGGCAGGGAGCAAGCCTCGAACGACACAATCAACAATCAAGATCGACGCGTAGTTGTTTGCGGGACCCGCCTCGCCTACGATTCCCCCGCTACGTCCCGTTTCTCGACCCGATGAACTGATGGCCTCACCGACGTCGACGAAGATCCCGGTAGGTACCATCCTGTCGGAGAAGTACAGAGTCACCCGCGAGATTGGTCGCGGGGGGATGGCTGCTGTCTATGAAGCTGAGAATATCGGCATCGGGAAACGTGTAGCCATCAAGGTCCTCGCGCAGGAGCTGACGACGTCGCAAGTCGTCGTGGAACGGTTCTTCCGCGAAGCGCGTGCCGCAGCGGCGATTCGCAGTCCGTACATCTGCGACGTTTACGATTCCGGACGTCTCGAAGAAGGTCCGCCGTTTCTCGTCTTGGAACTGCTCGAAGGCGAATCGCTTTACGAACGGATGACCAAGGTTCGTTACTTCGACATTCCAACCACCCTCGCAATTGCGAGTCAGGTGTGTCGCGGACTGACCAAAGCCCACGCCGCGAACATCGTGCATCGCGACCTCAAGCCCGAGAACATCTTCATCGGCAAAGACGAAGACGGCGCGCTCCTCGCCAAGATTCTCGATTTCGGCCTCGCGAAATTTTACACCCCGCTCGATGGCTCTGGCGATGCGAAGCAATCACGTCTGACCCGTGAAGGCGCCGTGTTCGGAACGCCCGCGTACATGAGTCCCGAACAGGTTCGTGGCCAAGGCGCCGTCGATCATCGCGCCGATCTTTGGGCTCTCGCCTGCATCGTTTACGAGTGTTTCACGGGACGAACCGTGTGGCAAACCGAGCAAGGCGTGGCGATGACCTTCGCCCAAATCGCGAGCGCACCCGTTCCCGACCCGCTCGTTTATCGCCCCGACTTGCCCCCAACGTTCAAAGATTGGTTCGACAAAGCGCTCGATCGCCGCATTGATCAACGCTTTCAAACGGCGCGCGAGTTCTCGGACGAACTCATCGGCGCGCTGGATCCATCCGCGCGGATCGATACGTCGGGAGCGTTTCGCCAAGACGTCAGCGGCATGTACGCCCGCGTCTCGGCACCCGCCCCCGGAGCGCAAGAAGCCGAAGGACCGCTCGAGTTTTCATTGCCACCTCCAGCACCCACGAGCGTGAAGTCACCAAAGAGCGACGAGCCTCCAGGTGCAGCAGCTGGCGATGGCGTTCCTCGAGGAACGACAGCTACGTTCGAGGCTCCGCCACGCGGACCGCAACCCGAGCCCGATCCGGTGAAGGTTGCGCAAGACAAACCATCCCGAGGAGTGACGCTCGGTCTCGTTGCTGCGTTTGCGCTCGCTGTGGGTGGAGGCGGATACGCAGCGTGGACGAAGATGCAGAACGACCAGAAGCCGCCGCCGGTCGTGCCTTCGGCGTCCGCGCAAATCGTCAGCGCTGCTCCATCGGCATCGATGGCTCCGAGCGCGCGGGCGACGGCTGAAAATCCGGCGCCGCCGCCAGTGCTTCCGTGGCGGACGACCGTGTCGGAAGCCCAGGACAAACTCACCGCGAACGATCACAAAGGCGCGTTCAAACTGTTGAAAGACGCCTTCGACAAAGGTGGTCACGGCATACCGCGCACCATGCTCGACCAGGTCCAAGTGGCCATGGGAAGTGATGCGGCCAAGTCGCCTTGTTCCCTCACAGGTCTAGGTCGCCCGCGGACGTATGACCTCCAATCATTGGTGCCCAAACGAATCAGCTCGGGACGTCCTTATATTGCGTTGGGTCCGAAAGGACCTGTCGTCACATGGACCGATGGTCACGAAGGTCCCGATCACGCGTACGCCGCAGTGCTCGACGAGTCGTTGCGGACGATTGCGGATCCAATCGACATCACGCCCGAAGGCGGCAGCGTGAAGACGCCGGTGCTGATCTCGAGCGGTTCGGAAATACCCATCGTCATCTACTCCGATGGCAAAGGGACAAACGCGGGCATACACGCGCGAATGATTGCTGAAGACGGCACCATTGGCAGTCCCATGGCGAACATCGGGCCACTCAAAGCACCGAGCTCGGGGGTGTCGCTTGCCAAGGCCGCCGATGGTTCCTATGTCGCAGTGTGGGCAGCCGAGATCGACACGGGCTCAGAGGAACTGTTCATGCGCCGTTTGTCTCCGAAGCTCGAGCCCCTCGGCGAAGTCATTCGAGCGACGGATTTCGCGCCCTCGGGATTGCAAAAGCCGCGCATTCGTTTGCCGGTCGTTGCTGTCGCTGGTGAAGCTGCACAGATCACGTTCCGACTCGAACGTTCGCCACAACAAACCATTTATCGACTGCGCGTGCCGTTGGCGAGTTTCGACAAGGGCGTCGATGCACGCAAGAAAGGCGATTTGGGCGATCATTCCGTGGGCGAACTCGTCATCGTCAACACGGACAAATCCCGTGCCGACACGCCGTCGATTGCCTGCGGCAAGGACAGCTGTTTCCTCGTTTGGGACAACGAGACCATGGGTGGTGTCTGGGCTGCTGCCGTCGATCCTGGAACGGCTCAACTCTTGTGGCGAGACAAGTTCAGCAAAGCGGGTGGTCATCCCACGGTGGCCTTCGACGGCGCGGGTAACGCGCGTGTCATTTGGTTCGAGAAAGGTGCCATCATGACCGCTCCCATCACGCGCGCGAAGGTGGGTGCATCAGCCAAGGTTGGTCGCATCAGTGGTACGCAACCTGCAGCCGCGCTCGCCCCTGGAAAAACTCCCGGTGAATGGTTGGTTTCGTGGCTCGACTACGAAGCTGGACTGCTCGAGCCTTACGTCGCCCGTTTCAACTGCCAGTGAACAACGCGCTCATCGTTCCTCCTCGTTCCGACTTGCGCGCGCGTCCGATCGAAACCGAACGGCTCACGCTCGCTCCGGTCGATCCCGCAGACGCGCAAGAGGTTTGGCTTGCCGTACAAAGCTCGCGCGCTCTTTTGCAAAAGTGGCTTCCGTGGGTCCCGTACTACACGGAGCCCGCATCGAGCATTCGGTTTACCGAGGCGTGTGCTGCGGATTGGGACAACGGTCGCGCTCTACGTTTTGCGATTCGTGAACGCGCCGGACGAACGTTTGTCGGGGTCGTAGGACTCGAATCGTGTGTGCACATTCATCGTCAATGCGACCTTGGTTATTGGCTCCGCAAAGAAGGCATGCGCCGCGGACTGATGACGGAGGCTGCACGTGCGACCGTCGAATTTGCCTTTCGCTACATGGGCGCGCATCGCGTACGCGTGGCTGCAGCAACGGACAACCATGCTTCAATGCGCGTGATCAGTCGTTTGGGTTTCCGCTTCGAAGGCATTGCGCGACAAGCCGAATGGTGTGACGGACGATGGCTCGATCACGGCGTTTTTGCGCTCCTTTCCACCGACCCGCGACCCAGTTGAACGCCCACTGAAGTGTTGCTGTGACTCTCGAAGGTCACAGGCGAAAAACGATCTCCCTTGGGGCAGAGAGTTCTTCGAAGCATGCTTGTGCAACCCCACGTGCGGCGTACTTCGCTCCGACTGTTTCGCGGTGGTCTTCCGCTGCTCCCTTTGGCTCCAGCGATGGTGCTCGTCATCGGTATGGCGACAGCACTCGCCATAGCTCTCGTCGGCATTCGACAACTGGGAAAACTCACCGACGACGCCGCGGTGTTGCGAGCCAACGCGGTTCTTACGCCGCTTGCTGCCCACATGCGCGGAGCGACGCTCGCCGAGCAAGCGGAAATTCTCGACAACGCGCGGAAAAAGTGCGGAATCGAGCTGCTTCTCGTTGATCAAAGCGGACAGATCATCATTCGCGAAGCCTACGTAGGGTTCAGCAAAGAAGACGTTCAGCGCTTTCTCCAAGCCGGCAGTGGCGAGACTCGAATGTCGCCAGGACGTGTCCGGTTTTCCGTAAAGAACCTCGACGCTCCCCAGCAAGCGAACTCCTTGATCGCGTTCGTCAAAGCTCCCGATCCACCTCCAGGCTCCGCCGAGCTTCTCAAAGGCGTTGCTGCACTCACGGTGATTTTGCTCGGTGTTGCTGTTGGTGTGGCGCAAGCCTTCACCAAGCAAGTGCGAGATGACGTCGATTTCGTACGCGATCGTATCGTCGCCATGGCGCGCCCCGACGCTGCTCCAACGGGTCAACAAATTCCCATCCGCTCACTCGATCAAGTCGGGGTGTTGACCGCTGCGTTCAACATGCTCGTCACGCGGTTTGCCGCAGCGGAACGCACCTATCGCGCCGACCTCGCCCAAGCCACCGACATGGACAAGGAGCGTTCGGCATTTCTCGCGGGTTTGAGCCACGAATTGCGCACTCCGCTCAATGCCATCTTGGGGTTTGCCCACGTCCTCGAAAGCGAGGTCGATGGGCCTTTGAGTGACGACGCGCGTGAATCATTGGAGATCATACGAACGAGCGGTGAGCATCTGCGCCAACTCATCGACGACATTCTCGAACTGTCCGCACTCGAAACAGGGACGCTGCAACTCTCGCGTAGCCCAGTCGACGTGCATCAAGTCGCAGAAGAGGTCGTACGTGAAGCCAGCGCGACCGTTGCCGACAAGCCGTTGACGTTGGAGCTTGAAGGAACGGATGGGCTCTATGCGTTCGCGGACAAACGACGTGTGCGCCAAATTCTGACGAACCTCGTTTCCAACGCGACGAAGTTCACGATGCGTGGCTCAGTCACCGTGCACGTCGACGCTCGGGGCTCGTTTGTCGTGCTCACCGTCAAAGACACGGGACCAGGCATTCCGCGCGAACAAACCACGGCCATTTTCGAGGAGTATCGACAGCTCGACGATGCACCTTCTCGCGGTGGAACGGGCCTTGGGTTGGCGATCACCAAACGCCTCGTCTTGATGCATGGAGGCACCATCGACGTCACGAGCGAGATGGGCCGCGGCTCGACGTTTACCGTCACGTTGCCTCGTTGCGATGCCAACCAAGCACCAGATGCTTCACGAGGACGAGGCGCACTCGTCGCGACCCCGCATCGATCGATCCTGGAAAGTGACATCACCAACGAGGTTGCTGGATGAACACGCTGGTTCAACAGTTCAACCGCAGCGTGCTCGCCCGACAACTCCTCACCGGGCTCGGTGGACACGCCGCCATTGCCGTCCTTGGCCCCACACTCCTCGTGCTCGATCGCGACACGACAAACAGTGTGTTGGTCCTGGGCCTGAAACTCACAACGCTCACGATCCTCATCAACACCCTCGCGTGTTTCTGGCAGCTGCACGCGCTGGGCCGTTTGTTCTTGGGTACCCCGACAAACGCGCGTCGCATCGGCCCGTCGGAAGTGCGCCGCCTCTTGGGACTGCCGAGCGTGCTGACGTTTCGTTTTTTTGCCGTGATTTGCATCGTTCATGCGTCGGGACTTTTGCCGATCCTACGTCCAGAAAAACTCGACCAAGGTCGGGCCATCAGCTTGTTCATTCTGTCCGTCACCATCCTCGGCGCCTGCTCACTCATCCACTACATCCTCGTTCGCACCGCGACCGTGCGTGTGCTCGACGTTGGTCCGATCGAACTCGTGGCGAGCTTCCTCGAGTCGCAGGAGCTGCAGCAGATTCCACGTCGCCGCTTGTTGCAAAAGTTTCTCTTGGCCGTCGTCGCGCCGGTCGCGCTCGTGGGTGTAGGTGCCGTGCTCATCACGCATGCACGTATGCGCGAGCAACTGGAAAAAAGCCAAGCAGGTGTGGCGTACATCGTGGCGCAACTCGCGCTCGAGTCTGGAGTGACAACCGGCAAGAACGACACGATCGACAATGCCGTTGGCGCCCTCATGCAATACGATTTTTTGGTTCAGCCTGCTGAATCGAACCACCGCGGCGAACCAATCGTGACGCGCCAGAACGATGGCGAACTCGTTCTCACCGCGATTGTTGCTTCAAAGGAAATCGATGTTCGTTTCAAGGCGGATCTCGATCCCACGATCACGACCGAAGGCGTTGTCGTGGCCCTCGTGTTTTGCCTGATCGCCGCCATCATGGGGGCCCTCGTTGGTCGCGCTCTTTCGGAAGATCTGTTGCTCGCGACGCATCGTGTCCGATTGCTTGGTACTGAAAGTGTTCTTCGGGGCGAAACCCAGATCGCGCGTCCTGTTCGCTTCAGTCTCGTGGCCAACTTGGGTCGCGCCATCGAAGTTTTGGCCGAGCGATTTCGCATCTTCGCCGGAGCTCAAGAGCGCGCGCTCGAAGTTCAAGAAGCCGCCCAACGTATGCGGGGATTGCTCTTCGCCAGCGTCAGCCACGACCTCAAGAGCCCCCTCAACGCCATCTTGGGATTCGCCGAACTGGTTAGTCGAGAAGAACTCACCACGAGTCAGCGCGAGAGTTTGACGCTCATCGAGAATCGCGGACGCGAGCTTCTCGGACTCATCGAATCGATCCTCGATACTGCCCGCGTCGAAGCTGGACAACTCACGCTTCTTCCACGTTCGTTACCGGTCGCGCAGCTCGCCACGGAGTCGGTACGTCGAGCTCGCGATCTCGCACCGGATGCCCATCAAGAGGTCATCGTCGAAGTCGCCGAAGGCTTGCCCGACATTCCATTCGACCCCGCGTATTCCTCGCGAGCTTTTGCTCTGATCATCGGCCACGCGATCCGCACCTCGCACGCTGATCCC
>DAOMZH010000309.1:0-10710 GCA_035437985.1 Polyangium sp. (in: bacteria) | reverse complement strand
AACAAGCGAGTCGTGCGGAACAAGCGAGTCGTGCGGAACAAGCGAGTCGTGCGGAACAAGCGAGTCGTGCGGATGCAGAAGAAGATGCCGCGCTCGACATGGTGTTGCGACCGGTTGGTCGAAACGAACACACGATCCTCACGGTCGCCCCAGTTGCGGTACCCGAGGCTCCAGCGCCGGAGATCGACACGATGCTCCGGGGCAAACTCGTGGTCATCGCCGAGGACGGCACAGAAGGCAAGGTTTTTCCCTTGGAGGGGGCGCAAGTCGACGTCGGACGTTTGGAGGGGGACATCCTCCTGGCGGAGGACTTTTACATGTCCCCACGTCACGCTCGGCTCGTGTTTCAAGGGGACAAGTGGTTTATCCGAGACTTGCAGTCGACGAACGGGGTTTACCGTCGCATCTGGGAACCGCACGTCTTGAGAGATGGCGACTTGCTTCTTTTGGGCTTGGAGGTGTTACAGTTCGAAACCGTGAGTGACGCGGAACGAGGGCTAGGCCATGCGTCCCAGCATGGGACCCTGCTGTTCGGATCACCATCGCTCGCGCGGCGAGCGCGTCTTTGCCAACGCACAGTCGAAGGAATCATTCGAGACGTGCATCATTTGTTCCGGGATGAAACGGTGATTGGTCGGGAGGTGGGTGACATTGTTTTCACGGCAGATCCGTTTCTCTCCAGGCGCCATGCGGTTATACGCCGCGCAAGCATGGCTGGAACCTTCACCCTCACGGATCTCGACTCGTCGAATGGGACATTCGTTGCCATTCGCGGGGACGTTCCTCTGAACAATGGCGACTACCTGCGCGTTGGACAGCACCTCTTTCGGGTGGACCTCGCATAGCCCATGAGCGAACAACCCACTCGAGACCCAATGCCCGAAACCTCGCACTCCTCCGAGTCTGCCGAGAAGTCGTCTTCGGACGCGCCGGCGGTAGAGGCTTCGAGCAAAATTCAACTTCGCCTCTTTGGTCGGACGGATGTCGGCCAAGTGCGTGAGCACAACGAGGACAATTTCATCGTCGCGGATCTGACGAAAAATCAGCGCGGCGTGATGGAACCGGATCGCACGATTCCCTTGGGTTCAAGAGGAATGGTGCTTGGCGTGTGTGACGGGATGGGTGGGGCTGCGGCTGGTGAAGTCGCGAGCCAACTCGCTGTCGACATCATCTTTCAGAAGATGACGGCGGGTGACGCCCCGACAAACCGTGATGATCTCGCCTCGCGTCTCGTAGGAGCCATCGAAGCGGCGGGCCTGCGCATCTTCAGCGAAGCGAAACTCGATCGCACACGTCGCGGCATGGGCACGACGTCGACGATCGCTGCGCTCGTCGATGATCACCTGTTCGTCGGCCAAGTTGGTGACAGTCGCGCGTACATCTTGCGCGGGGACAAACTCGTCCAAGCCACGCGGGATCAATCGCTCGTCAACCAACTCATCGAAGCTGGACAGCTGACCGAAGAAGAAGCCGAGACGTTCGAGCACAACAACATCATTCTTCAAGCTCTCGGCACGTCCGACAGTGTTCAGGTCGACCTCACGTTTGTCGAACTGAAACGCGGGGACACGTTGCTGGTCTGCTCCGATGGTCTTTCGGGCATGGTGCGAAACGAAGAAATTCGCGAAGTGTTGCGCACCGTCGAAGACCCTCACGAAGCTTGCAAGGTGCTCATCGACCGAGCCAATCAAGCTGGCGGTCATGACAACGTGACCGTGGTGATTTCAAAGTTCCTCGGCGAGGGTCTCGATGCCCCTACGCCGGATGACGTCGCTGGGCTTCGTTATCGCAAGTATCAGCTTCCTGAACGGGCTGGCTCGGGTCCTGTGTCGGCTCCGGATCCGAGTCGTCGGGTGAAGGAATTGGATCAGGCCAAAGTCTCGATGCCTCTCGCCATGGGTGGCTCGGGCGCGTTGTTCGAAGGACGCGGCCTGAGTGACCTGGACAAACGGCGTGATGGTCGAGGTCGTGATGGCGGGGATGCCGATCGAGGTTCCTACGGTCTCGATGATCCGGTGGATCTGCCAACGGACAGCGCACCGCAGTGGCTCATCGTGTTGATGATCATGAGCGCCTTCGCCTGTATCGCAGTTGCCGCGTATTACCTGCTACAGCGGTAGCGCATGACAAACCTCCCCGGCACACATCGATCATGCTGCGCGTGACGCACACGCGCGGCGCGGTGGCTCGCCAAGTTCGCGAGTTTGTCGCCGTGCCTGTGCGGATTGGTTGCTCCCCGGACAACGACCTCGCCCTCACCGGGGAAGAGCCGCATGGGGTTGTACCGCGTCACGCTGAAATTCGCTGGGAACAACATGCCTACTGGATCGTCGATCTCGAAACGCGTGCGGGAACGTTTGTCAATACGAAACGCGTGACGTCACGCGCTCTGCGCTCAGGTGACGAGATTCGTTTTGGAGACAATGCCGGACCCACGTTGCGCGTGGAAATTTTAGGGCCGCCGTTGCCCGCTGTCGTGACTGACGCCGACGGTCGGGTCGACCTGGCCACAGCGCAACACATCGTCGAAAAAGCAGTCATCAACGCGACGAGAAAAGAAGACAAAAGTCGCGCCATCATCGAAGCGCAAGTTCACAAAGCAACGCGACGCGGAGCCCGCACGAACACGATCCTTACTGTTGGGATCATCGTCACGTTGTTGGCGCTCGGAGTTGCCGGTGTAGCTGTGTACCGCTCGAAGCGAGCCGCCAATGTTCTGGCGACGGAGATGGGCATTGGGCAGAAACCCATCAGCGCGCCTTTGGGCACGTTGCCCACGAAGGTTTTCACGGGGCGAGAGATCTACGAACGAAACCGTGGGGCGCTGTTTGTCTTGGCGTATGAGAATGGACGACAAATCAGTGGCTGTTGCAGTGCGTTTGCGATCGATGCGCAAACGCTCGTGACGAACGCACACTGCGTAACGTCGTGTGGGAGTCGCGGAGGAAAACCAGTTGTCGTGCAGAACGAATCGGCCAAGCGCGTGACGTTCGATGTGGTTGCTCAACGGGCGCATCCTGCGTACCGCACCGACTCGAAGCGCGCCGATTCGCCCGACGTAGCGCTGTTGCGGATCCGCGGTTCCCTGCCCGCACGGGTGACGTTGGCAAGCGATGTGGAGTTACGCGCGCTCGGTCCAGGTGACGACATTCAGGTGCTCGGATTTCCTGGACGAGTGATGGATCCGATCAACCCCACAGCGACGTTCTTGGCCGGACACATCGGACGCTTGATGGGCTTCAACGAAGAAAGCACGACCCCCGACAAGACGAGCTTGATCCTGCATGATGCAGTCACCCAAGGGGGCAACAGCGGCAGTCCCGTATTCAACCAATATGGCAACGTGATTGCGGTGCATGCGGCTCACGTCGACGAAGAAGAAGACATTTCGATCGGTGGCCAGAAAACGACTGTCGTGGAAGCTTCACCGTTCCGTATCGCGATGCGCATCGATCTCGTTCGTGGGGTACCTGCACCATGAATCTTCGGATCGTCCATACCTTCGGACATAGCGTCGGCACCGAGAAGCTTTTCGCGTCGAACGTCGTGCGTATTGGACGCGCCCCAGACAACGACATCGTGCTCGACGCGCATCACGATCGTGAAGCAAGCGGCTACCACGCAGAGCTACGTCGCGAAGGAGATGGCTGGCTGGTCGTGGATCTCGGCAGTCGCAACGGAACGTTTGTCGGACCGGAACGCATCGATCGTCGTTCACTCGTCTCGGGTGACGAGATTGCGTTGGGCTCCAAAGGTCCACGTATTCGTATCGAGTTTGTGTCGCAAGCACCTGCCCCGCAGGTCGCGCGGGCGCAACCAGGAGCGCCACCTCCGCTCGCACCGGCAGCAGGGGCGCGTGTGGGACAACGCACGCTCGCAGCCATGATTTCAGCGGCAGTCAATGCAGCTTCGGCCCGTGTTCGACCCGGACGAACCACGGAGATCAACGCGCTCGTCGAACGCAAAGTGAGTGAGGCGACGGCCTCGCAACGACGAACGGCGTATGTGCTCGGAGCGATCCTGGTCGTGGCCTTGTGTGGACTTGGAGGGTTGATTTATTGGACCACGCGATCGCAACACGACATTCAGCATCTGCGTGAAGAGTTGGCGCAGCTGCCTCCGGAAGATCCGCGACGGAAAGAAATCGAGACGCGTCTCGGAACGTTGCATCCTTCGAATGCGAGTTTTGGTCGCAACCTCTACGATCGTTCACGCAAGGGCATCTTCATGCTCGCGATTGGCTCGGAGGGCATTTGTACGGCATTTGCTGTACAGCCCTCGAAGTTGGCAACGAACGCACGTTGCATTCAGGAAGCGAAGTCGCGTGGGGGCTCGGTGAAAGCAATCGAGAACGAGGGGCGGGGCGACGTGAAGTTCGACGTGAGCGAGATGCGTGCGCATCCGAATTATCGACAGGCTGATCCGAACAGCATCACGCCGGACGTCGGAGTCGTGACGATCAAGGGTCGCGCGGCGATGGTTTTGGAAATCGCGACGCCGCAGGAATTGTCGGCGATGGGTGCGGGTGACGAGGTGTATCTCATCGGTTTTCCGGATCGGTTGATGGACGTTTCGAATCCAGCCGCAACGTTCCTGGCAGCGCACATTGGTCGCGTCACGGGAGCTGCGGGAAGGCCCGTTGGGTACAAAGAAAATTGGCTCGTGCAGCACGACGCTTCATCGACGCGTGGAACGACCGGGAGTCCGATCTTCAACGGGCAAGGCAAAGTCATTGCGATCAACGCAGGTGAATACTTGGAAGAAGGCGAGCAAAAGATTGCTGGCCGCAACATCGAAGTCGTGAAGGCTTCACCGTACAAATTCGGAATGCGCATCGATCTCATCGAAGGTCTTTTGCGCTGACACTCCATGCTTCGGCACGCCCTTCGCTGGTTGCTCTGGATCATTCCGACACTCATTGGAGTGTCGCTCGCAGCATTTTTGTTTCTCTCGTACGTCCCCGATCCAACCGAGGATCCGACGAAACAATTCGAACCGGACGAACGAGAACGAATCCGTCGCGAGAAGTTCCTCGAGCTCCCGCGCTTTCTCAATTTTGCTCCGCGTGACGTCCGAGTGCGCACGGCAGAAGCTCTGCAGGCGATCATGGAAGGCGATCCCGAGACCAGTGGTCTTGGTCGACGCGAACTCGTTCGTCTCGGTGGCGCAGCGTTGCCGCATGTCTTGCCGATACTCCGCACGCTGGATCAGGAATCACGCGCCAAAGTCACCGTGGCTCTGGCGCCGATTGGTGAGCGCATGGGGTTCACCTCGGACAACCTCACCGATCCTGTGCGTGCGGAAGGATTTTGGACGAGGTTCTGGAGTGATCGGGATATCGAGTTTCGGCGAGCTGCAGCGCGCAGTGCAGTGCGTCGTTTGTCTCGGTACGGAAGTGCGTCGCGAGCTACGGAGATGCACGAGTTCGATACGTTCGTCCTCGAAGACATTCTTGCAGCGCTCGAAGAACCGCATGACGCAGCTTCGTTCGAGCGCACGCGGGCGCTCATCGAAATCGCAGCACATGTGACGGGGCGCAACGAACGGATTGCACCAAGCGACGACTACGCGACGGCGAGCCGGTGTGTGCAACGGTGGCGAGCGTATTGGCTGGTGTACGAGAACGACTTCATCACGGTGGAGGGGTTGTCGCGCTTTGCAGCGATCGTGTTGGACACGCGTTACGGCAAGTGGGCGGTATCGGCCTTCACGCAGCGGCTTGGGGCACAACGTGCTGATTTACCGGTGCTCGACGGGGTGATTCGACGCGCTCCTGTGACGTTCACGCTCGTGTACGGGGCGATTGGACTGGCCTACGTCTTGGCATTTTTTCTGGGCTTTTTTGGCGCAGCGTCGCGGAGTCGCAAACGTGATGCGGCAATTACGTTCGTGCTCTTGGCTCTCTACGCCATTCCCACGGCCATTTTTGCGACGTTCGCTTCTCGTTTGGAACTACAAACTGGTCTGGGTTTGCCGACCGTTCTTCTCGCCTTGGGTCTTCTCGCCTCGCCCGCACGTCAGGTACGCGCGGCGCTCGCTTCAGCATTTTCGCAAGAGCATGTGCGGGCAGCTATTGCTCGTGGAGCGAGTCCATCGCGAGCGCTTTTCGTTCACGCGTTGCCTACGGCGCTGCTTCCGTTTTTCACGCTCGCAACTTTGGAAGCTCCGATGGCTCTTGGTGGAGCGTTTGTCGTGGAACGCGTATTTGGACTTGATGGTTTGGGCCAAGCGACGATTGCAGCGGTGCATGATCGCGATACGGACTGGCTGATGGCCGTCTCGATTTTGACGGCAGCAACGGCGGCGTTCGGCGTGATCATCACCGACCTCGCGCATGTCATGTTGGATCGACGGCTCATTCCGAAGGTGTTGCAAGAGAGGCGCAGCCGATGAGTCACGCGTCGATCACGATGCGTCGATTTTTGCACGACCGTCGAACGACCGTTGGTCTGGTTGTGCTGGGCATGCTTTCGCTGGTGGGAATTTTTGCCGAGGTGCTTGCAGCGCCGGTGCCGCTGCTCGTCGTCGGTGGTGGTCATCGTGAGGTTTTGCCGGCGATTACTCAGGAGTCATCCCCATCGGAAGACCCGGACAAACTCTATGCCGGAGCGTTCGTCATTTGGCCGTTGGTGCGTACCAGCCCTTCGGCTACGACGACGGAGGGCCCCTTTGCGCCTTCTTCAGCGGCCCATCCTTTGGGCACCGACGAACGAAGTCGCGATGTATTTGCACGCGTCGTTTACGGTGCCCGCAATGCGCTGGGCATCTCGGTCGTCGCAATTTTCTTGAGCACTGTATTCGGCGTGTTGCTCGGAGGTTTGTCGGGAATTCGAGGGGGAGTATCGCGGACGATTCTGGTTCGTCTGGTTGAAACGGTCGACAGTTTTCCGGCGATCATCGTGGTGGCGCTCGTGTGGGCAATCGAGCGACAACCAACGTCATTGTCGTTGATTTTGGCGGTTGCGTTCGTGCGTTGGGCCGAAGTCGCCAGGCTGGTGCATGCGGAATCGATGCGCGCGACAACGGAGGATTACGCGCTTGCGGCTCGAGCTCTTGGGGCGTCGCGAACACGGATCTTTTTGCAGCACGTACTGCCCAACGCGCTTGGACCCGTGACGGTGAGTTCCGTCTTTGGCGTGGCGTCCGTCGTGTTGCTCAATGCGACGCTCGCGTTTCTCGACATGGGGACTGCGTCGGACAGTGCGTCGTGGGGCGAACTTCTGGCACAAGGTGCGCGACATCCATCTGCGCAGCGATTTTTGGTTCTGCCTGGCGTGTTGCTTTTCGCGACTGTCGGAGCGTCTTACTTGCTTGCCGAAGCGTTACGTGAAGCGATGGATCCTCGTTCGGCACGTGCTTCCGCGCGCGACGGACATGCGTCGTGAGCAATGCACGACTGACGATACGTCACTACCGGTGAGATGCTTGCAACGGTTTGGGCACTCGACATACCTTCGAATTGCCCGGTCTCCTTGGAGGGCTTGGGCTCGGCCCGGCGTGAAGACCAACCTCGCCGGGCTTTTTTTTGGGGGCGAACGAGGCGATGGTTTGAGGACAAACTATCGGGCGTGGGATCGGTTGGGGGTGTTTGTTTTGGAGAGATCGAGGTTCGAGGTGTTTCACGTTGGAGCGAGGGACGACGAGAGCCTGGCTTCGGCGCGGCAAGAACTTGCACAGGATTCGAGGGAAAATTGAAAATTCCCTACTTGCCGTTCCGACGCGCAGAACGTTAGACTTGGCGCAATGGGGCGCGAGTGCGGCGAATGGCGGCGATTTGAGGTGCAAAGGAAGCGATGAATGCGCCGCGCCGCCGAGTCTTATTCGTGGACGACAGCGAGACGTGCCGCGAAGTCGTGAAGCAGCAGTTGCATCTGCGCGGCTTTGACGTGACGACGCTCGATTCGCCATTCGGCTTTGGGGCGGCGGTGGCCCGGACGAATCCGGACGTGGTGCTCGTGGACGTGTACATGCCGGCGCTCGATGGGGGCAAACTCGTTGAAGTAGCGATTCAGAAGGGCATTTGTTCCTGCCCGATTGTTTTTCTTTCCGAACGTCCCGTACGTGAGTTGCAAAGTCTGGTGCTATCGACGAAAGCCGCAGGTTTCATTGTTAAAACAGCCGACGGTGATGAACTCGCGCGACAAGTTGCGGAATTCATCGAAGGGACGTGGCAGAAGCGGGAGCGGGGTCCGGAAAGCATGCGTTCGCCTCCACCGTCGACGATGGGGCAACCGCGACCATCATCGTTTTCGCGGCCAGTTGGGCGGCCTTCCGATGCGCCCCCTGCTTCGCGACGAGGTTCGGATCTCCCGCCGCTGACGCAACGGGCACCGCAAATCGATCGTTCGACATTCGACGCTCCGCCGGCATCGCAAAGAAGCGGTTGGCCGCGTAAAGCGTAATGGTCGAATGTCGCGCGCGGGCGTGAATATGCGAAAGGCTCGACGCGTCTGAACACGGATTCGTGTCGGCGTCGGTAATGGGAGATGGCCTGCCGAGATGGTGGGGCATTTCTATCGAACCGTCACGAAAAACCAATTGTGCGATTCGTCGATCGCATTGCTTGTGGGCAAACCCGATTTTCATCAGGTGCCACGAGTGCGGCGACATTGTTCAGCAAACCATCCGCCGTCGATATGTGGGCAGTCAAAATGGCGAATTCGATGGCCCTTCTGCCCATAGCGGTGGTACGCCTCGACGAGATCCACGCGGTTGCAACGATTGTAAACAACGGAGTCGATACATGAAGCACTTGGGAAGCTTACTGGCCATTACAGTGGGATTTGGAATGCTCGTTGGTACCGTCACTTCAGGATGTGGCGGCGACACTGCTTCAATCACCACTGGGGGAACGAATGCGACCGGTGGGAGTGGTGGGGGAGCAAGTTCGAGCAGCAGCGGTATGGGAGGCTCCGGGGGGTGTTCTTCTGCGGCCGATTGCAGCGATGGTTTTTCCTGTACGATTGACACGTGCAACGCCGGAACATGCCAGCATGCCGTTGGACCCAATAGTGGGGAAACGAGTTGTCCGTCAGGTCAGATTTGTAACCTCACGCAGGGGTGCGTGGAACTGGTCATTTGTGCTGACGATGCAATCTGCTTGGAAAAACTAGGAGCAGATCCTTGCAAAGCCAACATTCATTGCGATCAAGCAATGTCGGTATGTTCGTACACGAGCCTCGACAAGGACAATGACGGGGAAGCGCCCATTGTTTGTGGGGGCCAAGATTGCGATGATAGCAATGGGAATGTCCATCCGGGCGCGGCGGAGGTATGCGACGGCAAGGACAACGATTGCAATGGGACGATCGATGATACGGCGACGTGTCCCGGGATGGCGACGTGCGAAGCTGGCGCGTGCACTTGCCCCCCGGAAAACACGTGTGGGGCCGATTGCGTCGACATCATGAACGACAATATGCATTGCGGTTCGTGCAACGTTGCTTGTATGGGGGTTGCGTCCTGCGCGGGTGGCCAATGCGTTTGTCCTACCAACTCGACGGTTTGCAATAACATCTGTGTCGACACGACCAACGATCCCGCAAACTGCGGTGGTTGTGCGAAAACATGTGCCTCAGGCTATTCGTGCGTCAATTCGCTCTGCACTTGCTTGGGAACGCCTTGCGGCACGGCGTGTATCGACACGATGAACGACCCCATGAATTGCGGCGGATGCAATATGGCGTGTCCGGTAAACACGCAATGTCTGAACGGGATCTGCGCGTGCCCAACAGGACAAACCTATTGCCTTGGGCAATGCGTGGACACGCGGACCAATACGACCCATTGCGGTGGATGCAACAAACCGTGCAACGGCGTCTGTTCCAATGGCATGTGTAGCGGATGCACCGCCGCGAATCTGTACCTATTTACCGACATTTCGGGATCCATGGGTGATATGGCAGGTGCAGGAGGTACGAAGCTCGAGGCCATGCGGGCAGGAATCAATTCGTTCTTGTCCAATTCGCAATCTGCAAACATGGGGGTCGGCATTGGATACCATCCTGTCGCAGGTGTAGCCACCGGCAATGTTTGTTATGGAACCAATACCCCCTGCACAAAAAATGAGGATTGCCCAATTCTCATGATTTGTGGCCCAGGAACAGGAACTACGGATTCGTGCGTCGAGATGGATTACCAGACACCGGGCGTGGGCATTGCCCTTTTGCCCGGCAATCAAATGGCCATCACGAATTCAATGGCGGGAAAGACCGCCGCTGGGGGCAGCGTGCCGCCGCCTGGATATCGCGGAGCATTGCAATACGCAAAAAATTACGCAATCTCTCATTCCACAGAGAAGGTTGGCGTTGTTTTGCTCCTCGACAGCATGCCCAATATTTGCAACATGGTTGCCGACATGCCCGATGACTTGCTCCCTATCGCGCAACAATTCGCCAATGGGAGTCCTCGAGTCGTCACGTATGTCATTGGAATGGGCACGAACGTGACGACCACGCAATTGAATCAAATTGCCACGGCTGGCGGAACCAATACCGGATACCTCACGAACACCCCCACTGAAATCACCAGCGCCTTGAACTCGATTCGCTCGCAGTTCAAGACCTGCCCGTGAGGCACGTCCACCACGCGCAAACATTGGGCTCGGACCGCACCTGCACATTGCACGCGCGGTCCTCTGCCCGCAACATGAATCTAAGTACAGCGTTCCGCAAATCGGTGACCATCACATCACCCGCGGCCCCGCAGCGG